>CAYYRS010000005.1:0-109891 GCA_964474335.1 uncultured Campylobacterales bacterium
CCTATGAAACTTTCTTTGGTAGCTTTTTTAATTCCTCTGTGATCATCACTAATAATAAGATCTATCTTTTTTATTCCTCTATCTTTTAGTCCATCAAAGAATTCTGTATAAGTTTCGAATGATTCACTTTCCATAAGTGTTATATCAAGAATTTCTCTAGTGCCTGAAGCACTTACTCCTATTGCTACCATTACTGCTGATGAAACAAACCTAACTCCATCAAATACTTTTAGGTATGTAGCATCAATGTAAAGATATGGGTAATGCTCTTGTAAATCAGAAGTTTTAAATTCTGTAACAAGTTCATCAAGCTCATGAGAGAGTCTACTCACAGTTTCATGACTCAGCTCAATTCCCAGTTCTCCAACAATTGATTCTACTTTTCTGGTTGATACACCTTTGAGATAACTTTCAAGAATTATTGAAGATAGTGCTTTATCTATTCTTGAATAATTTACAAATAGTTTAGTTTCAAATTTACCAACTCTTGTATAAGGTCTAAGCAGATTCAATTGTCAAGTTTCACCACGTTGTATCATTTCAAAAGTAATATCTTGAAACACATCTGGTGAAATCTTAAATATTTCAGGCTTGCTTACGAAACCAACTTTGAACTGCATCAAATGGAGTTCTGACTTTTAATTCTTTTCTTAAAGAACCATGTCTTTTATTGAAGTTATAAAACATCAAGACCTTATTTAAATCTTTCTTAACATCTTCAATATTATCATAGTCTTCTGTTTTGATTGTGGCATTCTTAATACTTTCTACCATTCCATTGGTTTGAGGTGTATATGGAGCTGTTAGCCTATGTGCTATCTTATCTTTAGCGCACTCTACATCAAACTTATGATTGCCACTAACTTCACCTTTACCTCTATCTAATAACTTGAATCGACACATGTGTTATTTTATCAAATTGACACAGAATTAGTTACAGTCCCATATCCAATAATTATTTTGATATATATCTGTCTAATATTTTATTCAACTTACTTTGCATCTCTTTTGCAAATATTTGACACTCTTTAGTATTAAGAGTATTTAAAACAAAATCTAAACAATTAGGCATCATTTTCGATACACAATCGCTCTTTTGTTCAACAGACATACTTTTGCACATCTTTTTACATTGTTCCATCATAGTTTGTCCTTATGATAAAAAGAGCCTTTTTAATTATAAGTTACAGCACTCATCATCTTTCTTTGGTGCTGTAGAACAAGAGCTAGACTCAGTGTTTGAACATGATGAGTTATCATCTGAAGATGAGGTACTAGAACCTATCATATTATCACACATGCTTTTTCCTTTTGCCATCATAGCATCCATTGAACCCATGCCGTTCATCATAGAGTTACACATATCTTTTTCTTTTTTTATCATGCTATCCATCATAACATACCCTTTGTTTTGTAAATACTTTATGCCAGTATCAGTCATTAGCCATAAAAGGCACCAATTAAAGTTATTTAGCTTAATTGCTAATTAGGCTAAATAAAATACTACAATAATGATTTTCTTTTGTCAAGCATTTTATAAATAAAATCATATTTCTCTTACTTATTACATATTCCATTATCTCCTCAATTTTTTTAGTAATACCGATCCCTACTAATAAGGTGAAGTATAGAAATATTTTGATATTATTGGTGTTCTTACAAAAAAATTATATGGGAGAGTGGGATGATGACAAAAGTTGAAATGACGGAAGCTATAATTTTAGCAAAAGTAAAAAAAGGCACATCTTGGGCAAAAATATCTAAAGTTGTAGGGTTAAGTGAGGTTTTTGTAACTTCGGCATGCCTAGGAAGCAATAGCTTAAAACCAGAATTTGCTCGAAAATTATGTAAGTATTTAAAATTAAATATCGCTATAGAGAACACATTGCAAGAGTTTCCTTATAAAACATGGGAAAGAAGTACTCCTACTGATCCTTGTGTATATCGTTTATATGAAGTAGCAGGCGTTTATGGCCTAACTGTTAAAGAATTGATTCATGAAAAATTTGGCGATGGAATTATGAGTGCTATAGATTTTACTCTATCTGTTGATAAGAAAGAAAATCCAAAAGGAGATAGAGTTGTTATAACCATGAATGGTAAATTTTTACCTTATAAAGTTTGGTAAAAGCTTGTCAATTCTATTATATAGATAGTTGATATCAATATTTTTTGTTCCAAAAAATAAATTATCTAAATTTTTTGCATATACTGGAATAAAACATGATACAAAATTTTGTTTTTGTGGATCTACAAGTTTTGGATTTGTGTATGTAAAAATTGCTAATGTTGGTATGTTTAAAGCAATAGCTACATGCAACAATCCAGTATCTGGAGTGATAATAAATTTGAAAAGTTTCATCAACGCGCCGAGTTTTTCTATGTTTAAAATGGGTAGCATAATATATGGTATATCTAATCTGTTTGAGATTTTATCTATTAAATCTCTTTGTAGATACTCTTGTTGTGGATTGCAAACAATAGCTGGGAGCAGTTGATATTTATCATATATGTATTGAATTATTTGAAAATATTTATTTAGTTCAAATATTTTTTTAGGATCACCCGTGGCTATATTTAACATGTATGTTTGATTAAAATTGATATCAAAAAATCGCTGTTTTATGTTGTCTATAACTATTTTTGTTACTGTAAATATTGGTGTAGTGTCATAATTAATTTTTTTATTTAAGGGAAGCAAAACCTTTAAAAAATTTAAGCCTATGTGATGTTTTTCATTTTTTTGCCTATTTATTGTATGCGTGACTGTATACGCACCTTTTATTTTATTGGTGATACCGAGTCTGTATTTTGCCCCTGAGAGTAGTGCAACTATGGGAGATGAGCCACCATCATAGATATTTACAAGCATATCAAATTTTTCTTTTCTTACTTGCCAGATATCATAGATTTTAAAAAGGTTGTTTTTTAATTTATTAGATGGAGTTCGATGAAATTGTATAATTTTGTTTATATCAGGATTATTTTTTAAAATCTCAACTCCAATTTTATCCGCAATCGCTACTATTTTAGCATCTGCGAACATGGTTCGTAAGTTTTTAATGATTGGAGTGCGTATTAAAACATCACCCATTAAGCCTAAAATAATAACACCAATTTTATGAATTTCATTATCATTAGATATCACGTTTTGACCTTATATTTTCTTATAAAATAGTATAGCCATTCAATAGCAAACTAGCGTATATCAGTTTTTAAACTAAGATAGCTTTTCTTTTACCATTTTTAATTTCGCCAATATGATAGGAGCCGTCTATTTGTGTTAAAATATCGTCAACATCCCCGACTCTAACAATAAGTATCATTCCAACTCCCATATTAAACGCTCTAAACATCTCCTTTTCTTCAACATGACTTGCAATTAGATCAAAAATCGGAAGTACTTTTATACTATTTTTATTTATTATTGCCATTAAATTATCAGGTAAAACACGTGGTAAATTTTCTATAATACCACCACCTGTGATATGTGCTAGAGCTACTATTTTATCTTTAAAAGTTTTAAAGGTCTTTACGTAAATATTTGTGGGTGTTAAAAGTGTATTAATTAATGAAGTGCCATTAAGATTATAATCAAAACTAAGTTTCATTTTATCAAATAAAACTTTCCTAGCTAGTGAAAAACCGTTTGAATGAAGTCCTGAACTTGGGAGTGCTATTAGTTGATCGCCATTGCGTACCATGCTAACTCTATTCATTTCGCTTTTTTCAGCAACTCCAACAGCAAAGCCAGCCAAATCATAATCATTATTTTTATACATACCAGGCATCTCAGCAGTTTCGCCACCTATTAAAGCACATTGCGATTCTATACATCCGTCAGCTATGCCTTTTATCACCGCAGTAGCCACATCAGTATCAAGTTTGGCTGTTGCGTAATAATCTAAAAAGAATGAAGGTGTACCAAAATTACAGATTAAATCATTTACACACATAGCTACAAGATCAATTCCAACTGTGTTATGAATACCAGACTCAATTGCTAGTTTCAGTTTTGTACCAACACCATCAGTAGCCGCTAATAAAACAGGCTCTTTGTATCCGCTCGGTAATTCAAATGCACCAGCAAAGGAGCCAATTCCACCAAGCACACCAGCTACTTTTGTATCTTTTACAAACGGTTTTATATTTTCAACAAATTTATTACCTGCACTAATATCAACACCGGCATCTTTATAGCTGATTTTACTCATAAACATCCTCTAGTTTTAGTGATGCTATTATACCAAAATCTGGCTATTTTTTATTGACTTTACAATTTCCAGTTAATGTACAAAGAGGGCAGAGATTTGCAACTCCCATAAATATTGGGATAATACCAAGATACCACCAATACACACCAGTTTTTAAGCCAATACCTATAAGTATAGCGCCTATAATTATTCTAATAATTCTTATCCATGACCACATTGAAAGCTCCTATTTTGTTAGTCTTATGTATTTTCATAAAAAACGTACAAAAATACCATACTTTAGGATGATTTTACCCATTATAATTAAAAAGATAAGTTAATTATTATTTACAGTGATAGTTTTTTAATATTTTTTAATAAAAATTTGATACAATAGGTGAAAAAACAATAGGAAGTATTTTGAAAGATTTCATATATCCAGAGATGATAGTACATGTACCATTATGTACTCATAAAGAACCTAATAATATATTAATTTTAAGTAATGATGCTACAAAAATTGAGCAAGAAATATCACGATATCGTGATATTGCAATTACAAATATAGCTCCTTTGCTAGAATTTCTACAAGTGATAGATAACAGCTCATTTGATGTAGTTATTTCTGAGAATGAGTACCATGATGATTTTATTGCTCACATAAGTAGGACTTTAAAGGATGATGGAATATTTGTATCAACACATCATTCTCTTGATGAGATAGATGAAAACAAAGAGCTGATGATATCTTTAGCAAAATATTTTAAGATTATTATGCCTTACCACTTAGAAGACGGAGAGACACTTCTTTTGGCATCAAAAGAGTATCATCCAACAGCAGATATCATTTTACAACGAGCCGATATGTTAGATAATCTTGAATATTATAATAGCGATATTCATATAGCCTCGTTTGCTATGGGAAATTATATTAAAAAAAGATATCTTAGTTTTATAAAAAACTAATGATGTTTGATTACGCTATCGCACTTACTGGCTCCATAGCAACTGGTAAAAGTACGGTTGCTTCTTTACTTGGTTTAAATGGTATGAGAGTTATTGATGCCGATAATATAAGCCATCAAATTTTAGAAACAAAGAAAGAATGGATACAAAAAACTTTTGGTAAAGGATTTATAAAGAATTCCAAAGTGGATAGAACTGCTCTTGGAAAATTAATATTTTCAGATTCTAAGATGAAACAAAAACTTGAAGATTTTTTACATCCTTTAATACGAAAAGAGATACAAACAAAAGCGAAAAAACAAGATAGTTTTAAGTTTCCATATTTAATCGACATACCTTTATTTTTTGAAAAAAAAGGTTATAATATTAAAGAAAGCGTAGTTGTGTACGTGCCTTTTGAAATCCAATTAAAACGTTTTATGAAAAGAGATGGTTTTACAAAAGAGGAAACGCTAAGAAGGATTAAATCACAAATCTCTATCGATGAGAAAAAAAAGCTTGCTACTTGGGTAATAGATAATTCAAGAGATTTGCCCCATCTTCAAGATGAGGTAGAAAAGTTTGTAAATATAATTAAAGAGAGATATGCATGAACATTACAAAATATAGCGCAAATGGTAATGATTTTATCATTTTTCATACATTTATAAAGCAAGAACGAAATAAATTGGCAAAAGAGATATGTGACCGCCAAAATGGTATCGGTGCAGATGGACTCATTGTTTTAGTGCCTCATGATGTTTATGACTTTGAGTGGGAATTTTATAATAGTGATGGTAGTGATGCGCAGATGTGCGGAAATGGAAGTCGTGCATGTGCACATTATGCATTTTATAACAACTTAGCGCCATCAAGCATGAAATTTTTAACAACTGCCGGTGTTATCACCGCTTTTGTAAAAAATAATATTGTAACAAGTGAGTTAACTCCTCCTAAAATTTTAGATAAAAAAATTATAAAAGACAAAGTGTCTTGGTGGAAAATAGACACAGGAGTGCCTCATCTTGTAGCGTTTGTTGAAAATATACAAAATTTTGATTTAAAAATAGCAAAAGAGCTCAGAGATAAATATAATAGTAATATAAATATTGCATTTATAAATAAAAAAGGCTTACATGTAAGAACTTATGAGCGTGGTGTTGAAGATGAAACTTTAGCTTGTGGAACTGGAATGGCAGCTGCATTTTATAGAGGCTATAAAGAAGATAAGCTATCATCAAAAACCAATGTTTTTCCAAAAAGTAAAGAAGAACTTCAATTAAGTATTAAAAACGGTATTATCTCTTTTACAGGAGAAGTAAAAGCTGTATTTAATACCAACTATATTCCTGCGGCTTCAACAAGTTTGGCTTGATGGTCAGTTATTAAATTATCAATAATTTCATCAAATAAGCCAGCACCCATAATTTCATTTAATCTATAAAGAGTAAGATTAATGCGATGATCGGAGATACGATTTTGTGGATAGTTATATGTGCGAATACGCCCACTTCTATCGCCAGTACCGACTTGCATCGCACGAGTGGCACTATCTTTTTCTTGAGCTTCTCGCATTTGTAGGTCGTATAAGCGAGCTTTTAAGACTTTCATGGCTTTATCTTTGTTTTTATGCTGTGATTTTTGATCTTGATTAGTTACAACAATACCAGAAGGCAGATGCGTAATGCGAACAGCTGAATCAGTAGTGTTTACACTTTGCCCTCCACATCCACTCGAACGCATTACATCAATTTTCAAATCATTTTCATTAATTTGCACCTCAACATCATCAACTTCAGCCATGATAGCAACAGTGATAGCAGAGGTGTGAACACGTCCTTGCGATTCAGTTGCAGGAACACGTTGAACACGGTGGGTTCCACCTTCATATTTCAATCTACTATAAACATTTTCACCCTTAATGAGAGCTACAACCTCTTTATATCCACCAGACTCAGATGGAGATGTTGAGATAATCTCTACTTTCCAGCCTCTTAAATCTGCGTAACGTAAATATGCATCAAAAAGATTGCCTACAAAAATGGCAGCTTCATCCCCACCCGCACCCGCACGAAGTTCTATAATGGTATTTCTATCATCATTTGGGTCTTGCGGTAAAAGTAGAAGTTTTATCTCATCCTCGAGAGCTTGTATCTGTGGTTCTAGCTCTTTTAATTCTTCTTTTGCCATCTCTGACATCTCAGAGTCATCAAGCATAATTTTTGCATCTTTGATTTGGGCTACTATATCTTTATATTGATTTATTTTTTGAACAATATTTGAGAGTGAGGACTGCTCTTTAGAGAGCTCAGTCATTCTTTTGATATCTGAAGCAATATCAGGCGCACTAAGCAGATTGCCTAATTCGTTGTATCTATTGATAAACGGATCTAATTTATCTGCTAGCATTTTATTTTTTAAACCCTATAATGAATTAACGGCTTTGTGAAGACGGCTTACTTTTCTAGCAGCAGTTTCTTTTTTTAAGATACCTTTGCTTACAAATATATGAATTTGCTTGTTTGCAACTTTTAATGCAGCTACTGCTACATCTTTATTGTTCGTTTCGATAGCGCTACGAACCTCTTTTGTAATATTTTTCAAGCGTGTACGATAAAAGCG
This sequence comes from uncultured Campylobacterales bacterium, assembly GCA_964474335.1. GTDB lineage: Bacteria > Campylobacterota > Campylobacteria > Campylobacterales > Sulfurimonadaceae > Hydrocurvibacter. The sequence continues at coordinate 7,761 of CAYYRS010000005.1, forward strand.
ATTACGTTCAGTACGTACTTCCGTTTGACGAATTCGCTTTAATGACGACTTATGATTTGCCATGTTAATGAGTCCTTCTCATAAAATTTAGTGTGCCATTTTATCTTAAAAATGATTAAAGTTAAGTTAAATTTGTGTAAAATATGTGAAATATTGATTAGGATTTTTTATGAAGCTTTTTGGAACAGATGGAGTAAGAGGAGAAGCGGGATGTTTTTTAACAGCGTCTCTTGCTATGAGATTAGCACAAGCTGTTGGTGTTTATTTTAATAAAAGTGCGAAAACAAAAAAGATATTAGTAGGCAAAGATACAAGACGAAGCGGATATATGATCGAAAATGCAATAGTTAGCGGTCTTACTTCTGTTGGATATGATGTTGTACAAATTGGACCAATGCCAACTCCAGCAATTGCTTTTTTAACGGAAAATATGCGGTGCGATGCGGGTATTATGATAAGTGCATCACATAATCCATATAATGACAATGGTATTAAATTTTTTGACGCTCATGGAGATAAACTCTCAAAAGAGGTTGAACAAGAGATTGAAAATATATATTTTGATAATTTAAAAATAGAACAAACATGTGTAGTTGGTAAAAATATAGGAAGCGCTAAACGCATTGATGACGTTATAGGCAGATATATTGTTCAGATAAAAAACTCATTTTTAAATAATTTAACACTTCAAGGTATTAGAATTGTTTTAGATACCGCAAATGGTGCTGGCTATAAAGTCGGACCCACGATATTAGAAGAGTTAGGCGCTGAGGTGATTATTTTACATAACAAGCCAGATGGATTTAATATAAATGAAAATTGTGGCGCTCTTCATACAAAAGATTTATGCGAGGGAGTGAAGCAATATAGAGCTGATATAGGTATAGCACTTGATGGCGATGCTGATAGATTAGTAGTTGTTGATGAGATGGGTCATGTTGTTGATGGCGATCATCTTTTAGGTGCGCTTGGACTTTTTTTACATCAAGATAACAGATTAATGGGTAATGGCATCGTGGCAACTGTTATGAGCAACCAAGGCTTAGAAGATTTTTTACAAGATAAAGGCTTAAAACTATATCGAAGTGATGTTGGAGACAAAAATGTTTTAGAAATTATGAAGCAAAAAAATATTAATTTCGGTGGCGAGGCAAGTGGACATATAATATTATTAGATTTTGCAAAAACTGGAGATGGGCTCGTTAGTGCACTACAAATCCTCTCGCTCATGATTACCGCAAAACAACCAGCGTCAACCATACTTAGACCTTTTGTTTTGTATCCACAGATTTTAAAAAATATAAATATTAAACATAAAAAACCACTACAAGACATTGTCGGCTTAAACGAAAAACTGCTTCAACTAGATAAACAGCAAATTCGTCATCTTATCCGCTACTCTGGAACTGAAAATAAACTAAGAATTTTACTTGAAGCTAAAGAAATAAATATAATAAATAGTGCTATGCAAGATTTAATTACACTTTTTGGTTCTAAATTAAATGACTAATCGCTCTTATAAGATGGCTATTGCACTATTTTTAGCAATAACCGTTATTTTTGCTATTGATCAAGAAATTAAACATTTAGTCATGTTAAAAGCTATGGAGTTGTACTCTTTACCTCAAAATATGCTTTATGATAAAATTTTAGATATTTATAGAACAAACTGTATCAATATACGTTTAGTTTTTAATGATGGGGTAGCATTTTCGCTGCTATCTTTTTTGCATGGATATTTAAAATGGCTACAATTGATATTGATTATATCCGCACTCATCTATGTTGTAAAGTTAAATAAAAAATGCTTTATTGTGCCAGCTGGCATGATTATTGGAGCTGGATTATCAAATATTTTCGATAGATTTTTACATGGAGGCGTTGCGGATTATGTATATTGGCATTGCGGATTTAATTTTGCAATTTTTAATTTTGCAGATGTTATTATAGATATAGCAATAGCTTGGATAGTTATATTAAATTTTATTCCCACTACATGTAAACAAAATTAAACTAAATTTAATAAAAATGTTGTAAAATATACTCTAAGGTAGAGTATATTTTATTTGAGGTTTAAATATGAGGGGTCAGTTAGGTATTTTTATTACTATTATTATAATAGTATTGCTTTTTTTAAATATAGGTTTGTTTATACCAAAACCAAAAGTAAGACCTATTTATATAAATAATAGTGAGTTACGCCAAGAAGCCTTGCTTCATGGATTAAAGGCAGTGCCTGCTACTTGGAATAAGGCTAAAAGACTAGTAATAGATAAAAATGATCCCTTAAGTATAGAAAAGATTAACTTAGGTCGCCTACTATTTGTTGATCCTATTTTATCAAAAGATAAAACTATAAGCTGTGCGACCTGTCATATTTTACAAGAGGGAGGAGATGACAACCGTCCAACCGCCATAGGTTATCATGGAAGAAAAAATCCTTTTCATTTAAATACTCCAACTGTATTAAATGCTGCATTAGAGAAAATGTTGTTATGGAGCGGTAAAAGTCCAAATGTACAAAATCAAGCACAAAATCCACTTCAAGCATCTTTTGAGATGGATATGACTCAAAAAGAGGTAGTAAAGAGATTAAAAAAAGAATCATTTTATGTAAAAGCTTTTAAATCTGCTTTTAAATCACATAAAATTACGTTTATCAATACTACAAAAGCTATTGGTGCTTATGAGAGAACATTATTAACAAGAGGAGCATTTGATAGATTTTTAGATGGAAACAATAGTGCTATTTCAATGCAAGCAAAAAAAGGTCTTTTTTTATTTATGCGACTTGGCTGCAAGAGTTGCCATACTGGCATGAGTGTTGGTGGGCAAAGTATGCAAAGGTTCCCACTTAAACGTTATGATGGATTTATTGTTCCAAAATCAGTTTTTATAAATGGTATGCCAGTTTTTTCAAAATTTCAATTTCAATCGCCACGTTTTAAAAACTCACCTTTTCCATTTCCAGATACTGGTGGATTTCATGGAAGAGGTGGACAATTTAAATTTAAAGTACCAACATTACGCAATGTTGCAAGAACAGCACCATATTTTCATAATGGAGAGGTAAAACAGTTAAAAGATGCGATACGAATTATGGCTAGACATCAGTTGGGTATTGTTTTAACAAAAAAACAGATTAAACAAATTGTTGCTTTTTTGAAAACATTATCTGGTAATGTAGTTAATTATAAATTTTAAAAGGAGAATTATGGATTTTCATAATTATATCAAAGCAGTTGGAACAGGTCCAAAATCAAATAGAGAGTTAAGTGAGCAGGAGATGGCAGATTGTATGAATCAAATATTAAAACAAACCGCCAAGCCAGAGCAAATAGCTGCTTTTTTATTGGGCTGGAGAGTGAGAATAGAGGCTATTGAGGAGCTACAAACTGCTTATGGCGTATTTAATAATTATATAAAAAGAGTAAATATTCCAAATTCTATAGAACTTGGTTATCCTTATGATGGAAAAGCTGATAATCCATATCTCTTCCCTCTTTTTGGTAAATATCTAAAAAAATTTGACCTCTCAATTATAATTAGTGGCGATTATTTACAACCAGCAAAACATGGAATAACTCTAAAAGATGTGGCAACAAATATTACTCTTGATGATAATATTCATTATTTTGACAGGAGTCAATATTTTAAAGAGCTTAGCGATTTAACTAGAGTTAGAAATGCATTAGGGTTGAGAACCGCTTTTAATACCTTGGAAAAATTGTTAAATCCTGCAAATTCGAAATATGCCATATCTGCGGCTTTTCATGAGCCTTATGTTAAGAAAAATAATGAGCTTTTTGCATCAAATTATGATCATTTTGTTGTAGTAAAAGGAAATGAAGGAACACCTGAGATTTTTTCAAAATGTAGATACTGGTTAAAAGATGGTTTAAAAATAGTAGAACATTCCATAGAGCCAGAATATTTTGGAATTACATATAAAAAATCTTGGGAAAGAATTACACTAGAAGAATCATTAGATTTTTTAAACAATCCAAGTCAAGAATTAGAGAAATTAGCAAGGCTAAATGTCGCTTTATTGCTAGTTACTGCGAAAAAAGCTAAAACGGTTAAAGAAGGATTCGAGATGCTTTCATGACAATAAATAGTAACACTTTACAAAAATATACTAAGGATAAAAATATGAAAGATAAAATATTATATGAATTACAAAAAGATTTTCCACTCTCTAAGCGACCATTTAAGGTTTTAGCACAAAAATTTGATATATCCGAAGATGATATAATACAAATTATCCAAAAAGAAAAAGACAATCAAATTATAAGACAAATTTCAGCTATTTTTGATACAAAAAAATTAGGCTACAAATCTTCTTTAGTTGCATTCCGTGTTGATAAAGACGATATGGATGAAGCTGTTAAGATTTTAAACTCTCATCCTGGAATATCACATAATTATGAGAGAAATCATGAGTTTAATGTTTGGTTTACTTTAGCAACGCCTCCAGACAGTATCTTAGGATTGGATGATACAATAAAAATTTTAGCAAAAAGAACCAAAGCTAAAGAATACATTGCATTACCAACATTGAAGCTTTTTAAGATTATGGTTCAACTAGATACTGCAAAAAGTGCTAAGAAAAAAGAGAAAATAAAAAATAAAAAATTTAAAAGTATCACCCTCACGGATTTACATAAACAGATTATAAAATACGCACAAGAAGATATCAAAATAACAAAAGAGCCATTTTTAGATATGATTGGTAAGATTGGTATAGACTATGATACTTTTTTTGACACACTTAAAGAACTACAAGATGCAGGTGTTATGAGAAGATTTGCAACAATATTAAACCATAGAAAAGCTGGTTTTAATTCAAATGCTATGGTAGTTTGGGATATAGCAGAAGATAAAGCAGAAGATGTCGGTCAAAAAATAGCAGCTTACAATGTTGTTAGTCATTGTTACTTAAGACCAAAATATCCAAATTGGCAATATAATCTTTTTTCAATGATACATGCAAAGAGTAAAAAAGATATCGATAATATTTTAAAAGAGATGGGTGAAGAGATTGAATTTAAGTCAAATAAGTTACTTTTTTCTTCAAAAGAGTTTAAAAAAGTAAGGATAAAATATTTTACTGATGATTTTATCAATTGGGAAAAAGACAATTTAATATACAGGAGTTAAGATGAGTTTTTTTGATTTGGAAGTTGGTTATATTTTTATTGCGCTATTTTTTTTAGCAATTACGGCATATGTTACAACAAGGGATTTTATGCCAAAAGTTGCCTTTAAACGAGGCATGAGCATTATGATTATTATTTTAGGATCTTTTATCCTTTTTCACTACTACATAACAACAAACAGAATGAATCGTATTGCAAAAGCATTTAATGCTGGAAAAACAATATTATGTGAAAGCAGAGGAAGTATGAAAGGCGCACAGGCTATTATTATTATAAAAAAAGCTGGATGGCGCTTGAAAAAAGGTATTTTTTCAAATCCAGATTTTGTAAGAGATTTTCATAGTGCTAGGTGTGCTTTATCATTAAGATAAATAGGGCTATAAGTGCCAGACCATAATAAATATGACATTTATTATGGTCTGGCACTTACATGCCTTATGCCAATCTCCGCTAAAAACTAAATAGTTAAATGACTATATTTTATCTTCTTATTTAACTCTTCGTTTTAATTATAACTTTTTCTTTTTTTATAACTTTTAAATTTTTGAGAGGTATTTATATATCAATTATCTTAATAAAAATTTTAAATACTATCCAAAGGTAGAATTAATAATCTTTTGCTAATATTTCAATCACTACTTTTTAGTAGAATTAAAAATAGGAGTGAAAAATGTCTGAACATATTACTAAAAATATGGCAAGAAATATTTTTTATATAGGAAGTGCTATTTCAATTTTGATATTTATAGGACTTATTATAAACACAGTGCATCAGATTCCAAAATTAAGTAATGCCAAGACTATGACAGCTTCTGTAGTGCGTGGTAAGCATTTATGGGAAGTTAACGATTGTGGTGGTTGTCATACTCTTGAAGGTGAGGGGAGTTATTATGCTCCAGAGCTCTGTAATGCATTTGAACGTGATGGAACTAGTAATGTAAGATATTTCAAAGAATATCTAGCTATCTGGATGGCAGAACAGCCTTTAAAAGGAAATATTAGGAAAATGCCTCAATTTAATTTGACAAAAAAACAGGTTAACGATCTTGCAGATTTTTTAATTTGGACATCTCGTATTCATAATCACGAATGGCCACCAAATATTCAAGGATAGGAGATAAATATGAAATATAAATCACAGATGGTCGCAAAGCCATATTTTATTTTTGCACTGATTTTACTTGCTGGGGAGGTTGTCTTTGGTCTTATTGCAGGTATGCAATATATTGATGGCGGTTTTTTATTTCCAGCAATTCCATTTAATGTCGCACGTATGGTACACACTAACTTGCTTATTGTTCTTATGCTTTTTGCTTTTATGGGTGCTTCGTATTATCTTGTACCAGAAGAGTCCGAGAGAGAATTATGGAGTCCATTGCTTGCAAAAATTATGTTTTGGATATTTGCAGTAGCTGGAGTTTTAACGATACTTGGCTATTTATTAGTTCCTTATGCTGAGTTGGCAAAAATTACATTTAATTATCTACTTCCAACCATGGGACGAGGATATTTAGAGCAACCAACAATTGCAAAAATTGGTATAGTAGTTGTAGTTTTAGCGTTTATACTAAATATTACCATGACAGTAATAAAAGGTCGCAAAACAATTATTACCACGATGCTTTTAGTAGGTCTATTTGGCTTAGCATTCTTCTTTTTATTTGCTTTTTATAATCCAGCTAATCTTGTTATGAGTAAAACATTTTGGTGGTTTGTAGTTCACATGTGGGTTGAAGATACTTGGGAATTAATTGAAGCCGCAATTTTAGCGTTTGTGCTTATTAAAGTAACAGGTGTCGATAGAGAACATATTGATAAATGGTTATATCTTATTGTAGCTTCAACTCTTATCGCCGGACTTATGGGCATTGGACATCATTATTATTATATCGGAGCACCATCATATTGGTTGTGGCTTGGAACTATATTTTCTATTTTAGAAGTTGTGCCTTTTTTCTTAATGGTAGTTTTTGCCTATAAAATGGTTAAAGAACGTCGAATAAAACATGATAATAAAATAGCACTTACTTGGGCGAAGGGAACCGCAGTTGTAGGATTTATTGGTGCTGGTCTATTAGGTCTTGCAATCTCTCCTTATTTTATAAGTTATTATGCACATGGTACTCAACTAACAGCCGCACATGGACATCTATCATTTTTTGGTGCATATATTATGATTATGTTTACTATCATTTCTTATGCTATGCCAATTATGCGTGGTCGCCCACATGGCAATTGCATGAAAGCACAAAAAGTAGAATTAACTAGCTTTTGGCTCATGATTATTGGCGTGTTTGGAATGACGATAGCATTAATTATTGCTGGGATAATTCAAGTTGATCTTCAAGAACTACCAAATAATACTCATGCTCTTTGCTTCTTAGCAACACAGGTAAAAATGATGCCTTGGTTTAAAGTTCGAGAAATCTCTGGCGTTGTAATTCTAATTGGCTTATTAACATACTTTTATAGTTTCTTTATAAAAGAACCAAAAGTATAATTGAGCTTATCTAATGGAAGAGTATATCGCAAAAACTTGGGCTAATTATATATCTAAAAAGAGTGATACTGGCAGTTATGAGAATGAACGTACGTTTTTCATAAATAATAAAAACTCTTTAACTCTTTTTTATCACCTTTTAGGTGGTAAAAAAGCTAAAGAGCTAAAAATTACCGATAAAAGACCCATGATAAAAGCTCGAACATTATTTGAAAAGATTTTTGGACTTGGTAAAGTTTTTCAACTTACTTGGCAAGATGAGAAAACTCTTTATCTACCAGAATCATTAGCATATTTTCCAACCAAAAAACAAAATGAATTACATTATTTTTGGCTTGTTGCAATGCTTAGTAAAATAGATGATAATATTGATGATATAATGCAGCAAAATCAACAAGCCATTCTCAGACTAATCAATATATATAGTGGATTTGAACAATTTTATAAACAAGCTAAAAAATATTTTATATTTGATTCTAATATAATTATAAATCCAATGTGGATATATCCATCTCTTACACAAATAACTATTTTTAATAATATTGATAATAAAGAACCATATATTGATAACGATAAATTAAAAAACTCTAATACATTAAATATGAAAAAAAAAGCTAATCAACTTGATGATGAAAAAGAAACAGATGGCATGTTGATTTTTTTACCAGATTCTCCAATAAGTTTTATGGAGATGGTCAATGTTGATCGAACTGAAGATGATAATTTTGACGAAAATACATTAAATATCGCAAAAGACTTAGATGAAATAACTTTAAGCCGCCAAAAAGCTAATTTTTCATCACGTATCAAAATGGATTTAAATATTATATCTCCCGATGATTCACAATATCCAACAGGCAATGGGCATTTTATTGATGAATGGCATTATAAAAAAATGATATATCTAAAAGATTATGTTCACATTCAACCAATCTATAAAAAAGAGATACAGCCTGTAATTTTACCAGCAAGACTTAAAAAAATTGTAAAAAAAATTCAAAATGAATTAGATTTAATGCAGTTAGAATACATAAAAACGACTAATTTACTTTATGGAGATGAAATTAATATCAATAAATGGATTGACTATAAAAGTTCTAACAATAAAATGCAACATACGCAAAGATTTTATGAAAGTTATAAAAGAAATATAAGAGATATTGCAACATTTATTTTAGCTGATACATCATTATCAACAGAGACAGGAATAACTCAAGAAACGAGAATAATAGATATTATAAAAGATTCTCTCATGGTTTTTTCAGAGGCACTCAAAAGATTACATGATAAATTTGCTATTTATACCTTTTCTTCATTAAAAAATAAGAATGTCTATTTTCAGAGAATTAAAGATTTTGAACAATCTTATAATGATTTTACTAGAGGACAAATAAATAATATCAAATCTGGTTATTACACACGTTTGGGAGCTGGCATCAGAGAGTCTTCAGAGATTTTACAAAAACAAGAAGCTAATAATAAACTGTTATTAATTATTAGCGATGGTAAACCTAATGATATTGATAGATATGATGGAAAATATGGAATAGAAGATACGAAAAAGGCAATTTTAGAGGTCAAAAATAAAGGTATTGTTCCTTTTTGTATTACTATTGATATAGAAACTAAAGGATATCTTTCTTATATTTTTGGTAAAAATGGATATTGCGTTGTTCGCGATAGTAAAAAGTTACCTAAAATACTATCAGAAATTTATATAAATTTAACAAAATAAGGAATAAAAAATGTCTGAAATATACTATTTACAACAAGCAAACGAAGTAGAGTTGTTTCAAATAGCAGCTGATATGAATCTACCGTTATTAATAAAAGGTCCTACTGGATGTGGTAAAACACGTTTTATAGAATTTATGGGTGAAAGATTAAATCGTGATATTTATACAGTGGTGTGTCATGATGATTTAAGTGCTGCAGATTTAATCGGTCGTCATTTAATAGACGAAAATGGAACTTATTGGCAAGATGGACCATTAACAAAAGCTGTTAGACATGGTGGCATCTGTTATCTTGATGAAATAATTGAAGCAAGAAAAGATACAACTGTAATACTGCATTCTCTTGCTGATTACAGAAGAGTATTACCGATTGATAAAACTGGAGAATTGATAAAAGCACATCCAAATTTTATGTTAGTTGTATCATATAATCCAGGATATCAAAATATATTAAAAGGAATGAAGCCCAGTACAAAACAACGTTTTATTTCACTTAGTTTTAATTATCCACAAAAAGATGCTGAAGAGGAGATAATTATACAAGAGAGTGGTATTGATTATAATATTGCAAAGCAACTTGTAAGTATTGCTAGTGAGATACGTAATTTAGATGATAGCGAGATTCAAGAAGCTGTTTCGACAAGATTGCTCATTTATGCCGCAAAACTTATTACAAAAGGTTTTAATCCATATCAAGCATGTATTCATTCAATTGTAGAATCTTTGAGCGATGAAGATGAAGTAATAGATGTATTAAAGAAACTTATTGGACTATATTTTATAAAAAGATAGTCCAATATTGTTAAGAGTACCTCTGAAAACATTAGAGTTTTTAGAGGTACTCTTAATGTATCTTAATTTTATTTAAGATACATTAAATGAAAACCTAGCACTTAGCTTCAGCGCCACTTCTATCATAATACCACCAGTTAAGTATTAAACAAACTATATAATATATGACTATACCATAAAACGCATATTGTACATGTCCTGCTTTGATTTGTTGACCAAATAGTTTTGGAATAATAAAAGCACCATATGCAGCAATAGCTGCTATCCAACCTAAAACTGGTCCAGTTTGCATTTTGTTAAATACATATGGAACGCTTCTATATACAGAACCATTTCCAATACCGGTACCAGCAAATAACAACATAAAGCCCCAGAAAAATGGCCACCAATACGTTGCTGGGTCTGGTGCATGTTTTGCTTGGATTATAAAATAAGCAACCGCAAGAGCAGAAAGAATTTGTAAAATTGTACTCCATGCAGTAACTTTCGAGCCACTTCCAACTTTATCTGAAAGCCAGCCACCAAATGGTCTAATTAATGCACCAACTAATGGTCCAAGAAAGGCATATTCAAATGGATTGATAGTGCCATGAAATACATCTTGAATAAGCTTCGGAAAAGATGCAGCGTATCCAATAAATGAACCAAATGTCATAGTGTAGATAATTGTCATAAACCAAGTATGCTTATTGTTAAAAATAGCAAATTGATTATTAAGATTTGTTTTTAATTCACCAGGTGAGAAAAATTTCATCAAAAACAGTGTTACAATAACTGCAATTGGTAAAACAATCCACATCGATACATGCAAGCCAATTAGTAAGTATGCAGCTACTGCAGTTCCAATTCCTCCAAAAATAAGCAATAAGATTGTTTTAGCAAACTCACCTGTATAATCGCCAAGTGATGGAGTAGCTTTTTTAAGGTTATTCATACCAAAAAATGAAGCTATTGCAAATACTACAATAATAGGTACCCATATCCAAGCAGCATTTTGAATATAAATTATTTTAGCAGAGTTAGGCATATGCATACCTACACTAAATACACCTGTTGTAAGCGCTATTGGAATTAGAAATTGCATAACACTAACACCAAAGTTTCCAAGACCAGCATTAAGTCCTAAAGATGTTCCTTGAACTCTTTTTGGGAAAAAATAACTGATATTTGACATTGATGATGAAAAGTTACCACCACCTATTCCTGAGAGTGCAGCAAGTATTGCTAATGTTCCATAAGCAACATCTTTATGAGCTAAAACCATACCTGTACCAAAAGCAGGAATGAATAGTAAGGCAGTTGTTAAGAAAATGACATTTCTTCCTCCGCCGATTCCTACTAAAAATCCACTTGGAATTCTAAGTGTAGCACCTGCTAATCCAGCAATTGCTGGAAGTGTCCAGAGCATATCATTAATGTTTCTCCAGTCAGCCGCAGTAGTTGGGTGCATACCAAGGGTAAAGCCCATTCTTTTCATTTGTACAATAATCATGCCCCACATAAGCCATACAGAAAAGGCTACTAAAAGTGATGGTATTGATATCCAGAGGTTTCTAGCAGCAACGCTTTTTCCTTCTTTGTTCCAAAAGTCACTATCTTCTACTTCCCAATGTTCTATATTAATTGACATATTTATATCCTTTATTTTTTATTACAATTTTGTATAATCATCATCAGAGAAATTTCTATGTACATAAGTAAATATAATCGTATCTTCTCTAAAGATATGGATTTTTAATAACTCAACCATAGCCCTTGCTTCTGAAATGGCTGCATCTAGTATAATAATTCTTGATCTCTCATCAGGAATTCTTGAAAAGAGAGCAAAAAGATTAAAAACAACAGCTGCCATCTGAATAAATTTGCTATGCTCATCTTCTAATACATCTATGGCATTAAACTCTTCTATACCTTTTGAATGATCACCATCCTCATTCATTTTTTCACTAACCAACGGAAATAAAACTTTTTCCTCCTTTAAATTATGTGCTCTTATCTCTTCATCAAAATATTCAAAAAAATCTTGTAATCTTTGATCTATCTTTCTATCAACTTGTCCATCTTCCATCATTGCCAAAGTTTCTTCGAATTCAGTCAACTTGGTAGTAAAAGCATCATGTTCATTTTTTAAAGTTTGCAAAAATGGATTCATCTCATTATAAGGAATATCATCATCCATTTTTGGTGGGTTGTATGCGTCTGGTGGAGAGTATGGTGAAGCACCATCTCCCAGATTCATATCCTCGTTAATAGGCTCATTTTCTTCGTTCATAGTCTGTGTCTCCTTGTTATATTACTAACTCTTTTTTATCTGTTTCTTTTAATAGCCACCATACACAAATGAGCGACAATACAAAAATAAACAGCCAGGCACTCGACCAAACACCTGTAAATTTTAATAAATATCCCAAGATAATAGGTATAAAAAATCCACCTAATCCTCCAAGGACTCCAACTACTCCGCCAACCATTCCAACGTCTTCTGGATAATGTTCTGGAATGTATTTATAAACTGAAGCTTTTCCTATACCCCAGATAGAACCTATAATAACGGCTAAAATAGCAAAAATCCAAACATTTGCCTGAAATGATATTCTAGTATATCCTTTAATTAAAAGTTCTTTTTTCTTAATCTTATCCCCAACTTTTACGATAGCTGCTTGCCAAGATGTTTTAGCTGGAAAAATATGCATATCCTCGCTATTTGTTATGCTAGCATTAGAATTTTTTTGCTTTGGCTTGAAGTGATAAGTTGTTTTACCAACTGTTACACTATTTTGCGTAACTGCTATCACTGTACCTGGTATTTTTGCTACAACTCCTGGTCCTGGTGAGAAAATATCCATTTTAGGAATCATAAGCATCGCACTTATAGCAATTGTGATGCCTAAAACCCAAATCATGACTCTTCTTTCACCATATACATCAGATAGCCATCCACCAAACGCACGAACTACGCCAGAAGGAAAACTAAACGATGCCGCAAATAATCCAGCAGTAACTAATGGTAAATAATATACATTTACAAAATATGGAATTAACCACTGAGAAAATGCAACAAATCCACCAAAGACTAAGAAATACCAAAGACCAAATTTCCATACTTTTAAATCTTTTAATGGTTTCATCATCTTGCCAATAGTTTTGTTAGCAGATGCTGTTAGTTTATTTTCAGTTACAAATAAAAAAATTACTCCCATAGCAAATAACATTACAGCGTAATACACAGGTAGTGTACGCCATCCATCAAGATTTGCTCCATTGTTTGTCAAATGCTTTAAAATTGTTGGTGCCAAAAGTGCAGTTCCAGCTGCACCGGCATTGCCTGCACCAAAAATTCCAAGTGCAATGCCCTGATTTTTCATAGGGTACCAAACAGAGGTGAATGCGATACCTACCGCAAAACTAGCCCCAGTTATACCAAATCCTAAACTATAAATGGCGTATGATGTAAAACCATGCGCAGTAGACAATAGATACATAGGAATCGAAGATAAAATCAGCAAAAATCCATACACATATTTTCCACCAAATTTATCAGTCAATATTCCAACTGGAAATCTAACAAGCGCACCCGTTAAAACTGGAATACCGATGAGCCACCCCATATCCACAGTGCTCCAGTCAAATACTTGGTTGCTTACCAAAAAAGTTACTAACACACCATTTAACATCCACGCCGCAAATGCGATTGTAAATGCCAATGTGTTAAAAAATAGCATTCTATGCGACTTGCTTGTTGCTACCTCTACCATAATATATTCCCCCCTCTTTTATAAATAAAATTCTACAAATTCTTTGGTCTTGTTGCAGTCCAAGGAGTGTTTGCATCTCTGATTGCTTTTCTATCCCAGTACCATCTGACAACCTGATAAGGTCTTGAAATGTAATGAAATGGCGCCACAAGGAAATGAACCAATCTTGTAAATGGAATTAAAAGAATAAACAAAAATGCTCCAATTACATGTAATTGCACAGCTATAGGCATAGCAGATACAGCACTAATATTAGGATCAAGTACAAAAATTGATCTTAAATATGGAACCATAACGGCTGCGTACCATTGTGAACCCCATCTAAGTTCAATAGCAATCCAAATACCAAGTGCAAATTGAACAAGAAGAACTAGTTCAATTAACACATCCATTTTGGTTGTAACCATCATTAATCTCTCGTTTTGTAATCTTCTTAACATCAATAAAATGATACCAGCAATAGCAGCTAAACCAAAAGCTAGTGTTATCACTTCAAAAGAAATTATACTAGACCCACCAGCAAATTCAAACCATGATGGAAATAAGAAACCAATAAAGTGACCCGTTAAAATCACTAAAATACCCACGTGAAAAGGGACAGAAGATAAAAACAATTTTTTTGTTTCTAAAAACTGTGAAGATAAAGATGAGTATTTAAACCCTGTTTTGTATCTCCATATTGTTCCTATAAAAAATACAACTATAGCCACGTATGGAAACGCGCCAAACAATAAAATATCCATGTTAAATCCTTTGTTTATTTATAAATTTTTAACACCCGCCAGTATCACAGCCGCCAGTATCACAACTATTAGAGCTTTGTTTTCCCTCTTGAATCTCTAATTCTCCTCTTAGATGATTAATAAAACTCTCACCTTTAAACGGCTTATTTACTTTAATCAGAGCAAAATCACTATCTAACATCATATATAGTGCCTTAAATGCATGTAAAAAAATAGTTATTGGTAAAGATTGCACAATTAACGTTTTATATTGTTTTTGATATAGCTTATCTTTTGCTTTTAGCGCAGAAGAGCTATATTCGTTCATCATTTTTTCAACTGATGTTGCAATAAGCAGTGTAACCATTTCGTTTACTGTTTCTTCATCTTTTATTTTAGGTAATAATCTCAGTAAATTTGGAAGAAAATCAGCCAACTCTTCACCACAATTATTCCCTACTTTTTCATGCTCATTTTTCAAATTAACCATTACAATTCCGCGTTGATAGTCATCGCCATATAAAACATATCCAACATCAAGTGAAGTTACTGCTTGAACTTCAAAAGATTTAGAATATAGTTCTTGCAATTCACCAATTTGCATTGGAAGAAGTTCTAAAAATTTTCCCAATTCTTTCGCTGCATCCGGATAATTGTTATCTAATATTTTTATAGTTTCAATTATTATTTCATGATAATTTTCACTAGGATATTCAAAAATTTTTGAAAAAGAGCCATAATGACTTAATTGCATTATAATCCCCTAACAGGCTTTTCTATAAAACCAAAACCAGTATTACCTTTAACTTCTTCAGTTGCCTCCATCATCTCAAGAGCTTGTTCTCTGTGAGCTGCTGGGATAACAAATCTTTCATTAAATTTTGGTAATGACGTCATCTTATAAATAGCTTCAGCTTCATCTGTAGTTAGATTCACATCTGCAAGTGCTGCATCAGATTTTTCTTTAGACAAATCACCAACAGTTATATGTCGTCTATAAATTCTAATAGCCATTAATTTTTTTAATTTATCTGCTATTAAATCTTCATTTCCAGCACTAAATAGATTTGCCATATATGTTAATGGGAAGCGCATATTTTCAATAGTTCCAAAAATATCATCCAAACTCGTATCATATAGCCATTTATCATCCCAATTTTTAGCTATTGGATGTAAATCTGGTGCATCTCCTTTTTGTTCTCCAATCATCGCCATAACTGGTAACATTGGTGGAACATAAAATAGATTAGGCAATGTTCTAAACTCCGCATGTAAAGGCAACGCTATTTTCCACTCTTTTACAAATTTATAAATAGGAGATCTTTGTGCTGCTATTAATGTTGAATCCGCAATACCATTTGCTCTAGCTGCTGCTATTACTTCTGGGTCATGCGGATCTAAATACATATCGATTTGATTTTTTATTAAATCTTTTTCATCTGAAGATGCAACCTCTTCAATTTTGTCTGCATCATAAAGCATAACACCTAAATATCTAATTCTACCAACACATGAATGCATACAAGCTGGTGCTTCACCTACCTCAAGTCTTGGAAAGCAAAGAACACATTTTTCAGATTTTCCTGTACTCCAATTGTAGTATGTTTTTTTATACGGACAAGCTGTTACGCACATCCTCCAACCTCTACAAACACTCTGATCGATTAGTACAACTCCATCTTCACCTCTTTTATAGATTGCTCCTGATGGACAAGAAGCCACACAAGCAGGGTTTAGACAGTGATTACAAATTCTTGGCAGATAAAAAAATGCCATTCTCTCTAGCTGAAACATCGCCTCTTGTTCTGCTGCTGAAAGATTTGCGAGATTTGGATCTTTTCTTGCAAAATCTGGTGTACCACTTAAATCATCATCCCAGTTTGGTCCCATTTTGATATCTATTGGTTTACCAGTTATTAGTGAAACTGGTCTTGCAACTGGTTGGACGTCTTGCTGTGGCGATTCTATTAAATCTAAATATTTATATGTAAATGGCTCATAATAATCATCAATTGTTGGTAAAGCAGGATTATAAAAAATATTTAATAACCCTTTTCTTTTGCCAGCACCTTTTAATGCAATTTTATTATCATGCTTCTCCCAGCCACCTTTATAAATTTCCTGGTCTTCCCATTTAGTGGGATAACCTGTTCCTGGTTTCGTTTCAACGTTATTCCACCACATATATTCAGCACCCTCACGGTCTGTCCATATATTTTTACATGCTACAGTACAAGTATGGCAGCCTATGCATTTATCTAGGTGAAAAACCATTGACATCTGTGATCTTATATCCATTTTTATTCCTTTTTATCTCTATTTATTGTTTAAACGATAACTTCTGTCATCTTTTTAATAATTACGTGTGCATCTCTATTTACAGCAACTGGACCCCAATAATTCATGTGATATGAAAATTGTCCATATCCACCTGCTAATAAATTTGGTTTCAAACGAACACGAGTTATAGAGTTATTTCCACCTGTTCTTTTACCTTTTCTTTCTTGTGAAATAGGAGCACCTAATGTTCTCTCAATTGTATGATAAACAATAGTTACACCTTTTGGAATTCTTGAACTCACAACCGCACGAGTTGCGTAAATACCATTATCGTTGATAACTTCTACCCAATCATTATCTTGAATGCCCATCTCTGCGGCATCAGCTTCACTAATCCAGCAAGGCTCTTTTCCACGTGAAAGAGTTAGCATTCTAGGATTATCCATGTAAGTTGAGTGGATATGCCATTTTCCATGAGGTGTTAAACAGTTTAACGCTCTTGCACCTTTATTGCTTTTAAGTGTTTCTCTTAAATCACCAAAAACTTCTGGACTTGGAGATGGTTTATAAGTTGGAAGTTGCTCGCCAAATGATAAATACATTTCATGATCTAAATAGGTATGTTGCCTTCCAGTTAGTGTTCTCCATGGAATCATTTTTTCTACATTATAAGTAAATGCTGAATAAGCTCTTCCTTCATCCATAAGTCCTGACCACACAGGAGACATGTTGTATCTCTTTGGAGACTCTTGTAAGTTTTTATAAGAGTAATGAATATCTTCTTGCCCAGAAGCTATGTCATCAAGTTTAACCCCAGTTTTTACTTCTGCATTTTTATATGCTTGTACTGCTAATCTGCCATTAGTTAAGCTTGATAAGTGTAAGACGGCATTGATTGCAGAAATATCTCTTTTTAAAGATGGATACTCCTTGCCATCTATTTTTTCATTTGCAAAATGATTTGATTCAAGCATAATATCATATTCATCTTTTACATCCATATGGTTACCATGTGCTCCAGTGCCTTTATTTCTAATTGTATCACCAAGAGTTATATATTTATCATATATTTTTGTAAAATCGCGCTCTGTTACTGATATCTTATGCATAGTTTTTCCAGGAATAGCTTCACATTCACCTATATACCAATCTTTAATACTTGTTTGTGAGATTTCATCAACAGTATCATGCATAAGTGGAGCTGTATGAATATCCTTATGAACTCCTGGTAAATGAGTTTTTGCCACTTCGCTTGTATTTTTTGCAATATCTGCAAATATATCCCAATCTGTTTTGGATTCCCAACAAGGAGGAACTGCTTCTGAGAGTGGATGAATAAATGAATGCATATCTGTAGAGTTTATATCTGCTTTTTCATACCAAGAAGCTGATGGTAAAACTATATCAGAATATAGCGCTGATGAATCCATTCTAAAGTTAAGGTCAACAACTAAATCCATCTTTCCTATCGGAGCTTTTTCGTGCCAAATAACTTCTTTTGTTCTTTCTTGATCTTTTGCAATAATCATATCATCTGCACCAAGATAATGTTTAAGACAATATTCTTGCCCTTTCATACTACCACCAATCGCGTTACCTCTCCAGATATACCATACTCTAGGAAAGTTTTCTTCTGCATCAGGGTCTTGAACAGCATATTCTAATGTTTTATTTTTTAAAGATTTCAATACATAATCGGTAATTCCCACATTGTCTTTTGCACCATGACTAACAGCTTCTTTACTTAATTCTAAGGTATTTGTTTTAAACTGAGGATAATAAGGCATCCATCCCATTCTAACAGATTTAAAAATATCGTCAGCCATATGATTTTGTGTCATTTTATTATTTGGAACGGTGTTGTACTCTGAAGTTAATCCATCATATCGATATTGGTCGGTGTTTAGATAATGCCAAAGTGGAGCTTGTTGTAATCTTGGAGCAGTTCCCCAATCCTTAGCGGTGCTAATAGCTCCCCACGAATCAACAGGAGCTAATTTCTCTTGCCCAACATAATGATTCATACCACCACCATTTCTTCCGATTGCACCAACGAATATAAGCGCCATAGAAGCAGCACGGTACATAAGATTTTGATGATACCACTGGTTTACACCAGCGCCAATAATAACCATACATTTACCTTGAGTTATCTCTCCAGTGTGTCCCCATTCTCTAGCAATATTAATAATTGTTTTAGAATCAACGCCTGTAAATATTTCTTGCCAAGCAGGAGTGTATGCAGCATGTTTATCATCATAATCTTTTGGATAAGCACCAGCTAATCCACGATTTACACCATATTGTGCTAAAAGTACATCAAAAATAGTACAAACTGCTACTTTGTCACCAGAGGTTGTTGTGATATATTTAACAGGAACACCCCTTAAAGCCTTATTGTCTAATCCAAAATCATCAAATGAAGCAAGTAATACATCATCTTTATCATCAATTAAAGTTAATTTAGGATTGTATGGTTTGTTATCTGTAGTATTTTCAAGTTTTGTATTCCATTTACCTGTTTCTTGTTTATCCCATCTATGTCCAGATGAACCTTTTGGAACTACAAAAGAGCCTGTCGCATCATCAATTTGAATAAATTTCCAGTCACCGTTTTCAATATCTTTATATTCTTCAATTTCATTAGCTCGTAACATTTTACCAGCTTTATAAGCATCACCATCTTTTTCAATTTTAACAAGAAATGGAGTATCTGAATATTTTTTTAAGTAATCCATAAAATATGGAACTTGCTTGTCAATATAGTACTCTTTTAAAAGTACATGTGTGATTGCCTGCCAAAAGGCACCATCGCTACCAGCATGAAGAGGAATCCACTGGTCTGCAAATTTACTTACTTGACTAAAATCAGGTGAACAAACTACAGTTTTAGTACCATTATGTCTTGATTCTACAAAGAAGTGAGCATCTGGAGTTCTTGTCATATTAAGATTTGCACCCATGTCAACTACCATTTTGGCATTATACCAATCAGCACTTTCAGCAACATCTGTTTGCTCGCCCCATATTTCAGGAAACGATGGCGGTAAATCACAATACCAGTCATAAAAACTAAGATTTACTCCACCAAAGAGTTGTAAAAATCTTTGTCCAGCTGCATAACTAAGCATTGACATAGCAGGAATTGGCGAAAATCCAACAACACGGTCAGGACCATATTTTTTAGCAGTATATATATTCGCAATTGCCATAATTTCATGTGCTTCTTCCCAACTAGCACGTCTGAAGCCACCATGTCCTCTTGCTTTTTGATATTTTGTTCGTTTATCTTTATTTGCCTGAAGATTAGCCCATGCTTTCATGCCATCACCGCCAGCATTTCTTTTTTCTTCTCGATAAGCATCAAGCAGTGCTCCTCTAATCAAAGGATACTTGATTCGAACAGGACTATATAGATACCACGAAAAAGATATACCACGTTGGCACCCTCTTGGCTCATACGGAGGAAGACTGCTCTCTAATAATGGATAATCAAGTTGTTGAGTTTCCCAAACAACGATACCGTTTTTTACATGTACTTGCCATGAGCAACTACCAGTACAGTTTACACCATGTGTACTTCTTACTATTCTATCATGTTGAAATCTATTTCTATAAAATTCTTCCCATTTACGTGTTTTAGGATCTACTATATCTTTTATCCAGCTCATTTACTAAACTCCCTTCCAAGATGATTTTAATTGTCTATCATATAACTCTTGATTAACGGATTCTTTTTTTCTTTTTGTACCAAGCAAGGCTAGAACTAGAAAAATAATAATCGCACCGATAATTCCACCTATGATAAATTTACTACCTGAGCTTGCAGTAGCAGTATGATTGCTAGATACTTTGTTAAAAAAAGCAACCAAATCTGCTTGTTCAGCTGCAGTTAAGGGTTTACCTTTAAATGCATCTCTCATAATTGCTGAAGATGCATTTTCTGGTTTTTGTATTGTGTAAGCAACTCCTGCTCCACCCAATGCGGTTAGATTCATAGCGAGTTTTCCGCCACTAACTACCAATTTGCTATCCACAGTATGGCAAGCTATACAAGCAACTCCACCATTTTTAAAATGCTTCGTTCCTTGGAACAAACTAGCTCCAACACTAGCATTACCCACACTTGCGTACAGACCAGTTATTGACAAACAACTGACCAACAATATCGAAAAAAAACGAATTTTTTTCATCAAACACCTCCTCTGATTTGTTTAAATCTACTTATTCAAAAATCGACTGTTAAATAGTATCACAAATAAATCACATATAGCTTGATTAATATCAATTATCTTAAATGTTATATGTAAAAAGTTTCTTATTGTAACATTTAAGTTTCAATTAAAATAATACTAAAATTGATAATCAATTCCATTATTTGATAAAATGATATTTACTTTTTTATTTTAAAGATTTCTTTAAGTTTTATAGTTATTTATGGTCTCTTGCTTACAAGAGATTGTGTAGCTAAAATAACTTCTGTTGACGATATTTTGTTCATACAATCATGATGTTTAAGAGGACATTCACGTTTCATACATGGTGAACATTTTAAATCATGACGTACAATTATACTTTTTTCGTTTTTCCACTGCGAAGTTTCTATAGATCTAGTTGACCCAAAAATAGCCACTGTTGGAATTTGATAAGCTGCAGCTATATGCATAGGACCGCTATCGTTGGTTATAAAAAGCGAACATCCACCAATATGTGAGCAAAGTTGTTGTATGTCCGTTTTACCAGCTAAATTTGTATAGTTTTTTACATGTAAATGTTTTAGTTCATCTTCTATTTCCAAGGCAGTGTCTTCTTCGTTTTTGCTACCAAAAATAATAATATCAAATTTCGAGCTAAAATGTGCTGCCACTTGCGCAAACCTTTTTGGTAACCATCTTTTTGCACTTCCGTATGTTGCTCCCGCATTTATACCTAGAGTTGGATTTTTAAATTGATGTTTTTGTATATATAGTTTAAGTGGTGATATGGCCGGTTGTTTGTAATTAATATTGCGTGTAGCAATTTTTAAATATTGCAAAACCAAATGTTTATTAGTATCTATTTTTGTAACATGACTTAGCAATAACGTAGAGTGCCAAGAAGCTCTGATACAACAAATAGGCGTTTTTGTAAACCTTAAAAGCAAAGATGCATGGAGCTGATTTCTAAAACTAATAGCTAAATCAAATATAGCAATTTTTTTTGCAAACTTATATGTATTTATAAATCTATTACCATTTTGTTTAGTTTCATCTATATAATATTTTTCACATTTTGGATGATGTTTTAATATTTGGACTGAGGCAAAACTACCAATAAAAGTAAACTTTGCATCTAAATAATAGTTACTTAACGCCTCGATCGCTGGAGTAGTCATTAATGTATCACCTAACCAATTTGGTAAAATAATTAAAATCTTCATGCGTATAATTTAGTTAATAACTTTGTAGCAATATCATATACTTGTTTAATATCAGGACTTATATAATTAAAATTAAATGCACACTCATGCATGTCATTATCTGGCCAGTATCTAAAAGGAGCAGTTAAAAAAAAGACACCAATTGTTGGAGTATTAAGTGCAATTGCCATGTTTCTAATTCCTGTGTCATTAGAAATTACACATCTACAATTTGCCAAAAATTGCATAGTGCTATCATAATCCATAGCCCGCTTTAATATGATGTTGTTTTGGTTTTTTAATGGCTCATAGATATCTAAAAACTTTTCATCTTTGTTGATACCTTGTAATATTATATGTCGATAATCTGGATATTGTAAAGATAACTTAGTAATTAATTTAGAGAATTTTTCATTCTCCCATCGTTTAGCTTTTATCGATGCACCAGCAAAATAAACTATCTCTTTGGCATCTTTTTTTGGATACTTATTTATAAATCCATAATTTAGCTTACTTATTTTTTTTAAACCAAGAATATTTAACATATGCAAAGTTGATTGTGTTTCTATAGTAAAGTCACTTCTAAGAGTCGCGATATCAAAAAACATTCTTCTGATACTTCTATATGGATAGCCTATTTTTAAATCAGCTTTTGTAAGTTTTACCAACAACACGCTCAAAGTGCTATCTGTTAAATCAAAAATTATATCCTGAGGAGGCAGGGTTTTTGCCTGTTTTATTCTTGTTAGAAGACCTGTTTTTTTAGATCTGTTGTTTGGATTATCTTTATCTATTATATGAATCTCATCAACTAAGTCTTTTGGCAGACCGTACATCGTACTTCTAAGAGTTGAAATGGTGATTTTTGCATTTTTAAAAAAACTTCTGAGTTCGATTAAAAATGGTCTTATATTCATAAAATCACCAATTGCAGCATGTCTAATTACAGTTATATTGTTAAAATTTTCTGGTTTTTTATCTTTTAGATATTGTCTTGCTTTTTTAGTAGCAAATGCACTACCTTTTCTAAAATTAAGAGTCATAATGTCTTATCTTTAAACATATAACCGTATAATGAATAAGCTACTATATAAACCACAAAAAAACTAACCACTGTATCACTAAAAAAATGTCCACCCTCAGCAACTCTTACAAAGCTTATTAAAATTCCGTAAATATAAACTAAGCTAAGCCAAAACATACGTCTTTTGACTGTTAAAAGTGCAAGTGCTAAAAGAAAAAAAGCACCTGAGCTATGCCCACAACTAAATGAAGCACCTTTTTGATTGCTTATAATAAATGCTGGCGTAAAATGTTGTGTTCCGCCAAACTGTTTTATTTGTCCTGGTCTTGGTCTGCCCCAATGATCTTTGAAAGTTGCATTTACAATGAGTCCAGGACCAATTGCTAATACTAAAAGTATATATATAACTTTTTTTCCTGTTATT
Organism: uncultured Campylobacterales bacterium; assembly: GCA_964474335.1. Taxonomy (GTDB): domain Bacteria; phylum Campylobacterota; class Campylobacteria; order Campylobacterales; family Sulfurimonadaceae; genus Hydrocurvibacter. The sequence continues at coordinate 31,551 of CAYYRS010000005.1, forward strand.
TTAAGAATATTTTTGTGTTTTATTTTATTATACAGCCATATAGACACTGGTGTAACTGCCGCTATGATTACTACTGGCTTTAAAGAATGATATAAAAAATCTCCCCACCATGTATTATCAGCTAAAAAAGTATTATGTTTGTAAAATAGCGAACTGATATATAAGTCAATATGCGCAAATAAAATAAAATAAACAGATGACAATACAAAAGCAAGCCATACAAATATAGAGACATTTAAAAATTTAGTTTTCATAAGCATAATTATATCAGCAATTTGATAAAATATTGCGATAAGGGAAATTTATGAATATTTGTGTAATTGGTACTGGTTATGTTGGATTGGTGTGCGGTGTTTGTTTTGCACAAATGGGAAATCAAACAATTTGTATAGATATAGATGAAGAAAAAATTCAAACTTTAAAAAATGGTATCTCTCCGATTTATGAACCAGGCCTAAAAGAGTTAATGCTTGAAAACTATCAAAATAAAACGCTTGATTTTTCGACAGATTTAAAACATGGAATCAAAGCAGCGGACGTTATTTTTATAGCCGTTGGAACTCCTATGGGTGAAGATGGAAGTGCTGATTTGCAATATGTTTTAACCGTTGCAAAAAACATAGGTACATACATGCAAAACTATACAGTTATTGTGGATAAATCAACAGTGCCAGTTGGTACCGCTGATAAAGTAAAACAGACGATACAAACTGAACTCAACAAACGAAATATATCGATAGAATTTGATGTTGTATCAAATCCAGAATTTTTAAAAGAGGGGGCTGCAATTACTGATTTTTTACATCCTGATCGCGTGGTTGTTGGTGCTGATAATAAAAAATCTATGGATATTATGCATGAGCTTTATATCCCATTTATGAAGCAACATGATTGTTTTATTAGTATGGATATAAAAAGTGCTGAGATGACAAAATATGCGGCAAATGCAATGCTTGCCACTAAAATATCTTTCATGAACGAGATGAGCAAAATCTGTGAACATGTCGGAGCTGATATAAATCAGGTGCGAAATGGTATAGGAAGTGATAAGCGAATTGGATATAGTTTTATCTATCCTGGGTGTGGTTATGGTGGAAGTTGTTTTCCAAAAGATGTTCAAGCTTTAGCTAAAACATCAAGAGAGTTCGGGTATGTATCTAAAATATTAGAAGCAGTGGAAACTGTGAACTATGAGCAAAAAAGCGTACTTTCAGATAAGATAATTAAAAGATTTGGTGAAGATTTAAGCGATAAAACTTTTGCAGTATGGGGTCTTAGTTTTAAACCTGAAACCGATGATATGCGTGAGGCTAGCTCGATTACTATCATTAATAATCTAACCTCCAAAGGCGCTAAAATAATAGCGTATGACCCAAAAGCTATGCATGAAGCAAAAACTTTTTATCTTAAAAATAATAATAATATTTCATATTCTAATAACAAATATGAGGCATTAAAAGATGCCGATGCTTTGATATTAATTACCGAATGGTCAGAATTTAGAAGTCCAGATTTTAATAAAATAAAAAGTTTGTTAAAAAATCTTATTTTTTTTGATGGACGTAATCAATTTAATAGGTCTAAAATGCAAAAGCTTGGCTTTGAATATTTCCAAATTGGGGTAAAATAGTTTTTGAATATTTTAATTGTTCGTACAGATAAATTAGGCGATTTTATAACAGCTTTGCCTACATGCAAGGTCTTAAAAAATTATAATCCAACAAATAAAATATTTGTGTGTGTAAATAGCACAAATGAAGAATTAGCTAAGGCATGTGATTTTATAGATGGGGTTATCGTTGATGATGAATGCAGTGTTTTCAAATTAAGTAAAAAATTTAAAAATGCTAAAATAGATGCCTCAATTACTCTGTTTTCAAATATTCGTGTTGCTTTTGCACAATTTCTAGCTGGAATTTCTAAACGAATTGCACCAGCAACAAAAATAGCACAAATTTTTTATACAAAAAAAGTCAAACAAAGACGAAGCGAAGTTAAAATGGCTGAATTTGAATATAATTTAGAACTTGCCAAAATACTTTTTACTGATATCAATCTCTCATTTGAAAAACCACTTTTACATTTCGATGATGCTAAAGATATTTACTTAAAGTTTTGTAAGAAATATAATATCACAAAAGATATTATTGCATTTCATCCTGGCTTTGGTGGCAGTAGCGATGCAAATTGGAGCGTAGATGAATATATCGACTTGGTGAAAAATTCTTTACATGCGAAGGACAAACAAATTATTATGACTTTTGGTCCAGACGAAGATGAACTTTTTAATTATTGTAAACAAAAATTAAAAAATGATAATGTAGTTTTATATATATCAAAAGAGGGTTTGGTTGATTTTGCTAAACTTCTTAGTAATTTTAAGCTCTTTGTTTCAACATCAACAGGTGTTTATCATCTTTGTGCACTTGTAGGTACGCCAACCATGACATTTTTTGGCGACTCATTATTTGCCAGTGCTAAGAGATGGAAAAGCATAAGTAGCCCAAACATCCAAATTCATTATATAATTTGTGATGATAAACGAATAAAAATATTTGAAAATGTTAAAAAGAGATTAATCACTCTTTAGAGGCATGTTTTAACTCTTTATTTAATTCATAAAGCTTTATATATTTATAAAAATTTGTAGTCATATGTGAAAAAGCAATAATTAATCCAACATATCCATCTAAAAAACCACCTTTTAAAAAGTATGTTTTAAAAAAAGAGAAACATCCATTTGATATGGCTTTTAGTGGAGAAGATTTTTTTCTTCCAACATTATCTTTCGCAAATAAGGTCGAATACGTATTTGCTTTATTTATAAACTGCTCTATACTTTGATAGCTGTAATGCTTTATATTTCCAGCTAAAACACTGGTTTTTAATCCAGTTGTTATGATATCTTCATGAACATTATTGTTATTGTAGCATGTAATTTTTCTATTATAAACTCTTTTATTTTTGATATGATTCCAGCCACAATATTTAATCTCAATATTTTTATAAAATGCTTTAGAATTTAGTATGTAAACAGTATGGCTATCTAATTTTTTTACTTTTATACTTTGCAATAGTTGCTCATCAATTACTTCATCGCTATCCACGATAATCACCCAATCGTGTTTAGCAAAATTTGTTGCTTGATTTTTTGTCCAACCAAAACCTTTAAATTCGCCTTGTACAAGATTTACATTTTTAAACTTTTTGGCAATCTTCATAGTTTTATCTGTTGATCCATTATCATAAACTACAATATCATCAAAATCTTTTAAACTTTGTAAGGTTCGTAAGATTGTAGCTTCGTTATTTTTAGTTAAAACAACCGCAGAAATATTTTGTATCATGAATTGTCTATTATGGTTTTGATAAAAGCTTTAAATCTAAATTTTCGTATATCATCAAACACAAGACATATTGCTTTTTTTGGGATATTTTTTAGTGTCGGAAAAAGTGAAATAAAATTTTTACTAATATACTCTAAGTGCTTATCAAGCATTTTTAGGTCATTAGAGCGTCTATCACTATTTACATGATGATACATGACACTAATCAACAACTTTTATTCCTTTTAATCTTTTTTTCATATTAATCTTATTTTTTAATGCATGTGAATATTTTAATGCTATATCTAAGCATTTTTTTTCATCTTCATGGATTAAAAAAACATACTCTTTAACGATGATAGCTAAATCTTCATCTAAAAGCCATAGTTTTGCAAAATTTTTCAACCGTTCATCAAGAGGCAATTTTTTAAATTCCATTCTATTAATATCTACGATTTTAAAAATATATTTACCATCTATTTTTTTAATTAAAATATTTCCTGGTGAATAATCTTTATGTAAGATATTATTACTGTGAAGATCTTTTGTAAAACGTGCAAAAGCTCTTAAAATACCTTCTCTATCATCAAAATTAAAATTTAGTAAAGGTTCACGTATTGTAAAATCATAATCAAATCTCTCGCTAATAAAATAGCTCTGTTTTAAGAGTCCAAATTTATAAAACTCTATATATGATATTGGTTTTGGCGTAAAATTTTTTATTTTTAAGGAGTACATGTAAGATTTTTTTGCTTTTGAATCTCTAAAATAGGTATAAATAACTTTTCTAATTATATTTGGTATTTTAAATGATTTTACAACAACATCAATTTTATTAAAATGGATAATTTTTAATTCATTTCTAGCTTTATGAATTGTATTGCTGTTTTTATCAAAATATGATTTTATATTTATAGTAAAATCATAAAAATTTGACACATCTACTTCTTGTTTTGTCATGAGTTTATTATATCGAAATTTTAATATAAATAATGATACCATAAGCACAAAAATAGGTAGATATATTGAAAAATATTTTAGAACTTTGTCTTTCTCCTGATTTGGGGGGGCTTGAGCTTTATATGGTTAGAGCTTCACAGTTTTTACATGATACAAACAGAGTAATAAGTGTTATCGGCACAAAAAGTAAATTGGAACAGTATTATAAAAACACTCCGTATAGATATGTAAAAATTAAAAAATATAAATCGGCTTTGTTATTTTTAACCGCTAAAAAATTAGCTAAAATTATAGATGAAAGTAAAATAGAGGTTGTTCATCTGCACTGGACAAAAGATATACCTATAGTGGTACTAGCAAAAAAAATCTCTACATGTAAGCCTCGACTTGTTCAAACAAGAAATATGGCAATGACACGATTTAAAGATGATTTTTATCATAAATGGCTATATAAAAATATGGATCTAATGTTACCTGTAACATATCAGGTAAAAAAACAACTGGAGCATTTTATACCGCAAGAGATAAGACCTAAAATTAAAATGTTATATATGGGCGTTGATCTACCAATATCATTGGATGAAAATGAAAAAAGTCAACTACGTAAAAAATATAATCTAAAAAATAGATTTACGGTTACAATCGTAGGAAGAATAGAAAAAAATAAGGGTCAGTACTTAGTCGTTGAAGCTGTACAAAAATTAATTCAAAAAAAAATTGATGTTCAAGCTCTCATAGTGGGTCATGCGATGCAAGATAAGCATTTAAATGAGCTAAAAGACTATATTTCAAAACATGATATGGATGATAAAATTATTTTTACAGGCTTTACAAACGAAGCTCAAGAGTTAATGCAACTTTGCGATTGTTTGATTTTAGCTACTACATGTGAAACTTTTGGGCTAGTTTTAGCAGAAGCTATGAGAGGCAACATAGCTGTAATTGCCACAAATCAAGGCGGACCATTAGAGATTATTGATGATAAAAAAACAGGCTTATTGTTTGAGCGAGGTAATAGTGGTGATTTGGCTATGAAAATCGAGATGTTAAAAGATAATGAGTTTAAAAATGTTTTAGCATATAATGGAACAAAAAAAGCCAAAGAGTATTTTGATAGTAAAAAACAGTTTGATAAATTAGATGCAATTCTTAATTCTTTGAGCAATTGCAATATTGCTTGATGGTGGACAAGGTGGGATTCGAACCCACGGTTCTCTTAAGAACACCCGCGTTCCAGGCGAGCAGATTCGACCACTCTCTCACTTGTCCAATAAAGGCTGTAATTGTACCACATTTTTTAGCTATAATATCGTAATGATACCTCTTTAAAACTATAGTTTAGGATTACCATAGTTTTTAAAGGTATCTTTAAATAATCACAATGAGGAGTTTTTTATGAAAACAATAACTTTTTCAAAAGCTGTAGTAGTAGCTTTATTAACTACCGTTGGTGCGTCTAGTGCTTATGCTGTTCCAAGTTTTGCAAGACAGACAGGTATGTCGTGTGATGCTTGTCATGCTGGAGGTGCATATGTGGCACTAACACAAGCAGGGCGTCAATTTAAGTTAAACGGTTACACAAGGGGAGGAGGAGATACAAAGATGCCCCTTCCGTTAGCCGCTATGATACAAGTCGGAATCAGCAATACAAGCAAGGGCAGTAATGCTCTTGCGTCACAGAGTGCAAATGGTGTTAATCTCAATGATAAGATTAATTCTCCACAAATGAGCATCTTCTACGGAGGTAAGATTTACGGACATGTAGGAGCTTTCATACAAGTTACTTATGATTCTTCAGATTTACCACAGGGATTCACTACTACAAGAATTGGTGCCGATAATACAGATATTCGCTATGCAAATAATACTGTTTTTATGGGTAATAGTTTAATTTATGGTGTTTCTCTTAATAATTCTCCAACCGTACAAGATGTATATGCATCTACACCAACATGGGGATTTCCATGGGCATTGCCAGCAAATCAAGCGAGTATAGCTGGTCCTATGATTGAAGGAGTTGGTCAGACAGTAGTTGGTCTTAGCGCATATGCTCTTTATAATAATTTAATTTATGTTGAAGTTGGTGGATATCAAGATACTGGACATATGAATGGAATACTAAAAAATATCAGTTTTAATGGCGGTAGCTCTAACGTAAATGGAACTGCACCTTACGCTCGTATTGCATTTCAAAAGTATTATGGTTCTAGCTTTTTTATGGTTGGAGGTTACGGCATGAATATAAACATTGCACAACTTGGTACTACGAAATTAGATAAATATACTGATGTTGCAATTGACGGCGAATATCAATATATAAATGGCAAAAATGCTATAACCATCGCAGCTAGAAACACGTGGGAAAATCAAACACTAAACGCTAGCAGTAGTGGCGCGACGGGAACTTTATCTGTATTTTCAGGTTTTGGGGAATATATGTATAACTCAAAATATGGTATTAATTTAGGATATGGTTCTACTGCTTCAACAGGTATTGCGGCAGGAAATGATAGTAGTAACTATATAGTACAGTTAAACTATTTACCAATTCCAAAGATTAAGCTTGTTGCTCAATATATGGGATATTTAAAAACACAAGGACAAACGAGTTCTTTGTACGCATCTGATAATAATACATTATCTCTTGGCGCTTGGTTTATGTTTTAAAAAAGCTTAGATTTTTATTGTAATTTAGTTTTTATACACTTTTTAAAAAGTGTATAAAAATTTCTTATTTCTTATTTTGACTTTACTAAATGATTTTAAAACATAAAAGATAATAATGAGCTCAATTGCTAAAAGTAAAAAATGAATATTGTAAACTTCAGTTTTGTGGCTTTTTACATGTAAAAAATCTGTTTGAATCTTATAAAATAGATATGAGATAAACATGCCTATTAGATATCCTTTTTGCTTTATGATGTCTACCATTTTAAGCAGATCTATTTTTTTTAAAAATAGTGTTTCAGCACGTATGAGATAAGAACCAAAAGCAAAAGTTGCTTGATAGCCAGTATAAACAACTAATGCTGTTGTGTAGTTATATGAAAATATTAAAAAAAAGCAGATGATAACAAGTAAGACTAGCTCTACAAACAGTGAGATTTTAAAAAAGTAATTAATATTTAAGATTTTTATATAAAGTTTAGCAATAATAATCATACTAATTGCTAAAAAGATGCCACCTAAACTGTAAAGTGATGGGCTAAGTGGCGTATAGATTAAAAAGATAGTACCGATACTGACACCTAAAAACAGTGAATTAAAAAATTTATATTTTAAAAATTCTCTATATACAATTCGCACATCTTTATCTTAAAACTTCAGCTTTAGCCCAACTAAGGCCGTTGTTGTGAAATTAACTGGATAGATGGTGTTATTTTTTATCCATAAGCCATTTTTTTGATTAAACAGGTTCTTTATTTTAGCAAAAACTTCCCATTTTTTTCTTGTGTAGGTAAAGGAGATATTTGTACTATTATAGGGAGCTTGTCTTTGTATGAAATCATTGTTAAAATCATCTGACGCGTACGTGGCACTTCTGTGGATTTGAGTTACTCTAAATGTAGCGTGGGGGTTTGGCACATAGCTAAGAGTTACTTTTATACTATTATTTGACACTTCTGGGAGGTGCTTATTTGCATAATTAGCACTACTTAGTTTTTGCTTATCTATGATAGCTTGGGTATAATTATAAACTAATATAATATTAAAATGATTGTTGATGATATATTTATCATAAAAATCCACTCCATATTTGTGGGATTTATCTATATTTGTATTTTTACCATAAGTAATGCTATTATAATAAAATAATTCATTATGCAAGCTAATATAATATGTTGAGATTTTAAATATATTGTTTTGTTGAAAATTATTAAAACCAAGTGTGTAGTTATCCGTCATCATGGGTTTTAGAGATGAACCGATGAAAAATTGCTGATAAGTGATATTATTAAAACCGAAAAAATCATCAATATTTGGTGTTTGATATGCATGCGTGTAGTTGATAAAAATAGATGATGTTTTATTTAATAGATAATTATATCCAAGTGTATCGCCATATAAAGTATAACTTTTTTGTAAATTTTTATTTAAAAAATAATAATTTACTCTTGCTAATCTAATACCAAATTTAAAACTATTTTTGCCTTTTTGAACTCTTGCTGAGATAAAACCAGAGCGATTTGTCTTTTTTGTAAAACTTTTACTGTATGGGCTACTAGAATTTCGTATGCCATTAAACGCGTAAGCCCCACCAGAGATTTTAAATATATTGTGATGATAATTAAATTTTGTTTGAAGTGAGTTGTATTTGTATCCAGATAATGAGTTGTATGCTAAATAATTTGACTCAATTGTTTTATGAGAACCATTTACATGTAAGCTTAGAGAGCTATTTATTTTATAATCTGCTCCCACTGTTAGCATGTCTGTATTATACGTTTGCTCTGTACTACCGATGCCTTTTTGAGATGGATTTGAGTTGTACTGTTGTTTTGTGAGATAACCAGCGTAGATAACATCGCTTCTTGTAAAACTTGCATCTGTTTTTACTGTTAACTTTTTTGTAACTTTATAAGAGAGATTAAATCTACCATCTGAGAGTTTATTTCTGGCTTTATTGCCACTGTTGTCAATACTTTGTATGCCTGCAAATTTTTTAGCTTCTGCGTTTACAAAGAGTGAAAGTTTTTTACCAACATGACCTGTATAAAATGAGCCAGACGTCATGCCATAAGTTCCACCATAAAGTGTGAGTTCTTGTGTATTTTTAGATTTGGTTATGATATTTATCACTCCAGCATTTGCACCATTACCAGCGGTTACAATTCCACTTGATTTTATAATCTCTATGCGACTAATAGAATTAACAGCGATAGTGGAGAGCATTACCGGCACGCTGTCGATATTGTTTATTTTCACACCATTTATCATAATTACAATATTTTGATATCCGTTAGTGAGTCCATAACCATGTATATCTAAAGATTGTGCAAACGCATTGCCACTATTTGGCATAGTGATAATTGAAGTTTGTTCATTTAAAAATTGGTAAAGATTTTGTACATGTGCTTTTTTGATATCTTTGGCGCTATATATCTCAACTGCATCGGTTGTTCTTAGTTCATTGGTTTTGATTAAAGTTGATGTAATGGACATTGGTTTTAAAACTATGGTGTCTTGCGCATAAAGCAAACAAGAGAGTAAGAACGTTAAAAGTATTTTTATATTATTTTTCATGCTTTTTCGTAATTATACATAAAACTAGGCTAAAATACTCTTATGAAACTTTCACATTTAAAACAACTTGTAAAATATTTTAATGAATTTTCCAAAATTAGTGCTATCTATCGTATTTCTGACATGGTTGTAAAGATTGTATTTGATAAAGATGATGATATCTATTTTGATATGGAGCGCAACAATAGTGCCATTTATAAGTGCGATAAATATATTCGCTCCAAGGTCTATAACGCTCCATTTGATATCATCTTATCAAAAAGATTTAACAGATGTCATGTTCTTGACGTGTCTTTGGTAAATGATGATAAATTACTTAGATTTACAACTGTTATTAAAGATACCTATAAAGAGATTAAAACGTATCTGCAGTTTGAATTTACTGGTAAATATACAAATATAATTATTTTAGATGAAGATGAGATTATTTTAGAAGCACTTCGTCATATAGATATTTTTTCATCATTTAGAGAGATTAGGGTTGGTCAAAATTTACTGTTGCCACCAAAAGCAAATTTTGTAGCAAAAGAGTACCCAATATCCAATATAGAACTATTTTTAAAAGATACGTGCAAAGAAAATAATAAAATAAAAGTTGAATGTTTAAAAAGACAAAAAACCATATTTTTACAAAAAAAATTGATAAAACTTCAAAAGATTTATGAAAATATACAAGATGAACAACAGCTATTAAAAAATGCCAAAAATAATGAACATTTGGGTAATTTGGTATTATCTAATCTTCACTTAATTAAACCGTATGAAAAAGTTTTACATGTAAAAGATTATGATGACAAAGAGATAGTCATTAAATTAGATGAGGTGTTTGCATTAGCATCAGATATATCTAAGTATTTTTTCAAATTATCTAAAAAGCAAAAGCAAAAAGCAAAAAATCTTTATATAGAGCGTACATCACTAGAGCAAAAGATAAAATTTGTAAAGCATTTTTTACAAACAGTAGAAAACGTTAAAGAGATTTCAGAATTAGAACTTTTGTTTCCGCCAAAAAGAGAGGCAAAGAAGATTAAACAAGATGAGTCTATTGAGCAATTTTTTATTGGCGGATATAAAGTGTCAATGGGTAAAAATGAAAAAGGCAATATTAAGCTCTTAAAAAGAGCAAGAGCGAGAGATATTTGGATTCATCTAAAAGATACCCCTTCAGCGCATGTGATTATCTCAACAGATAAGCAAGCTTTGCCACAAAATATAATTTATGAAGCTTCTAAGTTGTGTGTACAATTTTCTACATTTGATAAAGGACGCTATCTGGTCGATTATACACCAAGGCGTGAGGTAAAAGTCCAAGAAGGTGCACATGTACTTTATAATAGATACAAAACGATAGAAGTCGACACAAGATAATATTAAGGAGAAATCATGGCTTTAGGTCCAATTGGAAATGCGATTTATGTAAATCAGCAAACGCCAGCAGCATCTACTAAGATGACATCCTTTTTAAATCGTATTGATGAGCAAAATTTTGTATCAGCTATTGATAGCGCTAAAGAAAAAACAGAGATACAAAAAGTTCGTCCAGCAGAAGAAAATCAAAAAATAGATGCTAATAAAGAACACCAAAAACAAGAGCGTGACGAGGAGAGAAAACGCTCTTTTAAAAAACAAAATAATGATAAAGAAGATGAGAAGGTTCAAGTTCATCATCTTGATATTAAAGTTTGATAGGGTACAATATCAAAAATTTAGGATTTTTTATGGCATTAAAAGATAAATTTAGCAATGATTTAGATAGATGGTTGGTTGGAATTTGGTTAATTTTAGCTGTTTGGGCTGTTTGGTTTTTAAATAGTTTTTTTCTTGTTTGGTTAGTGCTTGGTATTGTTTATATTTTAGCATTTAAAGAAGCAAATGATTTATTTGGTATCAAAAAAGATTCCATGTTTTTTTATGCCATATTTTTATGGATATTGGCATACTTTTATCCACATGGTAATGATTTATTTATGTTAGCTGGCGTAATTTTCTTTGGCGTGGTTGCGTATAACCCAAAAATATCCATGAAAAACTTTTTACCTTTTATTTATCCGACTGCGGGTATGCTATTTTTTCTAACTCTTTATCAACAATATAATCGAACTGCACTTCTTTGGCTTGTTGTTGTCGTGGCATCTACAGATGTTGGTGCGTATTTAGTAGGAAAGAGTTTTGGTCAAAAGAGTTTTTGTAAAACAAGTCCAAATAAAACACTAGAGGGCGTAATCGGTGGTATTTTGATAGCCACGTTGGTTGGCTTTTCGTTTGGTTTGGGTATTGTTGATATTTATAAAGCTGTTATTATCTCATTTTTTGTCTCTTTTTCATCAGTGTTTGGTGACCTTTTTGAAAGCTATCTTAAACGTCAAGCAGACGTAAAAGATAGTGGTTCGATTTTACCAGGACATGGTGGAATGCTAGATAGAGTTGATGGATACCTTTTTGGATCTATTGTCATGTTTGTATTTTTACACGCAATAGTGTAGATGATTTTATTAGGCTCAACAGGTTCAATCGGCGTAAATACGCTAGCGATTGTTAAGCGATTTCATTTGCATGTAGATGTTTTGGTTGCTGGGAGAAATATTAAATTATTAAATGAGCAAATAGCATTGCATCACCCAAGGGTTGTGGTAGTTGCCTTAAAGCAAGACATCTTACATGTAAGGCATAAAAATGTACTTTATGGTGAAGATGCTATTTTACGTGTCATCGAAGAGTCTAATACCAAACTAGTTATAAACGCACTTGTCGGTTTTTTAGGACTTCGTCCAACCTTAAAAGCTATTGAGTGTGGTAAGCGTGTAGCACTTGCAAATAAAGAAAGTTTAGTGGCTGCTGGAGCATTTGTGGATACTTCTAAAATTCAGCCAATAGATAGTGAGCATTTCGGACTTTGGTATCTTTTACAAAATAAAGAGATACACAGCATGACAATTACTGCTAGTGGTGGTGCATTTCGTGATTGGAATATAAAAGATTTGTCAGATGCAACCCTGCAAGATACGCAAAAACATCCAAATTGGTCTATGGGGGAAAAAATTACAATAGATAGCGCTACTATGGTAAACAAAATGTTTGAATTATTAGAAGCGAGATGGCTTTTTAAAGAGGGTAGATATGATGCTATTATTGAGACAAAATCTGTAATTCATGCACTTATAAATTTTAAAGATGGTTCAACAACAGCACATCTTGCAAATACTTCAATGCAACTTCCTATTTCATATGCTATAATGGGCAAAGTTAAAGAGCGAATTTTAGAACCTATTGACTTGATAAAAATTGCAACACTTGAGTTTAAAGCCATTGATACATCAAGATATGCCGTGTGGCAGATAAAAGATGAACTTTTAACAAAGCCAAGATTAGGAGTAGTAGTAAATGCTGCAAATGAGGCTGCAATTAAAAAATTTATATCTAAAAAAAGTAGATTTTTAGATATCTCAAAAGATATCATTAAAGCATTTGAAAAGTTTAAAGATGAGCCAAATTCGCTTGATGAGATATTTGAGATAGATAAAGAGGTTAGACATTTTGTGGAGATGATATGACATTGCTTTTTAAAAGAAGAAAATAGATGATTCGACAAATAACAACATATCCGACAACACCTAGTCTGGAATTTGGTGCAAATGTTAGAAAATTTGATAAAAGTTTAGACGAGTTGGTACAGGATTTAAAAGATACGATTAAAGCCAATGGCTTAAACGCACTAACAGCTTTTCAGATAGGCTCATCATTAAATGTAATCGTCATAAAGCAAGATAAAGCAGATTTTTTAGAACTTATAAACCCAAAAATGATTAAGCAAAGCGGTACTGTAACGCCAATTGAAATGACAGCATATTTTCCAGGATTAAGTGCAAAAACCAAAAGATATAAAGAGATAACTATTATGTATGAAGATAGAAATGAAAATCAGCATTTCTTAGATGCAGATGGTGATTTTGCAATTACTTTACAAAGAAAATTAGATTATATGTTTGGTGCAAATTTTCGAGTTAGACTAAACAAACAAGAAACAGCACTTTTAGATTCAAAGTTACAGTATGGTACAAATGCAATTACAAACAATGGATGTCCAACAGTTTTTAAAAAAGATAAGCTTATACACTTTTTTAAATATCTGTTTGCAATAACTCTAATAGGAGCTTTTGCAAAGTTTCTTCTTAATAAAAATTTAGTCCATCTCTTAAATGTTGCAGAAAATTTCTCAATGATTGTGTTGTTTATTTTGATTATAATCTACTTTTTTTATGCACAATATGAAGCAAAACAGTATAAAAATTGTTCCTCTTGTCAAATAGGAAATATTATAGGTATAGTCACTATTTCACTTATCAAATTGCTCGTTTTAGTATTTGTAAACTACTTACTGTTTTGGTAAAATATGATTTTATCAATTGAGAGCTCTTGCGATGATAGTGCAGTTGCAATTACCAAAATAAACACATGTGAATTAATTCTTCATAAAAAGATATCTCAAGAGCTTGAGCATTCTATATATGGTGGTGTTGTTCCAGAACTTGCCTCAAGACTTCATGCAACCGCACTTCCTAAAATTTTAAACTCTTGTAAGCCTTATTTTAAGCAACTAAAAGCAGTAGCAGTTACGTCAACGCCTGGTCTTGCCATTACTCTTGTTGAAGGTGTGATGATGGCAAAGGCGATTAGTATCGCTTTAAATATTCCAATTATCTCAGTCAATCATTTAAAAGGACATATTTATTCACTTTTTATACGCAAATCTAGCCAGTTTCCATTAACTGTTTTGTTAGTTTCTGGCGGACATACTCAGGTGATAGAAGCAAAGAACTTAATAGATATGAAAGTAGTGGCTAAAAGTATGGATGATAGTTTTGGTGAAAGTTTTGATAAAGTAGCAAAAATGATGGGATTAGGCTATCCAGGAGGGGTAAAAATAGAAAAATTAGCACAAAATGGTGATGTAAAAAGATACAATTTCACAGTTCCCTTGCATCAATCTCCTCTTATCTCTTTTAGTTATTCTGGACTCAAAAATGCTGTTAGATTAGCTATTTTAAATGCAAAAAAAGAGGACTATAAAGATATAGCTGCTTCATTTGAACATATAGCCGTAAAACATTTAACTCAAAAATTGAAAAAATATTTTAAATCAAATCCGCCTATAAAATTTGCAATAGTTGGAGGTGCTAGTGCAAATTTTTATCTACGTAAAGAGATAAAGAAGATTTTAACTCCTTATAATTGTACACTTTTATTGGCTGATTTAGAGTATTGTTCTGATAACGCTGCTATGATAGGCCGAATCGCGGTGGATATGTATCATTTAAAAATGTTTACAAATTTAGAAGATGTTGCGGTTGCCTCAAGAAGTAAATTGTAATAAGTAAGAGACCATAAATAAAGAGGTACTTAATTTAAAAAATTATTAAACGAAAATACTTATTAACAAATTAAGACAAAATCTATTAAATTTAAGTAAACTTTTACTATTAAATTTAAAGGAAATAAATAATGGCAACAACAAAATTAAAAGGCAATACAGTTAATTTAGCTGGAAGTGAAGTAAAAGTTGGTGATATAGCACCTGAAATTGTGGTAACAAATTCTGATGGTTTAGCGGATAAAATAGTTGGAGGAGCGCAAGGTAAAAAACAACTAATTGTTGTAGTTCCTTCTCTTGATACTGATGTATGTGCTACTGAAACTAGAAATTTTAACGCAAAAGCATCTGAAATAAAAGATGTTGATTTAACTGTTGTGTCTATGGATTTACCATTTGCAGCTAGTCGTTTTTGCTCAACTGAGGGCATAAAAAACCTAACCGTTGCATCTGATTTTAGAAATAAAGATTTTGCTAATGCTTATGGTGTTTTAATAGCTGATGGTGCATTAGCTGGTGTGACTTGTCGTGCTATTTTTGCAGTTGATGAAAAAGGTATCGTTATTTATAAAGAGATATGTCCAGAAATTACACAAGAGCCAGATTATGATTCTGCTCTAGCTGCTGTTAAATAATATTTTTTACAACTCTTAATCCTTTAAGAAGTTAATTGCTTTTTAAAGGGTTTTCATCTAAGGGATACCTCTAAAATAAAGGCTTACTATGAAAAAAATAACTATTTTAATTTTTATATTCACTCTATTTACTTCGATTTTAAATGCAAGTATGCTTAACATTAAAGTAGGTGTTGCTGCTTGGATGCAAGCACCAAAGGCAACTGCAACATATAATAATGGTTCAGGACTTATTGGGCATGATACACTAAAGAAAAAAGAGCAAACCCTGCCTTATATATGGTTATCCATCAAGCAGCCTATATTTTTAATTCCAAACATTCGTCTAGAGTATTCACAAATAAAAGCTAACGGTAGTCCATATGGACAGTGGGGTAGTACTATCAAGATAGGAGCAGGCACAACCACAAGTACATTGAAATTAAATCAGTATGATATTATCCCATATTACAATCTTTTAGATAATAGATTTTTTACGACTATTGATTTGGGTATTGATTTTAAAGTACTTCAAGGTAGCTATAGCGTAGCTCCTGTAGCCTCTTTTGCTGGTTATACAACTAACAAAACACTTGCAATTCCTATGCTTTATGGACGTTTGAAAATATCAATTCCAGATACAAATCTAGCCATTATTGGTATTGGAAAATATGTAGCAGATGGGCATTCAACTATCTCAGATTATAGTGCTAAGATTTCATATATTTTTACCTCAGTTCCTGTTATTGAGCCAGCAATCGAAGTAGGTTACAGATCAGAGCATATTAAGATAGATGAAAGCAGCAGTGATGTTAAAACAAATTTAACATTTTCAGGCATTTTTACAGGGTTGATGTTTAAATTTTAAAGATTATTTATTTATTATAATAATTTCACGTTGTAATTTTATATCAAATTGGTCTTGAACTTTTTGTTCTACCAATTTAATTAATTGCATAGCATCTTCAAATGTACCATTATTACAATTTATAAGAAAATTTGCATGTTTGTTGCTAAATTGCATGTTACCTATACGCATGCCCTTTAGGCCAACAGTTTCTATAAGTCTGCCAGCATAATCACCATGTGGATTTTTAAAACAGCTACCAGCACTCGATTCTTTTGGTTGATTTAGACGCATTTTTTTAAATATATCTATTTTTTTTGTGTCAAAACCGTATTTTAACTCAAATCTAGCTTCAAATATGACATCTTGTATATCTGTAAATCTATACCCATAAGTAATATTTTCTTTAAAGATTTCACCTTTACATGTGAAGATGCTAAGGAGATGATTAAATATCTCAAACTCTTTTAATCCGGCATTCATCTTGATAATTCCGCCAAGCGTTCCAGGTAGGTGAGATAAAAATTCAAGATTTGTAATATTATTTTTTTTACAAAACGAGATAATTTTTCCGCTAGGTGTCGCACATCCAATTATAAGTTTATTGTTTTGTATTTTTATATAATCAAATTTTTTACTAAGCATCATAAGTGGTGGGGGATTATTACTAATTAATACATTGTTTGCCAATCCTAAGAGATAATGATTTTGTGGGTAAGAAATATCATCTATCATGACAACATCTTGTATATTGCCAATTTTTATAGAGCTAAATTTTTTAAAATTAATTTTTTTAATCTTCATTTATGGTTAGTTTAGTGTACAAAAGTAGGTATCATATTAAAAACATGAACACCAAAATCTCGTATAACATTTAACATCCAAGGCATAGTTACAATAATAACAAGTACAACTCCAAGAATTTTTGGGATAAAGCTAAGCGTCATCTCATTTATCTGCGTTGTTGCTTGAAATATACTAACTGCTAAACCTATAAGCATGCCAGCTAATAATCCAGGTAAAGACAGCAGTAATGCTACTTTAAAAGTATGAACTCCAAGAGATATTAATTGTGCATCCATTTATGACTCTCTTAAATTTTGATATTGCGAGGGTATCATATAGTTTTTTATTTTAATTGCTTTATCATAAAAGTTGTAATTAAAACCTATCTCGTATAGTTTGTCAATTGCTTTTATTTGTCTTTCATTTAATGTAATAGATTCATCATTAGCATAAAGTTCAAGATATTTATCTAGTATTTTATCATCAACACGTACCAAATCTCTTTGAATTAACATATCACAGAGTCTCTTTTTGTATTTTCTGCCTATTTTTACAGCCTGTGTTAACAGTTGTTCATATTCTATGGCTCTATTTAATGGCAATGAGCGACGAAGTGCCATGCCACCGAGCGGTAAAGGGAGTTCCTCTTTTGCTAGCTCTAGCCAAATATCCCAAATTTCTCTTTCAACTTCAAGTTCACTACTAAAAGTTAAAATACTTTCATGAATTAAAACTCCAGTATCAACCTTGCCATCTTTGACAGCGTTTTCAATCTCCAAAAAATTCATGTAAATAATTTTTGCATTAGGATATGCTATACGAAACAACATGGCGTTTGTAGTATGTTTTCCACTTAGTGCCACGGTAAAATATTTTTTTAATTTTGTATTTTTTCGTTTAATTAATTTTGGTCCATAGCCATCGCCAAAACTAACAGCAGTTTTTAAAAGAGCATATTCATCTTTTATTGTTGGATAAAGTCCAAAACTAATTGCAACAATATCATAAACACCTCTTAAAGCATCTTCATTTAGCGTTTGTATGTCTTTGGATATATTTATAAATTTTGTATCCTTAATACCAATCCATCCAAATTTAATAGCATAATACATAAAAATATCATCAGCATCAGGCGAATGTGCAATTAGTATCTCTTTCATCTGCATCCATTTTTTTCTTTTCTTTAATTTTAGCTAAATAATGTTAAAATATCACAATAAATTTGTAGCTTGCTATCAAAAAATAAGTTATAATATAAAAAAATAGGTGATTTCATATGGATGACAAAAAACAAAAATCATTAGATTTGGCATTAAAACAGATAGATAAGGCTTTTGGTAAAGGCACCTTAATGAGGCTGGGCGATAAGGATATAGAACCCTTGAAGTCAATTAGTACCGGTTCTTTAGGGCTTGATTTAGCCCTTGGTATTGGTGGCGTTCCACAAGGTCGTGTTGTTGAAATATATGGACCTGAGAGTTCTGGAAAAACTACTTTAGCTCTTCAAATTACAGCAGAGTGTCAAAAGGATAATGGAGTATGTGCTTTTATTGACGCAGAACATGCTCTGGATGTGATTTATGCTAAAAATTTGGGAGTTGATGTTGATAACCTTTTAGTATCACAACCAGATTATGGAGAACAAGCACTCGACGTTGTTGAGACAATAGCTAGAAGTGGAGCAGTTGACTTGATAGTTATTGATTCAGTAGCAGCACTGACCCCAAAATCAGAAATTGAGGGTGAAATGTCTGATCAAAACGTTGGTGTCCAAGCTCGCTTAATGTCAAAAGCACTCAGAAAGCTAACTGGCGTACTTAGTAAAATGAATTGTACTGTTATTTTTATAAATCAGATACGCATGAAAATTGGAATGATGGGCTATGGTTCACCTGAAACAACAACAGGTGGAAATGCACTAAAATTTTATGCATCAGTGCGTATTGATATAAGGCGTATCGCATCTATAAAGCAAGGTGATAGTCAAATTGGAAATCGCGTTAGAGCAAAAGTTATTAAAAATAAAGTAGCTCCTCCGTTTCGTCAAGCAGAGTTTGATATTATGTTTGGCGAAGGGATATCCAAAGAAGGTGAATTAGTCGATTATGGTGTAAAATTAGATATTATAGATAAAAGTGGTGCTTGGTTTTCGTATGAAGATATTAAATTAGGTCAGGGTCGCGAGAATGTTAAGCAAAAATTCAAAGATGAACCAGAATTGGCAAACGAGATAGAGATAAAAGTAAAAGAAGCTATGGGGCTAACAAACTTAATGATTATGGATGTATCTGAAATTAATAAGGCAGATGTATGATATTTATAGAAAATATCACAGCAACAGAGGTCTTGGATTCACGCGGAAATCCTACGGTAAAAGCTACAGTTACGCTTAGTGACGGTACGGTGGCAAGTGCGATTGTACCAAGTGGTGCAAGTACTGGTAAGCGTGAAGCGTTTGAGCTTCGTGATAACGAAAAAGAACGCTACTTGGGCAAAGGAGTTTTAAAAGCGATAAAAAATGTCAATGATGATATAGCAGGTGTATTAATTGGCATGAGCCCATATAATCAAGCTATTGTTGATGCTACTATGAAAGAGTTAGATGGTAGCGATAACTATATTAATTTAGGAGCAAATGCAGTTCTTAGTGTTTCAATGGCAATAGCACGCACAGCAGCTAAAAGTATTAATACTCCATTGTATCGTTATTTAGGTGGTGCTAACGCCATGGTTATGCCAACACCTATGCTAAATATTATAAACGGCGGAAGTCATGCCAATAATTCAGTAGATTTTCAAGAATATATGATTGTGCCACTTGGTTTTGATGATTTTTCAACTGCCTTACGTGCTTCATCAGAAGTTTATCATAATTTAAAAATTATTTTAAAAGAGAAAAATCACAGCACTTCTTTAGGTGATGAAGGCGGTTTTGCACCAAATCTTAGCTCAAATGAAGAACCTATACAGATGATTATTGAGGCCATCATCAAGGCTGGTTATAAAGCTGGAGATGAAATAGCCATTGCGCTTGATGTTGCAGCCTCTGAATTGGTAGTAGAGGGTGGATATCGTCTTGAATCTGAAAATAAAACATTATCTTCACAAGAGTTAGTCGAGTATTATGAGGTATTATGTGAAAAATATCCTATTATCTCTTTAGAAGATGGTTTAAGTGAAGATGATTGGGAAGGCTGGGATATATTAACTAAAAAATTAGCTAAAAAGATTCAAATTGTTGGAGATGATCTGTTTGTCACAAATGCAAATATTTTAAATGAAGGAATTCTTAAAAATATTGCAAATGCAATTTTAATAAAACCAAATCAGATAGGAACAGTTAGTGAAACCATGCTTACGGTTCGCCTAGCACAAAGAAATGGCTACAAATGTGTCATGAGCCATCGTTCAGGAGAGAGTGAGGATACTTTTATTGCTGATTTTGCAGTAGCACTTAATTGTGCAGAGATAAAAACAGGCTCAACTGCAAGAAGTGAAAGAATTGCAAAGTATAATCGCTTATTAGAGATAGAAAACGAGATTGTTTATAGTGAATATATAGGGAAAAAGCTCTTTAAAGCATAATGTAGTGATAAATGATGAATGAATTATATCAAGG
This sequence comes from uncultured Campylobacterales bacterium, assembly GCA_964474335.1. Classification (GTDB taxonomy): domain Bacteria; phylum Campylobacterota; class Campylobacteria; order Campylobacterales; family Sulfurimonadaceae; genus Hydrocurvibacter. Next base: position 52,315 of record CAYYRS010000005.1, read on the forward strand.
AATAAAGAATAAGGAATCATTTACACAAAGATATTTTGGCATATCGTCAAAGTTTTTTTTAACTGCTTTAATTATAATAATTATAGTAGGTATATATATAGGTACATTACTTTTTGGAGATAACTCATGGCGAGTGCTTATGGATTTAAATATTTATAGCAATAATTTACAAAAAGAGATTAGGATATTAAAAGCAGATAATGCACAAGAGCAAAAAGTATATTTTCAATTAAAAGAGATAAGTGCCTGACCAGAATAAATGTCATACTTCAGAAGTACAAAAGTAGGTTTAATGTGAGGCAAAAATTTGAAAGACTAACTAGTTAATCTAAGAATTTTTAACGAAGCAGTAAGTCTACTTTTGTGCTTCCCAAAGGGCGATAAGAAAATAGCCCTATTTCGTCGTTAGATTTTTTTGGATTAATCAGTTAGTCCTGCAAAAATCTGGCTAGAACTAGCACTATTTTCTTAGAGCATGAAGTATGACATTTATTCTGGTCAGGCACCTAACTGCTACTTGAAGGATTTGTATGTATAAAAAAATTATCATATTATTATTAATATCATCTGTATTGCTTTTGGCAAGACAAAACCCATTTTTTCCATCAACGAAAGTACATCAGATAAATATTACTTCAAATAAGATTAAATCTTATATTCCATTAAATATAGCCTCTATCTCTCTGCCTTCAAGTGCTAGAATTTTAAAAAAAATAACTGTACAATTTATAAATATTGATGGTTCAATTGGTGCAAAAAGTATAAGTCTTACAAATAGTATAAATTGGCATATACCACTATTTATATCTCAAACCTATCAGGCAAGTCATGAGGTTATAATACAAGATAAAAAAGCTAAAATTATTAAGTTCAATAACTTAGTTACTTTGTATATTGCTAAAGAAAATATAAAAATTAAAACAAAAGATATAAATATTAGACATTTTATGATGATTGATCCATATAGAATTGTTTTAGATTTTAAACATGTGAGTGATTTTTTAAGCTTTCAAAAAAGAATAAAAAAAGGTATCTTTAAGCTTGTAAGTATAGGAAATCATCAAGGATATTATAGAATTGTAGTACAGCTAGATGGTCAGTATAAATATAATTTTACTAAAATTTCAAATGGATATATTTTACAATGTTTTTAGAGATACCCCATTAAGTAATTCGGGGGGGGGGGGGTAGGTTTTCCTATAAGATACCCCTGTGCATAGTCTATGCCAATTTTTTGAATTTCATCTAAGACTTTTTGATTATCAACAAATTCAGCTACTGTTTGAATATTAAGTGCAGTGGCAAACTGTTTTATGCTTATCAGTGTTTTCATCATTTTATTATTTGTTAGTATATTTTTTATGATTGAGGCATCAATCTTAAGCACATCAACATCAAGCTCGCTTAAATATGCAAAATTTGAATATCCTGTTCCAAAATCATCAATTAAAATACGGCAATCAAGCTCATGGGCTCTAATTATAAAATCCTTAACTTTTGATATATCATACAATTCTTGTGTCTCAAGTAATTCTATATCAATATTTGCATTATCAAGCTTGTGTTGTTCTAATTTGTAAAAAAGCATTGTCATCAATTTTTCATTAGTTATATCTCGCATAGATAGATTTAAAGAAAATCTATATTGTTTATTTATTTTTGCAATTTTTAGTATCTTTGTTATCATAATTTCAGTTATTTTATAATACAACTGTGTATTTTCAATAGTTGGCAAAAAAGCCATTGGTGGCAAAATCGAACCATCCTCTTTTATAATTCTCACAAGAGCTTCATATTTTTCTATTTTTTGTGATTTTATATTTAATATCGGTTGAAAATAAGCGATAACTTTTTTATTTTGTATAGCATGCTTTACCAAATTTACAATATCAAGATTTGCTTTTATCTCCTTTTTTAATTCTAGTTTTTCATTAAAGATAATTATATTTTCTTTATTTTGTGATTTTATCCTTTTTAGTCCCATATCAGCATTTTCCATAAGAGGTCTTATATTGTTTATAGCAATTTTTACACTTATAGAGATATCAAGATTGTTTATACAAAAGTTATGTGACGAGATAATATTTGAGAGGTCTTGCGCTATTTTAAAAGCATTTTGTATAGTAACATTTGAAAGAAGAATCGCAAAAATATCACCACCAGTACGATAGTATAATGCATCGTACTGCTCTAAAGTCTTTATTTGTATAAATAATGCAAACTCTTGTAAAACTAAATTTCCTATATCAGTGCCATAAAAATCATTGATATGTTTAAACCCATTTATATCTATTAATAACAATAAAAAATCTTTATCTGTCTTAAGTATATTTTCAAAAGAAACTCTATTTAATATTTTAGTTAAGCTATCATGTGAAGCTTGATAAACAAGCTTGCGTTCAGCTTTTTTTAATTTATCATTTTCTTTATTTAACCTAAGAGTCAAGAAGATAATAAACAGTGCACCAATAATTATTATGATAATAACAAAAAATGTTTGTCTATTTAATCGCATATCATCGCGTTTTGTAAGTGCATTAAACTGATTATTTATTTTTATAATATATTTATGTAGTTTATTATTTGTTACCAAATCTAGAGTTTGAAAAAATATATTTATATGATTTTTAATATATTTAGCATGAAGATTAAATAAAGAGATATAAGCTAACTGTTTTTTATCTAATTTTTTCGATGATAGAAGGAGCTTTATGATATCAAGATGATTTATATCTTGAGTTTTTCTTATATAAGAAAAATTATTTAAAATTGAGTTGATTTGTTTATTAATATTATTACTTTGTTTAAAGTAGTCATGACTTTTATGTCTATAATTTAGTAAAAAAATAAAAGAGTTCTTTATGTTTGCATTTAAGATTAAAAAATAGGTAATATTAGTTATTTTATTATCTATTAATTCACCTAAATTATTAATTGAAATTTTTAGAGTCTGACAGTGCTTCCTTTTTAGGCTGTCTAAATTTTTCAATTTATTATATTGTTGTTTTAAAGCTTTTGTATTTTTAGCTATGATATCTTCATTGTTATATGCAAAAATAGAAGTTGATAAAATATCATAGTTTACTCTTAAATTATCATGTATAAGTTTATTTATGGTTGCAACAAAAATAGTATGTTTTTTTTGCATGTTTTTTTGGTATAAATAAAATGATATTATAATATAAATAATTATTATTAAACTAATTAAAATAGCAACTATGCTTTTTGAAAATTTCATTTTGAACTATCCAGTATTGTGGGTGTTTGTCCTGTAAGAGTTTTTAAAAACAAAACTATATCTGTAATTTGTTTTTGAGATAAAATTGTGCCTAATTGATAGTAGCCCATTCTCTTTACAGCAATACCAAGCGTAGCGGCAGAGCCATTATGAAAATAGGGAGCTCTTAGCGCAACATTTCTAAGAGTTGGTACTTTAAATACATTTTTAAATTTTAAATTTTTTGTAATAGAGTAGAGATCAGGATATTTTTGATGATTAATCATGGCATGAAAGATTCCGCTTTTTTGCATCATGTTGCCACCTATATTTACACCATTATGACATGTAATACAGCCTAGCTCTTTAAAATCTCTGTATCCACTCATCTCTTGTTTATTTAGTTTTGTTTTTCCTCTTAAATATCTATCAAATTTACAGTTCGGTGTTGTTAGGGCATCTTCGAAGGTAACTATAGCATTTATTACATCTTTATATGTTATATATTTTGTTTTATATACTTTTAAAAAAAGTTTTTTATAATACTTGCTATTATTTAATCTTTTTTCAATAAGTGAATTTGTCATATTCATCTCTATAGGATTGTGGAGGGATCCATTTATCTGCTCGGTTAGATTGTTTGCTCTACCGTTGTAAAACTGCTTAAAATTATAAACAGCATTTAAAACTGTTGGAGAATGGATATTATCTTCTTGTCTTCTAACGCCTAAAGAAAATTTTCTTTTATCTGCACCACCTGCTGTAAAAATATTGTGGCAACTAAGACAGGATACTGTTTTATCGCTTGATAGTATAGGATCCATAAACAACTTCTCACCCAAAAGCGCTTTTTGTTTATTTACCTTTACATGCAAAGGTATGGGAGTTATTGGCATTACGGCATATATAAAAGTGTTTAAAATTAATATAAAAACAGTTATTTTTTTCATAAAATGATTATAGCATATTTAAAAATTTTTTAAAACCGCGTAATGCCTTTGTGTCTATATGATAAGAAATTTTTGTAAGGTAATTTAAAACATCAGTTTCGCTTATAGTAGTTTTTTGCGAAGCATTTTTTAAGATATATCTCGGAATTTTTATATCTGCTTTTAAAAATTTTTCCTCAATTTTTTTTATCTTCATGCCTTTGTTGTGATAACAAAGAATAGCAAAAACAAAAGGAAGATTATATTTTTTATGCCATTCTTGTGCTAAATCTATATAATTTTTATGCGTAAGATAGTATTTTAATGCCCTATCTCCTATTATAACTTCCCCATCTATTTTAAGAATTTTTGCTAAGGCGTTTGAAGATGCTGAAGCAGCATCTTCCTTATTGCTACTGTTTGGAATTACTAAAACGCTTAATACCTCTTTTTTAGCAATTATACCTAGTTTTGATTTTTTATATTTTTTAGCTTTTATGCTTGAAATGAAAGCAGCGTCAACTCTTTTTGTTTCAAATCTACTGTTTATAATGGTGGGAATATCTTTTTTGTATCTTGTCATCATATTTTTATGTAAAGATCGGTTAAATCTTTTCATAAATACATGAAAAGGCAATAAATTAAGATACTCTATTCTTCCAAAAATCAAAATTCAACCTTTTTTGGAATTATACATATATTTTTTGCTATAATTACTTAAAAAAGGTAGAGATCATGGTTTATATTGAATTTTTAGGTCCTATACAAAAAGATAATTTAGAGTTAAAAGCAAATACGCTACAAGAGGTATCTGATATACTTCAACTTGATGAAGAGTTAAAACAGTGGCTTGATATTAGTGCAGTAGCTGTTAATAATACTTTGGTTTCTTCTCTTGATATTGCATTAAAAGATGGTGATAAAATTTCGCTTTTACCTCCTGTTTGCGGTGGTTAAGATGTTAGAGTTGTATAATGGCTCACTTGATGTGTCATCTATTTTATTAAGATGGTATAAAGAAGAGTTACAAAATAATTATGGTGCATATATCTCTTTTGTTGGCATTGTACGCGATGAAAATGGTATAGAAGCTCTTAGTTTTGATATTTATGAGCCAATTTTACAAAACTGGTTTGATTCTTGGCAAAAAAGTGCAAAAAGCAAGAGTGCAAAGATTAAAATGGCACATTCACGTGGGGATGTTAAAATTCATACTTCATCATATATCGCAGCAGTTTTTTCACCAAAAAGAGCTGTGGCATTAAAGTTGATAGATGAATTTGTAGAAGATTTTAAGGCTAGTGCGCCTATATGGAAGTATGACGTAGTTGACTCTAAAAGAATTTATGCAAAAGATAGATCTACGCCAATAACTGGAAGTGGAATTTTAGGAAAAAAAATATGACATTTATTTCATACGAACAATCGCAAAAATTATTAAACGCTTTACATGTAAAGCCTATGGGCTGGGAAAAGATTTTTTTATCTGATGCCTTAGGGCGAATTTTAGCTGAGGATATTGTGGCACAATTCTCATCACCTGAATTTGAAACATCTGCTATGGATGGATATGCCATTAAAGCAGATGACCAAAAAAACGGTACAATCAAGATGCTAGGCGATAATCCAGCAGGCAGTGAACTTTTACAAAATGTGACACACGGTTATTGCATTAAAACTTTTACAGGCTCAAAAATGCCAAATGGTGCGGATACGCTTATTCAAATAGAAAATGTAGAAGTTCAAAATGATGAGATAACTATAAATAAAAAAGTTATAAAAGGTGCAAATGTACGAAAAATTGGAGAGAGCTATAGTGCTGGTGATATTTTAATCAAAAAATGTACGAAGCTGTCTTTTGTTGAGATAGGTGTTTTAGCTGGATTAAATCGTGTCATGATAAAAGTTGTTGTAAAACCAAAAGTTGCAGTTCTCTCAACTGGTAGCGAAATTTTAGATATCGCAGAAGATGCCACAACTTCAACACAAATCAGAAGCTCAAATAACTATACCATAGAGGCTATGATGAGGTTAGCTGGTGCAGATGTTAAACAGTTAGGTGTTGTTAAAGATGATAAAAACTCTATCATAAATAGTTTTAATAATGCTTTACATGTAGCTGATATTATAATAACAACAGGAGGAGTGAGCGTTGGCGATTATGATTTTGTTAAGGATATAGTGCCAGCACTTGGAGCTGAGATTATTTTTAAAGGTGTTAAAATAAAACCAGGTCAGCATATACTTTTAGCAACAAAAGATAATAAATTTATTATCTCTTTACCAGGTTTTGCTTATTCTAGTACTGTTACAGCTTGGCTTTATGCTGTAACACTTGTTAGAAGGCTACAGCTTCAAAATGATAATTTAGTCTTAATTGACGCAATTTTGAAAGAGCCATTCATTAAAAAATCTAAAAAGACAGAATTCACAGCCTGTAATATAACACTAGGAGATGGAAAATATATGGTTGATTTTAATGGTAAAAAATCAGGAACATCAGCAATCTTAACAAATTTACTTCAAGGTAGTGCATTAATGGTAACATTTGAAGATGATGTAGATATAAATAAAGGCAAAAGTGTTAAAGTTATCATGCTGTCTTTATAGAGGTGCCTTTAATTTACACCTCTTTTAAGATTTGTGCCTTTAAATCTTCTTCAGCTATTTTATCTGTCACATATTTTACTACTACTAATTTTTCGGTATCATTTATATACCACTCTGCGATATGCTCACCTTCAAGATTATTTAATTTATCCATATCAACACTATCTTCTGGTAAATATAAATGAGAATGTTTTGTAGGATTTTGAAGCTTTGATAAAGTCCAAAGCAACCATAACGATGCAACAACAGCAGTGCCAACGCCCAAAACCTCACGATTAAAATAATCTAAAACAATACCAGCGACGGTTGCACCAATAAATGTCATAAAATATGAGAATGAGTTTGCAATTCCAAGAGCTGCGCCCCTTTGGTGAACCTTTGCAAATTTTGATATCATAGATTGTACCAACGGCTCCATCATGTTAAAACCAATAAAGAAAAGAACAACACCAATAACAAATAATACGCTACTATGTGTTAGACCCATCAATAAAAATGCAAATATAAAAAGTATGATTGAAATAACAAATATCTGTTTTGGTTTATTGTATTTTTCACCAAAAATAGCAGCTGGACCCATTGCAAGTAAACCAAGTACCATAGCAGGAACATAAGCCTTCCATAGGTCTGTTTTACTCCAATCAAAGGCATGGCTTGTTAAAATAATAGGTATAATAACAAACGCCATGGTCATAAGACCTTTTTGCATTCCATCAATTATTATCATGCTAAAGATATTTGAATCTTTTAAGATATCTGATGTTTTAGATTGATGATGGTATGTGTGCCTGATTTTCGGTGGATTTGGTATGTTGGTAAAAAGCATGCCTATTGCTAAAATAGCCAATATTGCCGCTATCCAAAAAAGAATATTTACACCATAATGACCACCAATAATTGGTCCTAAAATCATAGCTGCAGCAAAACTAAGCGCGATACTGCTGCCCATCATAGCCATAGCTTTACCACGAACATTTTCCTCAACTAAGTCACTAATCATAGCAACAATAACTGAGCCAATAGCTCCAGCACCTTGCAAAAAACGTCCTACAATAAGCATGTCAATATTGGTACTAATAGCGGAGATAACTGAGCCTATAAAAAATATCAAAAGACCAATTACAAGAGTTGGTTTTCTACCTATCTTATCACTCATTAGACCAAATGGTAGCTGAAAAAGTGCTTGAGTTAAGGCGTAACCACCAACAACCACACCGACTAAAAATTTAGATGAGCCAGGCATATCCATAGCATAAACAGATAAAACAGGAAGAACTAAAAATAGTCCCAAAAAACGTAAAGATAATACTCCAGAAAGAGGAAGAACTTTTTTTATTAACATCTTTAACCTTTAGAATTTAATTGTACAATTGTATAATATTAATAGTTTGTAAGTCGTAAACAATATTATCATGATAAAATTTTAAAGTTAAAACTAAGGAAACAGTGTATGAAGCTCATTTTAGCCTCTTCAAACAAAGATAAAATAAAAGAGATACAAGAGATATATAAAGATATACAAGTCGTGCCATATAGCGATATTTTAGAACCATTTGAAATTATAGAAGATGGGCTAACTTTTAAAGAAAATGCACTAATTAAAGCCAGAGCAATTTATAATAAATTAGATGATAAAAATTTAATTATTTTAGCAGATGATAGCGGTATTAGCGTTAATAAGTTAGATTTTAAACCTGGTATTTATAGTGCAAGATATGCGGGCGTTGGCGTAACTGATAAAGATAATTTAAATAAATTAATCCAAACACTAAAACAAAAAAATATAACTAGCTCAAAAGCCCATTATACAGCAGCAATCGCACTAATTATCAATGGTGTTGAATACACGACACATGGATGGATGTATGGAGATGTGATTGCCACCATTAAGGGTGAGCATGGTTTTGGATATGATCCAATATTTATCCCAAATGGATACGATAAAACGCTAGGAGAATTAAATAATAAAGTAAAAAGAAAACTTTCTCATAGATTTCAAGCATTAAAATTAGCTAAGATTATTTTAGATGTGTCTTTATAAGTGCCAGACCATAAAAATTGTCCTTTGGGTAAATTATGACATTTATTATGGTCTGGCACTTAAAGTTAGCCATTAACAATATTTTGATATAGTTATAGGGTACCTCTAAAAAATTAAAAGCTGATTTTATGCACTCTTGCTTAACATCAGTTAAAAGGAAATATTATGCCATTATTAGATAGTTTTAAAGTTGATCATACAAAAATGATAGCACCTGCTGTGCGTTTTGCAAAATCTATGAAAAGTAAATGTGGAGATGATGTAACAGTTTTTGATTTGCGTTTTACGCGTCCAAATGTTGAGCAAAATATGCCACCACGTGGTATTCATACGCTAGAGCATCTTTTTGCTGGATTTATGAGAGATCATTTAAACAGTGATGATATTGAAATTATAGATATCTCTCCTATGGGCTGTAGAACAGGATTTTACATGAGTCTTTTTGGAACACCTGATGAAAAAACTGTAGCCGATGCTTGGACTAAAAGTATGCAAGATGTGTTGGGAGTAAAAAATCAAGTGCAGATTCCAGAATTAAACATTTATCAATGCGGCTCATACGAGATGCACTCACTTGAAGAAGCAAAACAGATAGCACAACGCATTTTAGTGCAAGGAATAGGTATTATGAATAATAGCGAATTGGCGCTTGATGAATCGCTAGTAGAGGTAGCTAAATAAGGTTTTAAACTTAATTCAGCTACAATCTGCCTCTGAGGCTATCTAGATTTTTAGAAGTGTCCTTATACAATTATAGTAGGATAAGTTATGTTACTTTTTACACCAGGACCAACTCCAGTTCCACAAAGTGTACGAGATGCTATGTCACATGAAACTTTGCATCACAGAACACCAGAGTTTGAAGAGATTTTTAAGCGTACCCGTGAGATTTTATTTGAACTTTTTAACATGGATGAGATTGTTATGATTGCATCAACTGGAACAGGAGCTATGGAAGCTGCTGTTACAAATCTTTGCCATAATACGCTATTAAATATTAATTCTGGAAAATTTGGAGAGCGTTTTGGTAAAATTGCACAAGCTCATAATATATCAAATATTGAGATAAAAAATGGATGGAATACGCCAGCATCAGTTGACGAGGTTATGCATGTAGTGAAAAATAATCCAAATATAGATGCCATTGCTATTCAAATTAGTGAATCAGCTGGTGGGTTGCGTCACCATGTTGAAAAAATTGCATCGGCTGTAAAAGAAAGAAATAAAAATATTATGATAATAGCTGATGGAATTACTGCCGTTGGCGTTGAAAAAATTGATGTAACAAACATAGACTGCTTGATTGCAGGAAGTCAAAAAGCCTTAATGCTCCCTCCTGGACTTTCAATTTTAGGTTTAAGCAATAATGCAATACAAAAAATTGGAAAAGGCAAAGGATATTACTTAAATCTTGCAACCGAAATTAAAAAGCAGCGTCAAAATACAACAGCATACACGGCCGCAACAACTCTTATAATAGGCTTACGATCAGTTTTAAATAAAATTAAAAATGAGGGTGGATTTGAGAAACTTTATAAAGATACTGCTCTGCGAGCTAGAGCTAATACTAAGGCACTTCAGGCAATAGGTCTTCATATTTATCCAACAAAACCTGCTAAGTCTATGACAACTATTGATGATAATAATGCAAGCGAGATACGAAAGATATTAAAAGACGACTTCAAAATAAATATAGCTGGCGGACAAGATCATCTAAAGAATAAGATTTTTAGAATTAATCAAATGGGTTTAATTAAGCCTCATGAAGCAGCTTGGGTAGTAAATTGTATAGAATTGGCACTTGATAAGCTTGGGCGACGGAAATATGATGGTACTGCCAACTACATTTTTAATGAACAATTTTTTAAATAAAAGAGGATTTAATAATATATGATTTTTGAACATGAGATTCCAGATGGAAGCAAACTCTATTTTTTATCTTCAGCTAAACAAAAGCGACGTATTGAGAAAGTAGCGTCAGATATTTTATATAAAGATGGTTTTGAAGAGATTGTAACCCCACTTTTTTCATATCATCAACACAAAAGCATACCAAATGATGAGGAATTGATACGTGTAAATGACACTAAAAATCATAACATCACTTTACGTGCTGATTCTACATTAGATGTTGTTCGTATTATCAATAAGCGATTGGGCAAAAATACATCACATAAAAAATGGTTTTATATTCAACCTGTTTTTAGATATCCATCTATTGAACAATATCAAGTGGGTGCAGAGTTTATCGGTAATAGTTCTTTATTTAGTGTTATGGGCAGTACAGTCGAGATATTTAATAATTTAAATATCAAGCCACTAATTCAGATATCAAATATGCAAATACCTATACAATTATGTAAAATGTTTGATTTAACCTTAAATGACTTTAGACATATAAATATAGAAAAATTTTTAGCACTTGACATAGAGTGGCTAAATAGCTTGGTTTATCTCCAACATGTAAAAGATTTAGATAAACTTTTACATGTTGTACCAGATATTATCAAAATAGAACTTTTAAAAATGAAAGAGCTCTTTCATGAATTAACAAACGAACATGTAATTTTATCTCCACTATATTATGCTAAAATGTTATATTATGATGAATTATATTTTAGAATGATAGATAAAAATGATATTTTTGCAAGTGGTGGGAGATATAAAAGCGATGGAGTAACATCAGTTGGTTTTGCTCTTTTTACAGATATAATAATACAAACTATGAGTAAGGATAAGATAATATGAAAGCAGATTTAATAGTTGGGATACAATGGGGAGATGAAGGAAAAGGAAAAATTGTTGATCTTTTAGCACAAAAATATGATGTTGTAGCACGTTACCAAGGGGGTCATAATGCTGGTCATACGATAGTTGTTAATGATAAAACAATTGCACTTCATCTTATACCATCTGGAATATTAAATCCAAGAGCCATAAATATTATTGGTAATGGTGTTGTTGTTTCACCAAAAGCATTGATTAAAGAGATGGAGCAATTTGAAAATCTTCAAGGGCGTTTATTTATTAGTCAAAATGCTCATATGATATTAGATTTTCATATACAGATAGATAAAGCTAAAGAACTTTTAAGAGGCAATGAAGCAATTGGAACAACAGGACGTGGTATTGGTCCAGCATATAGTGAAAAAATTGCACGTGCAGGTTTCAGACTTGGTGAATTAAGAGATGTTGATAAATTAGTGATAAAAATTATGGAATATTTTAAGCAAAATAAAGCAATTTTTGATGCACTAAAGATTCAATTACAAGATGAGAACTCTTTAAAAATAGAATTACAAAACTATGCGGATAAGCTTTTACCATTTTTAACAAATACAACTTATCTGATTTGGCAATATTTTGACGAAGGTAAAAGAATTCTTTTAGAGGGTGCACAAGGCACTATGCTTGATATTGACCACGGCACTTATCCTTTTGTAACATCTTCATCAACAGTAAGTGCTGGTGCATGTATTGGTCTTGGAATTAATCCAAAAGATATAGGGCACATCACAGGAATCGTTAAAGCGTATTGTACACGCGTAGGCAATGGACCTTTTCCAACAGAAGATTTTGATATTGATGGAGATAATCTTAGAAAAAATGGGCATGAGTTTGGAACAACAACAGGACGACCTCGCAGATGTGGTTGGTTTGACGCGGTTGCATGTAAATATGCCAGTCGTTTAAATGGATGTGATAGTTTAAGCATCATGAAGCTTGACGTATTAGATGGCTTTGATGAGGTTAAAGTTTGTATCGCTTATGAATTAGATGGAAAGAAAATAGATTATATACCATTAAAACTAGAAAATGTAAAACCAATTTATAAAACTTTAAAGGGTTGGGATAAATCAAAAAGTGCAAGAAGCTTAGAAGAGTTGCCAATTCAAGCTAGAAAATATCTTGATTTTATTGAGCAGATAACACAAACAAAAATAGGTATGGTTTCAACATCTCCAGATAGAAACGACACTATAAGGTTGCCATAGTATGAAAACACGTTTTACATCTTTGGTAAAAATTAAAAAAAATGATTTAAATAGATGTGAAATGATGTTTCAAAAGGCTGCTCTTAGTGCAAGAAATGCAAAACAAGCATTAAAAATGGCGTATAATGCTTTAAAAGAGATTGATATCTCAAAACATGGTAAAATGAGGCAACTATTGGCGAATCAAGCGCTAGTGCAATATCAAAGATTAATTATTAAAGACAAGTTAGATTGGCTAGCATACGCTAATCATGACCTACAAGAAGTAAAAAAGATATTACAAAATGCTTCACTTGAGTATGAAAAATTTAAGTATTTAGAGTTTCAAGAAATGGATAAGATTTTAAAAAAACAAAAAATCGCAGCAGCTAAAGAGTTAGATGAAATTGCAATACTTACTTATAACCTAAAAGAAAGATAATGAAATATTTTTTACTTATAATTATGTTAGCAACCTATATTTTTGCGGTTGACAACACTTTAGTTTATAATTGCAATAAAATTTTTCAAGACAGAAAAAATCAACTTTTATTACAATTAGATCAAATAGATGAGCAGCAACAAGCCTTGAGTGCTCTTAAAATAGCGACTAGTAATTTACTAAAAAAGAAAGCAGCGTTGATTAAAATAGAGGAAAAAGATATTAATCAAAAATTAAAGTTAATTATAACAAAAGAGGCATCTGCTAAAAAAATGCTAGATAAAAATAAAAAGATATTAGCACAGATGCAAGCAACTACCATGAGCGCAATGGCAAAAACATACTCTAAAATGAAAGCTAATGCAGCAGCTTCAATCTTGTCTGATATGAACGCAACAATAGCTGTTTCAATACTTCGTAGTTTAAATCCAAAGGTAATTGGTAAAATTTTTACACAAATGAGTCCGCAAAAAGCTTCAAAATTAACAATTATGTTAACGCATGTAAAAAAGTAATGTATCTCTAACTTTTATTTGTGTAAAATACAGAAATTCTAAATAGGATTGAGCATGAAAGTTTCATTAAAAGTTGTACCGCATATATCAAATAAAATATCCATAGACCTCAATAAAAGTGGTGTAGTAACCATGACAAGAGGAGTTGAGGCAGTAGCTTTTGAAGCACAAAAAGTTTTAACTAATAGTATTAAACAAGAGATAATGTTAGATGAAAGAGTTAATGATATTGTTGATGATAATGAAGAGCAGATTGATTTTTATTTAGCTGATGAGAGACAACTATTTTTTATGATTAAACGAAAATTAGCACCAGAATTTGATGTTATTTTAAATTATGAAGATAGATATTCAGATATTTCTCATAAAATTTTAGATGAGCTTTATGAAGAAGATTTAATCCATTTTGATGTTACAGAAAACCGTATTAAAAATATTATATACAACTCTATAACATCATTTATCGCAGATAATAGCGAGATAGAAGATATGATAAGAGATAAATTAAACTCATATAAGCGTGTATTAATTCCAGGGACTGACGATTATGAGATTATGTATGAAAAACTATTTAAAGAAGAGCTACAAAAACGAGGCATGGCTTGATGAAAAAAGCGTGGATTTATCTTGAAAACGGTATTTTTTTAGAAGCAAATAGTTTTGGAGCAGATACAACTAGTGTTGGAGAAATTGTTTTTAATACTTCAATGACAGGTTATCAAGAAATAATTTCAGATCCATCATATGCAGGACAATTTATAACTTTTACTATGCCAGAAATAGGTAATGTAGGAGTAAATAATAACGACATGGAGAGTCGTGGTGCTTACGCCAAGGGCGTCATTGTTAGACAATATCAAGATCGTTACTCTAATTTTAGAGCTGAAGAATCTTTAGCTAAATTTTTAAAAAAATATAATATTTTAGGAATTTGTGATATCAATACAAGGTATTTAACAAAAATTTTACGTGACGAGGGTTCTATGATGATGATCGCCTCCACGATTATTAATAAAAAGAAAGAATTAAAAAAACTACTAAGTGAATCAAAACATATTAGAGAGATTAATTATATACAAGATGTTAGTACACGAAACCCTTATATTCATAAGCATGGTATCTGGGATGCTGTAAATTTACAATATCAAAAACCTGCAAATGATAGAATAAAAATAGTTGCGATTGATTTTGGAATTAAACAAAATATTTTAAATGAATTAACAAGCCATGGATTTGAAGTAGAGGTTATACCAAATACCTTTGATGCACAAGAGTTAATTTCACGCTATAAACATAAAGATATAAGAGGGGTTTTTTTATCTAATGGACCAGGTGATCCTTTAACATTAAAAAATGAAAAGCTAGAAATAACAAAAATGATAAAAGCAAAGATTCCCATGTTTGGAATCTGTTTAGGTCATCAACTGCTAAGTATTGCACATGGATATGATACGTATAAATTAAAATTCGGTCATCATGGTGGTAATCACCCTGTTAAAAATCAATTAAATAATGTAGTTGAAATAACAGCACAAAATCACAACTATAATGTTACAGATAAAATAAAAGAGATTGCAAATGTAACACATGTAAATCTTTTTGATAAAACAATAGAAGGGCTAAAATATAAAAATGAGCCAATATTTTCTGTACAACATCACCCAGAATCAAGTCCTGGACCAAAAGAAAGCAGTTATATCTTTAAAGAGTTTTTGCAATTAATACAAAATTAACAGTTATTAATTATAATCAGCGAAAAAAGAGATAAATATGAACAATATAGAGCTTACTGCAATTATAAGTTTTGCATTACTAGGGTCTATTGGGCATTGTATTGGCATGTGTGGTGGATTTATCATGACATATACCATGGCTAAAGTAAAACCAACTGACTCAAAGCTTATACAATCTTTTTATCATGTTTTATATAATAGTGGAAGAGTAACTTCTTATACCTTGCTTGGTGCAATTTTTGGATATTTTGGTTCTTTATGGCAGGTTAGCCCACTTACAAGATCTATTATGTTCTTATTTGCTGGAGTTTTAATGATAGTTATGGGACTTTCATTTGCTGGAAAATTGAAATTTTTAAACTCTATTGAGATTCCACTTAGTAGATATAATTGGTTTAAGCGTATTTTTACATATCAGATGAATTCTGGAAATAAAAGTAGTTTTTTTATTCTTGGTATGTTAAATGGCTTATTCCCTTGTGGACTTGTTTATACTATGTTAGTTAGTGCCATAACTACTGGTTCAGCTTTTTATGGTGCACTTGTTATGTTTATTTTTGGTATTTTTACAATTCCTACTCTTTTTTCATTTGCCTTTGTTATTAGTCTTTTTTCAACAGGCAAGTTTCGCTCTTTAATGATTCAATTAGCAGCTTTAACAATTATAGTGTTTGGCTCTTGGACAGTTTATAAAGCTTATCTTCAGTTTGACTATTGGTATTATACGAAAGCTTCTGTTATTAAAGCCAATGAAGCAGTTATGAAGTGTGGAGCAGGAAAATGTGGAGCAGGAAAGTGTGGTGTGGGAAAATGCGGAGCAAAGAGCAACTAACACTTTTTATGGGCGGGGTCTCATTAATTATTTTCTCTTGCTTAAACTTATATCTTATTTAAATAATATTTATTATAAAAATATTAAAATATAAACAAACTTTTAGATTTCTTTAGTTATTATGCGGTGTTAATAGTTCGTACTTATAGAATAAAATGTCACTTTGGTTTATAGCATTATAGCTTTTTTGATATATATTTATAGTCTATAAGTGACAAATTATCGCACTTTAATTTTAGGAGGCTATATATGGAAAATCGTCCATTGGAGTATGATTATACTGTTGCAAAAATGTTTATGTGGACTACAATTGTTTTAGGGATAGTTGGTATGTCAATTGGCGTACTGCTTGCATTTGAACTTGCTTATCCTGGTGTTAATACAATCTTCGGACACACGATAGCAGAATATACAGCATTTGGCCGTTTGCGTCCATTGCATACAAATAGTATAATTTATGGTTTTACCGTGAGTGGAATTTTTGCTACTTGGTATTATGTTGGTCAAAGGGTATTAAAAGTATCAATGGCAGAGTCAAAATTTTTAATGTTTATAGGCAAGCTTCAATTTTGGCTATATTTAGTTGTTGTTGTTGGATTAGTTATCTCTTTACTCTTTGGATGGACAACATCAAGAGAATATGCAGAGGTAGAGTGGCCAGTAGCGCTTGGAGTAGTTGTTATATGGGTACTTTGGGGAGTTAGTATATTTGGTCTTATCGGTATTCGTCGCGAGAGATCATTATATATCTCAATATGGTACTACATAGCTACATTTTTAGGTGTTGCTATGCTTTATTTATTCAATCAAGCAGAAATTCCCACAATTTTTGCAACCGATCCTGCTGGGCAAAGTATGATAGGTAGTTGGATGCAATCGATTTCCATGTATTCTGGAACAAATAGTGCGATGGTTGAATGGTGGTTTGGGCATAATGCTGTTGCCTTCGCCTTCACTGTTCCTATTATTGCCATGATATATTATTTTCTTCCAAAAGAATCTGGACAACCTGTTTATTCATATAAATTGTCATTACTTTCATTTTGGGGATTAATGTTTGTTTATTTATGGGCTGGTGGGCATCATTTACTTTTCTCGACTGTTCCAGATTGGATTCAAACGATGGGTTCAGTTTTCTCGGTAGTTTTAATTTTACCATCTTGGGGTAGTGCGATTAATATGCTTTTAACGATGAAGGGCGAGTGGCAACAAGTTGCAGAATCTCCACTTATTAAATTTATGATTTTAGCTTCAACTTTTTATATGTTTTCAACATTAGAGGGTCCAATTTTAGCTATTAAATCAGTTAATGCAATTGCTCACTTTACTAACTGGATTCCAGGACATGTTCATGATGGTACTCTTGGTTGGGTTGCATTTATGATTATGGCTGGATTATTTCATATGGCGCCACGTGTATTTAAACGTGAGCTTTATTCAAAATCATTAATGGCTGCACAATTTTGGATTCAAACATTGGGTGTTGTTTTATATTTTGTATCTATGTGGATAGCTGGTATTACACAAGGTTTGATGTGGCGTGCTCAAGACCAATACGGCAACTTAGCTTATTCGTTTGTTGATGTTGTCAGAGATCTTCATCCTTACTACATTATTCGGGGAGTTGGCGGAGCGTTATATTTAATAGGTTTCTTGATGTTTGCATACAATATTTATAAAACTATGTCATCTGGTCGTCGTGTCGAAGAGAGTGAGCTACAAAATGCTTCTCCTATGGCAGCGTAGTAAGAAAGGGAGGAGAAAAATATGTTTCATTGGTTAGAAAAGCGTCCATTTCTTTTTGCAGTTGGCGTGTTTATCACTATAGCTATCGCAGGTTTGATAGAAATTTTACCAAACTTTGCTCAAGAATCACAACCAGTAATTGGTACTAAGCCATATACATTACTAGAGTATGCTGGTCGTCAAGTTTATATACATCAAGACTGTAACGGATGTCATTCACAACTTATTCGTCCGTTTAAATCTTCAACAGAGCGTTATGGTCACTATTCTTTAAGTGGCGAGTATGCTTATGATCGTCCATTTCTTTGGGGTTCAGAGAGAACAGGTCCAGATTTGCATAGAGTTGCAGATTATCGTACAATTGATTGGAACGAAAAACACATGATGAATCCTGAGGCATTAGTGCCAGGTTCTATTATGCCAGCGTATCCATGGTTATATACAAAAATGACTGATATTAATACAGCTTATGCTACTCAAGTAGCAAGTGCTGAATTTTTTAATGTACCTTATAATGTACCGATTCCTTTAAAAAATGGTAAGACTACTATTATTCCTTTGGCACCTTCAATTCAAGCCGCACATGTTATGGCATTAAAAGAGGCTAAAGTTATTGTTGATCAAGGCACAGATAAGCAGTTACAAGAAGATGTTGCTAGTGGTAAAATACCACAAATTGTAGCTTTACTTGCATATTTGAATCAATTAAGGTAGGTAGAAAAATATGATAAAGGATATTGCAAATTTTCAAGCGTATGCCTATTTTGGTGTTGTAATAGTTTTGACTGCCGTACTCTATGTCTATATTTACTATCTATATAGTATGCAAAAAAAAGGCAAAAAAGACTTTGAAAAATATAGTGATATGGCTTTAAAAGATGATATACATGATACTCCAGTTGAAGATATATCACATTATAAAAAGAAAAAATAGGAGGTATATATATGAATAAGCTTTACGTATCAGCTATTGTTATAATCTTAGCCATGCTCGGATTTACGTATATAGCTATGGATATAAAAGGTGGATTAAATGGCGATATAGTTAATCAATTAGCTATATTGGGTGCCATTATTATTGTTGTAGCTACTGTTGTTGTAGCTGTAAAATATGTTCGTCAAATGCAAACAGATAAGTCAACTGGCGAACTAGTAGATGAAAACTATGATGGTATTGGTGAATTTAAAAATAATCTTCCAACTGGTTGGTCAATTATATTTTTAGGAACGATAATTTGGGCATTTTGGTATATGTTGTTCGGATATCCAGTAAATGCATATTCTCAAATCGGTGAATACAATAAAGATGTTAAACAAGATAATATTGCATTTGAGAAAAAATATACCAATATGAGTACAAGTCAACTAGCTAATATGGGTGAATCTATCTTTATTGTTAATTGTGCATCTTGTCATGGATTATCAGCGAATGGTATGAACGGTGTAGCAGCCAACCTAAATCAACGTATTGAAACTAAAAGTGTTGAATACGTTATTAGACATGGTTCAAATAATCATTTGTCTGCTAATGAGTTGGCAACAGGTATGCCAATTATGTCAGCAGGACTTTCCAAAGATCAAATTCATGCAGTTGCTGAGTATGTATCAAGTGGATTTGATAAATCTAATCAAAAGGGCGCAAAAATATTTGCTTCTACTTGTGCTGGATGTCACGGTGCTGATGGGATGGGAACTCCTTATGTAGCTCCTAATATTCATACTTTTACACCAACATTGGTTGCACATATTTTAACTCATGGCAAAAAGGGTGCTATTGGTGTTATGCCAGCATTTAAAAATCTTAACAAAACGCAAGTTAAAGCAGTTGCTACTTATGTTACCCAAATTAGTAAAGGAGAATAGATATGAGTGATAATAATTTTAAAGGCTCTGGTATTTTCGCACTAGATGGTTTAACTGGTTATTTTATAGCTGTCGTACTATTACTATCATTACTTATAGGCTTAAATATATGGGGTCTACATGTACAACGTATAAATCAGGTACGTTTTTATAAGATTGTAAACGCTAAAGCTATACCTGAATTTGGTAGTATTACCAAAGATGCAAAGCATCGTATTTTTGTTAAAACAGTAAAATAAAAGGATATAAATTATGGAAAAAATAATCACTATTGGTTTGATAATATTGTTGGCCGTTACTTTATGGTCTGTTTTGACACCAAATCATCTTTTTATGACATAGGCAATAAGTTGAATAATTATAAACAAGGGATTTTATCCCTTGTAGCTATTTTATTGTCTTGTCTACCATTGTTTGCTTCAAATTATTTATATAAAGATCAAGTAATCCATAAGATAAAATTTACAAAATATGTTAATCAGATGGGCAGTGAACTTTATAATAAAACACATATTGCATTACGTTTAGTTATTTTAAAAAAATTAAATGTAAATCAAACAATTTTAGATTATGAAGAAAATTTAATTAAAAAATTTAATACACCTACAGTTTTATTAACTTTTGTAGCTAAAAATAGAAAAGTAGATATTTTGGCAAGACCAAAATCTTTATATAAATATTTTAATAAAGAGCAAGTGCTATCACCGGCATCATCATTTTTTAATTCACTTTTCTTAGCAATAATATATAGTAAAAATTTTTCTGAGTTTAAAGCAACAGCATTAAACGATGGCGGAACTATTATACCTCTACTAGCTCAAAAAACAAAGAAGTTTCAAAATATTGATAAATATAGTGCAGCTTTATTTAATGGATATGCTGATATCGCATCACAGATTGCTACTGCACATGGTGTAAAATTTAAAGATGAAGTTGGAGATTCTAGTCGTGACACGATGGATGTTATTCGTATTATCTTTTATACGATATTATTGTATGGTGGGTATTTATATATAAAACGAAGAATGAAAATTAGAGAGATAAAAAATGAAAATAACAGATAAAAATAGATGGCCTTTGATTATCACTGGTAGTCATGTTGCTTTAGTTGGTCTTATTATTTGGACAATAGTAGCTGTCTCAGATGGGCATGTTGTTATGGATAGAATATATATGACCAATTATCAAAAAGCAGATAAAGATGCAAACTTAATTATAAAAGATAAAATTTTATTTGATAAGAAGTATAGTGTTAGATATGTATCAAAAAAATTAAATCCAAATCATACAATTATAGTTTATAAAGTAACAACAAGAGATGGTAGGCCAATAAATAATGCACAATTTAGAGTTATAGCAACACGTCCGACAACAGATAGTGATAATGTTACATTAACTAAACCAAATAGCAAAAAAAATGGTATATATACTTTTGTAACAAAGTTAGATGGAAAAGGAAGATGGAACATAATGGCTAAAATTAGAATTAGACGATATGAGCGTTTTTTAAATATTAAAACAGACACAAGGGATAATAGCTACATTACAAGAACATTTTAATGAATATTGTTCCGACGTCTCGCTCTATTAGAGAGAATATTTTACACCTAGGCAAAGCAACTCTGTTTTTACCAGACTTTATTACAATGTCTGATTTTTTACAGCGTATTTGTATCGTTGATGGCTATACTCAACCAGATGATGACACAAGAACTCTTTTGCTTCTGCAGGCATCTAATTTTGATAATTTTAAAACTTTAAAAATTGAGAGAAACTTTTTTACTTTTATTAAAAATAGCTCGTATATACTTAGTTTTTTTACGGAATTAGCGGGCGAAATGGTTGATATCTCCTCTTTAGAGATAGCAGATACCTATGCTGAATACGAAGAACATTTAAGTATTTTAAAAACTCTTTACGATAAATACAAATTGCTTTGCATAGAACAACAAATAGCTGATCCAATCTTCTTGCCAGCTTTTTATAAATTAAATACTAATTATATTTCATTAATTAAAGATATTGAATTAATAGTTGAGGGGTACTTAACAAATTTTGAGATAAAGATACTCACTCAATGCTGTCAATATTCAAATATTAAATTAATTATCACAACAACTAGATTTAATACAAAAATGATTAATAAATTAAAAGATTTTGGATTTAATTTAGAGCCTGAATATAAGTATGTTTTAGATTTTAATAATCAAGAGGTCATCTCATCTACAAAGATAATCAACAATACTAATATTACATGTTTTACATTTGAAGAGCGTATTTCACAGGTCGCATTTGTTAAGTTAAAAATTTATGAATACATAAAATCTGGATATTTGCCACATGAGATTGTAGTTATTTTACCTGATGAATCTTTTGCTAGCTTATTAAAACTCTACAATAGTGAAAACAACTTTAATTTTGCCATGGGAGAGAAGTTTGATACTACGTCTAGTTACAGGCATCTTGAGGCAATATGTTATTATATAGAAGATGCAAATGAGGAAAATAGAGCAAGGATGCTAAGATATACGAGTACGTTTTATGAGCAAATAATATCATTTTATTATAAAAATATGAAAGAGATTGATTTTGATGTCTTGATGAATAATTATATATCTTTGCAGACATCAAAAATACAAAGACAGATATTAAAAGAAGAGTTATATAAATTTTTAAAATTAAAAGATATATATAATGAATATAATCTAAAATCAACTCTACATCTCTTTTTACAGCGTTTAAAAGAGAGAACATTAGACGATGTGGGCGGTGGGAAAATAACAGTAATGGGACTTTTAGAAACTAGAAATATAACTTTTAAGGGCGTTATAGTTGTGGATTTTAATGATGTGTATGTTCCAAAAAGAATCGAAAAAGATCTCTATCTTAGCTCAGATATAAGAGCTAAAGCAGCACTTGTTACACAAAAGGATAGGCAAGATTTGCAAAGACATTATTATGCCTTGTTATTTAATCGTGCTTCACATGTAAACATCTCTTGTATAAAAGAGATACCTCCATCAAGATTTTTAACACAACTAAATATTCCAAACAAACACATAGAAGATGAAAAAATATTTGCAAATATACTTTATAAATCATCTGCAATAAAAGATTTTATTGCAGATGAAAAGATTGTATTAGATTATGATTTTACAAAGATTAAAATATCAGCCTCTTTGCTAAAAATATTTTTAGAGTGTAAGCGTAGATATTATTACAAATATATTTTACATGTAAAGGATCATGAGATTGCCAAAGATTTGCCACAGGGATATGAAATTGGGCAGATTTTACACGATATCTTAAACAATATTTATAGTAAATCAGATAGTTTTAATAGCGTAGATAAATTACAAAAAATATTAAATCAAGAATTAAATAATTTAACAGTTTCAAGTAATTTTGAAAAATATCAACTGAAACTTTGGCAAGAAAGATTAAAATTATTTATAAAAAATGAGATAAAAAGATTTCAAGATGGTTACGTTGTGTCTAAATGTGAGATATCTTTGACTTGTAAATATAACGACCTCACGCTTATAGGAAGAATTGATAGAATTGATAAAAAAAATGATGAGTTATCCATTCTTGACTATAAAAGTGGAAAATATTCTCTATATACTTCAAAAACTGTAAAAAATGCTACAGATTTCCAATTAGAATTTTATTATCTTTTAGCCTCACAATTTGGTAAAAATATTAACATGACGGCCTATTATGATCTTGTTAAGGGATTAATTATTGATGAGATTTTGTTACAAGAAAAATTATCACTTTTAGATAAACATTTAGCTATGATAAAGAAGCAAAAAACTTTTGATTTTACAAAAACTGATGATTTAACAAGATGTAAATATTGCGAATATATCTATATGTGTGGTAGAGCGTAATGTTTATAAAAAATTTAGCTTTTGAAGCAAGTGCAGGAAGTGGCAAAACTTTTAATCTGGTAGTGAGATATCTGACACTGCTTTTTATGGGAACGCCACCATCAAAAATACTAACTTTAACATTTACAAATAAAGCCGCAAATGAGATGAATGAGCGTATTATTAAAACTTTGATAGAGTTAGAATCTAGTCAAGAATTGCTAATTATATGTAAAAATATAAATTTATCTAAAGATAAAGTACTTATAAAAAAAGAACAAATTTTAAACATTTTTTTAAATTCTGATGTAAAAATCATGACAATTGATAAATTTTTTACTATGATTATCAAGAAATTTTCACTCTATGTTGGACTTTTGCCAAATTTTACAACTTTTGCAACCTCACATGAAGAGAAATTGTTGAATCGTTTTTTACAAGAAGTAGATAATAATCATCAATATGATGAATTAATAAAGATTTCATTTTTAATGGATAAAAGATTAACAGATATCTTTTCTATGCTCCATCAACTTTATATTAAAAAAATTGAGATACAAAATTTAAAATTTCATAAAAATATATTCAATGATGGTTATCTTGATGATTGTTTTAATGCTCTACAAGAGATTCGCACAGCCATTTTATCTTGTGATAAAGCCTCTTCTACCGTAAAAAATGCAGTTGAAGCAAATTCACTACAAGAGCTTTTAAAGAAAAAATGGCTTGAGCGTGATACGTTGAATTATTCTACTTTTAAAAAATGCTATCAGCCGTTTATGGATGATAATTTACAGATTATTAAAAATAAATTACGACTGCATTTAAGAGCAAAAGAACAATATTTTTTATCCTCTTTATACAGCTTATTAAATACTTTTATACAAAGTAAAAAAGCTTTAGCACGCGAAATTCAAGAGGTTAGTTTTGATGATATTTCTATATTTGTTTATGATTTATTACATAAGAGAATAGACAGTGAATTTTTATATTTTAGACTTGACTCTAAAATAGAGCATATCTTGCTCGATGAGTTTCAAGATACAAGTGTGTTGCAATATGAGATTTTAAGACCATTAATTAAAGAGATAACTTCAGGTCAAGGTTCACATGAAAATGGTTCATTTTTTCTTGTTGGCGATGTAAAACAATCGATTTATCGCTTTAGGGGCGGAGTTAGTGATTTATTTGAATATGTTTGTAAAGACAATTTGGTAACTAAACAAAATCTTTTGATAAATTATAGGTCTTTAAAAAATATAGTAGATTTTGTAAACAATACGTTTGTTAATAAGATAAAAAATTATCACAATCAACAAGCAAAAGATAGCGCAAGTGGTGGCTATGTCGAGATTGTTTCTTGCGAAGATATTTTAGAAAATATTTATCTAAGTATAAAAAAATTGCTTCAAAAAAATGCAGATATTAATGAGATAGCCATACTGTGTGCGACAAATGGAGATGGACAAAATATTGAAGAGTTTTTAAAGAGTAAAGATATAGAAGTTATCACCCAAACAACATTAAAACTTATGAAGCAAACTACAATCATGGCAATAATTGAATATCTAAAATATCAATATTTCAAAGAAGATATTTACAGATATAACTTTTTTGCTCTTTTAAACCGACCTTTACAGAAGATAGATTTTATAGATTTTCAAAATATTTCATTGCTAAATATCGTTCAAAATGTAGTATCTACTTACAACCTTTTTGATAATGAATTTCATCTTTTACGTTTTATAAATAGATTAACAAATTATCAAGATATTGAAGAGTTCTTGTTTCAACATGAAAGAGATGATACAACTACGGCAGTATCTCAATTAAATGGTATTAGAATTTTAACAATTCATAAATCAAAAGGTTTAGAATTTGAGCATGTCTTAGTGGTTGATAGACTAAAAAAACCTCCAGTTTCAAAAGATGCTATTATTTACGAATATGATGGTATAAATCTACAAAATATCTATCTTCGCATGAGTGGGCGTAATTTATTTGATAAGTCTTATGCTAATGCGCTACAAAAGGATAAAGATTTAACATTAATAGATAGCTTCAATACCCTGTATGTCGCTTTCACAAGAGCAAAAAGCAATCTGTTTATAATCAAAAAAGAGAAGCATTCTATCTTTGAATTATTAGATTTACAAGATGCAAAACATGGAGCCTTGCATGTAAAAAAAATTACAGATAAAAAAAAGATTATCGCACATCCATTTCAATATAAGGCATTAAGATATGGCGTACAGACTGATATTTTGTCAAAAAATAGAGATGAAGAGAATGATTTAGGAGCTATTTATTTTGGATTATCGCTTCATTACTGCTTGGAGATGATACCTAAATTTGAGTTAAAATACTTAGATGAAGCGTTAATAGTTATGCAAAATAAATATGGTAATTTATTAAATTATCAAGAGCAACAAGAGATTAAAACACGTATTAAAAGACTGCTAAGCTCACAAGAGTTTTTATCGCTAACTAATGGCATTTGTTATAAAGAAAAAGAGATGCTAGTAAATGGTGAATTAAAAATTATGGATTTGTTGGTTAAAAAAGATGACGATAGTTTTAATGTAATAGATTATAAAAGCTCAGATGTCATATTATCTTCACATGTAAAACAGATGCGTGAGTATATCTTGGCTGTAAAGATGATAACAGACAAAGATGTAAAAGGGTATCTTTGTTATTTACAGCCACAAGCGATTATAATCGAGCAAATATCCTTAGAATATCCTTAAATTAAGCTATATATAAGTTTATATAGTTATACTTTCGCCACTTTAAAGAACAAGAGGTTCAAGAATGAAATTTACAAAAATTGCGACTCCTCAGCAGATTGAAAAGAAATGGATTCTAATTGATGCTGATGGAAAAACTTTTGGACGCATAGTAACTGAGGTTGCAACGCGTCTTCGTGGCAAAGATAAGCCATATTATACCCCAAATATTGATTGTGGTGATTATGTGGTAATTGTTAATGCTTCAAAAGCAGTATTTAACGGTCAAGGTAAAATAGCCGACAAGAAGTATTATACACACAGTGGATATTTCGGTTCGACTAAAAGTGTAAAAATGACCGAATTATTAGCAGACAATCCAGAGAAGTTATTTAAATTAGCTACTCGTGGTATGTTACCAAAAACAAAATTAGGCGCACAAATGCTTAAAAAATTAAAAGTGTATGCAGGTGAAAATCATCCACATACAGCTCAACTAGCGAAGTAAGGAGATACAGTTGGCAAAAAAAATATATGCAACAGGACGCCGTAAGTCTTCAATAGCAAAGGTATGGTTAACTCCAGGTAATGGAAAGATAACAATTAATGGTCTTTCACTAGATGCATGGCTTGGCGGACTTGAAGCTAAGAAACTTCGCGTCAAACAACCATTAGTTTTTACAAAACAAGATACATTAGTTGATATTGTAGCTACTACTTTAGGCGGTGGTTTTGGTGGTCAAGCAGATGCACTTCGTCATGGAATCTCACGTACGCTTGTAAAATATGATGCGTCTTTTAGGGCAGTTTTAAAAGTAGAAGGCATGATGACTCGTGATTCACGTGTTGTTGAGCGTAAAAAACCAGGTCTTAAAAAAGCACGTCGTTCTCCACAATTTAGTAAACGTTAATAACCTATTGGACTTGATGCGATATATACTATTTTTACTATTTTGTATATCTCTTCAAGCTTCAACACTACAATTAGCCCTATCATCAAATCCATCAAGGTTAAATCCTATTTTAGCAACTGATGCTTCATCTGCAGAAATTTCTGGATTCATATTCAATTCACTTGTAAAATATAATAAAAATTCCACAAAAATAATTGGCGATTTGGCTAAAAATTTTTATTTTAAAAACAAAACTACTCTCATTTTTATATTAAGAAAAAATATCAAATGGCAAGATGGAGTACCATTTACCTCTAAAGACGTGATATTTACCTACAATGTTATTAATTCTAAAAAAATAATTTCACCATATACCTCAGAGTTTAGAGTTATTAAAAGCATAAAAGCATTAAATAAATACAAAATTGAGGTAGTTTATAAAAAGCCATATTTTAAGGCGTTAGCAATCTGGATGATGGGTATTCTTCCATATCACATTTTAAAGCATGAAAAGAATTTAATGACTTCACGTTTTAACACTCATCCAATAGGAACAGGTCCATACAAGTTAAAACAGTTTACTTACTCTAAGGATATTGTTCTTATTGCAAATAAGTATTATTTTTTAACAAAACCAAAAATTAATAAAATTATTTTTCACATGTTACCAGATTCTATGACACGTTTTTTAATGTTAAAATCTAAAAAACTAGATATCGGCTCACTAGAACCCATGCAATTTGAGCGAGAAATAGGCAAAAATTTTTTAAAAAAATATAAAATTTATGAAAACATAGCTCATGCATATACATATTTAGGTTTTAATCTAAGAAGAAAAAAGTTTAAAAATCCACTCGTTAGAGAAGCTCTTTCGTTAGCAATAAATAGACAAGAGCTTATAAAAATTCTATTTTTAGGGCATGCAACAGTTTGCACGGGTCCATTTTTACCAGGTGGTTCGGCATTTAACAGTAAAATAAAAGCACCTATTCAAAATATTAAAAAAGCAATAAAATTATTACATGAAGCAGGATATAATAAAAAACACCCTCTGCGATTTCAAATTGTAACATCAAATACAAGTTCTATTCGTCCTTATGTGGCGCAAATACTTCAATATCAATTAAAAAAAGTGGGAGTTATTGTAACACTTAGGGTAATGCAATGGCAAGCTTTTTTAAACATGGTTGTTTTTCCAAGAAAGTTTGATTCAGTTTTGCTTGGATGGTCCTTAGCATCCACACCAAATCCTTATCTGTTATGGGATAGTAAAAGTGATAAACCAGGAGGATTTAATTTTATAGGATATCACAATAAAAAGGTAGATTCGTTAATAAATATCATGCAAACAACAATAAATAGAAAAAAGTTATCAACTCTTTGGAGAGATATTTTTGCAGATATTGTTAAAGATAATCCATATCTTTTTTTATATATACCTGATAATATCACCGCTGTTAGCAAGCATATTAAAAATATTCAACCAAGTATAAGCGGAATATGGCACAATTACATCAAGTGGAAAAAATCTACAACAATAACAGGAACTTAAAATGAACATATTTGATAAAAAAGCAGAACAATGGGATTCATCAAGTATGAGACTCTCAATTGCCAAAAATGCGTATGAAGCTATCGTAGGTGCAATTAATTTTGATAAAACAGATAGTATCATAGATTTTGGAGCGGGAACAGGACTTTTAAGTAAAAAGATTGCTTTACATGTAAAGGAGTTGCTAGCTATTGATTCATCTAAAATGATGCTTGAGCAGCTTGATGAATTTGGTATTAAAAATATTACAACATTGCATGCCAATATCTGCGAATATCAAACTACTAAAAGATATAAGGCAATTGTAAGTTCGATGACTATGCATCATATTTTAGATTTAGATCTGCTTTTTGCTAAGCTCTATGAACTCCTGCAAGATGATGGTATTATCGCTATTGTAGATATTATGAGCGAAGATGGCAGTTTTCACAAGGACAACAATGGCGTACATCATTTTGGTTTTGATGAAAACACACTAATGGCATTAGCGCAAAAATATAATTTTAAAGAGATGAAATATCAAAAGATTTTTGATGTAAATAAAGAAGGTAGCGATTATGGTATTTTTATGTTAACTGCTAAAAAATGACCATACTTTTTGATTTAGATGGAACGCTTATAGATTCTACAGAGGCGATTTTAGAGAGTTTTCATCACTCGTATGATGCCCATAATTTACCTCGTCCACAAGATTCGCAAATAATGGCACAAGTAGGTCATCCACTTGATGTGATGTATGAAAGAATAGGCATTCAAGATAAAGAATTAATTATTAAAATGGTTAGTGCATACAAAGATTGTTACAGATTAATAGCTACCAAAAAAACAGTCTTGCTCCCATTTGCTAAAGAAGCTGTTCATTTAGCAAGCAAATATGCAAAATTGGCAATTGTTACAACTAAAACATCACAATATTCAAAAATTTTATTACAACATTTTGAATTGATAGATTATTTTGAGATATTAATTGGTAGAGAAGATGTACAAAATCCAAAACCAAATAAAGAACCGATTGAAAAGGCGATAAAATTCTTAAAAACAGATAAAAAAAATTGTTGGATGATAGGTGATACCACAATGGACATGCTTTGTGCAAAAAATGCAAATGTAAAAAGCATAGGTATAATTGGTAAATACGAAGCAAAAGAGACATTACAAAGATATACAGATATAATAAAAACAAATGCTCTAGAAGCCGTTGAGGATATTATAGATAAGTTATAATGTATAATTTTTATTGCTTTTAAAATAATTATGTTTTAAACAAGCTATATTTAAGAGCAAGTTGCATAAAATACAGCAGATATAACAATTTTTAAACTTTAATAATAAGGGGAAAGTATGCTAGAAATCAGATGGCACAGTCGTGCGGGACAAGGTGCCGTAACAGGTGCAAAAGGGTTAGCAGATATAATCGCAACAACTGGCAAAGAAGTGCAAGCATTTGCTTTTTATGGCTCTGCTAAACGTGGCGCTGCTATGACAGCATATGATCGTATAGACGATAAACCAATTAAAAATCATGAAAAATATATGAAACCTGATTATATTTTTGTTATTGATCCAGCTCTGGTTTATACAGCAGATATAACAGCAAATGATAAAGAAAATACTGTGTATATCATTACAACACATTTAACCTCGCAAGAGCTCGTTACATCTCAACCCAAATTAGATGGAAAGAATGTTCATACAGTTGATTGTATAAAAATAGCTCAAGAAACTATCGGTCGTGCTATTCCAAATACACCAATGCTTGGCGCATTTATGAAAATTTCAAAAATGTATGATATAGAGTTTTTTAAAGAAAATATGAAACGAATTTTATCAAAATTGCCTCAAAAGATTATTGATGCAAACATGCTGGCTATTCAGCGTGCATATGATGAAGTAAAATAAGGAGGAAATTATGGCAGAACAAGGATGGGATGAATTCGAAATAGGTGCAATGCTTCGCTCTTTTAATGGCGCAAGTAAAGATACAGCATTAACTTTACGAGAAGATAGAGATTACTCGCAAAATAACTCTTTTAATACAAGTGTTTCAGATTGGCGAATCGATAAGCCAGTTTTTAATAAGGACTACTGTATAGATTGTCAATTCTGTTGGATTTATTGTCCAGATGTTTCGATTATTTCTCTTGATAAAAAAATGATAGGAATTGATATGGATCATTGTAAAGGGTGCGGTATTTGTGTTGAAGTGTGTCCTACAAATCCAAAATCGCTTTTAATGTATTCAGAGCAAACAGATGAAGAGCAAGCTCTCGCTGCTTGGCCTAATAAAGATGAAGGAGAAGAATAATGGCATTTGATAAATTAGAATTACGTGAAACAGAAGTTTGGGATGGCAATTTTGCAGCTGCTCAGGCGATGCGACAAGCTCAAATAGATGTAGTAGCCGCGTATCCAATCACCCCATCAACCCCAATAGTTGAAGGTTATGCAAAATTTTTAGCAGATGGATATATTGAGGGTGAGTTTGTAATGGTTGAATCAGAACATGCCGCTATGAGTGGATGTATTGGTGCTTCAGCTGCTGGTGGACGTGTTGCTACTGCAACATCAAGTCAGGGTTTTGCACTAATGGTTGAAACTCTTTATCAAGCATCTGGCATGCGTTTGCCGATAATTTTAAACGTGGTAAATCGTGCATTAGCTGCTCCACTTAATGTAAATGGTGATCATTCAGATATGTATTTAGGGCGTGACAGTGGCTGGATACAATTTGATGCTTATAATGCACAAGAAGCTTATGATTTAAATTTTATAGCATTTAAAGTCGCAGAAGACCATGATGTTCGCCTCCCATGCATGGTGCATCAAGATGGATTTTTAACTTCTCATACTGCCCAAGGTGTTAAAACATTAACTGATGATAAAGCATATAATTTTGTTGGCGAGTTTAGGCCTATGAATGATATGTTGGATTTAGATCATCCTGTGACGCATGGTGTTCAAGCCGAAGAGGACTGGCATTTTGAACATAAAGCAAAACAACATAGAGATTTAATGATTAATGTTCCACCAAAAATTCAAGAAGTGTTTGATGATTTTGAAAAACTAACTGGACGTAAGTATAATATGGTCGAAAAATATTATATGCAAGATGCAGAAGTTGCAATTGTGGGTATGGGTTCATCAATTGAGACAGCTTGCGAAGTAGCACAAGAGTTAAGAGAGCAGGGGTTAAAAGTCGGCGTAGTTGGGTTACGTGTTATTAGACCATTTCCTTTTGCACAGATTATTGAAACTTTAAAAGACTTAAAGGCTATTGGAGTACTTGATCGTTCGTCTCCAAATGGAGCACCAGGCATGCTTTTTAATGAAATAGCAGGCGCATTATTTAATACAGATACAAAAGCCTTACTTAGTGGATATATATATGGTTTAGGTGGGCGTGATTTTACTAAAGAGCATTTAAGAACTTTATTTAAAGAGCTTAAGACAAATGCTGATGCAGGTAAAGTTACAACTAAATTACAACAGTTTATTGGCGTTCGTGGTCCAAAACTAGCATTTTTATAGGAGATTCTTATGGGTGAAATAAAAAAAATAAAAAACTTAAAAGAGTTCTCAACATCAGCGGATCGTTTTGAGGGTGCAAATCTTCTGTGTCCTGGTTGTGCACACTCTATTATTGTTCGTGAAATTTTAAATGCAACAAATGATGATCTGATTTTATCATCATCAACGGGATGTTTGGAGGTTTGTACAGCTGTTTATCCTTATACCTCTTGGGATGTTTCTTGGATACATATAGGCTTTGAAAACGGTTCAACTGCTATTGCTGGGGCAGAATCGATGTACAAAGCATTAAAAACAAAAGGTCGTTTAAAACAACCAGATAGAGTTCCTAAGTTTGTTGCATTTGGTGGCGATGGTGCGTCTTATGATATTGGTTTTCAATGGATATCTGGATGTATGGAACGTGGACATGACATGATGTATGTTGTATTGGATAACGAAGTGTATGCAAATACAGGTGGACAACGTTCAAGCTCTACTCCAATAGGAGCAAGTGCTTCGACGTCACCGGCTGGTAGAAAAAGTTATGGTGAAAAGAAAAATAAAAAAGACATGGTGTCTATTATGGCAGCTCACAATATACCATACTCCGCACAGGTTGCACCAAACAAATGGAAAGACATGGTTAAAAAAATTCAACATGGTCTAAAGGTTGAGGGTCCAGTTTTTATAAATGCTATGAGTCCATGTACGACTGAATGGAAATTCGATCCAAAAGATACCATGATGATATCTGATTTAGGAACTGATTCATTAGTTTTTCCGTTATATGAAATCATTGATGGTCATGAATTAAATATAACATATCGTCCAAAACATATCATTCCAGTAGAGGAATATTTAGCTGCACAAGGTCGCTTTAAACATCTTTTTAAAGCACAATATAAGCCTATGATAAAAGAGTGGCAAGAGCGTGTTAATGCACATTGGGAGTATTTACAAAGACGCGAAGAAGCACGAGTTTAACAGATATAAAATTGACAATGAGCATATATTATGATAAAAAATATAATCTTGCTTATTGTTACGGTATCTTGCCTTTGGGCAAAAACTTATAGATTTACAAACGAATTAATTCATTCACACTCCTCATACCTTTTACAACATGCGCATAATCCAGTACATTGGCATAGTTGGAATAAAAGCGCATTTAAATTAGCTAAAAAAGAGCATAAATTAATCTTTTTATCTATCGGATATAGCACATGTCATTGGTGTCATGTGATGGAAAAACAATCTTTTTCGCATGTAAAAGTTGCAAATATATTAAATAAATATTATATTGCTATAGCTGTTGATAAAGAACAAAGACCAGATATTGACAAACATTTTCAAGCAATATACACAATCTTGCATAAAAATAGTGGTGGATGGCCTCTTACTGTTATTTTAACACCTAACGCAAGACCTTTTTTTACTGCCACATACATGCCAAGAGAATCTAGAGATGGATATCTTGGGTTGTTAAATATGTTAAAATATTTTGCCAAACTATCAAAATATGATAATGCTAAAATCACGCAAATAGCTAATCAAATTTCACAAATTATTAACACTATATCACAAGAAGAAATTTTGCCAAAAGCAACTATTGGCGCATCTATAATTCATAATTTTATCAAAGGTGTTGAAAAAAAATATGATAAAGATAATCCTGGCATTGGTATAGAGCCTAAATTTCCACACGCAAGCATTATCAATGCTCTTCTTGATATTTATAAATACAATCGCAACAAAAAAGCACTTTATTTAGCAACTCAGATGTTAAATACTATGGCAAATGGCGGTATATATGACCAACTAAGCGGAGGATTTTTTAGATACACTACTGATGCAAGATGGACTACTCCACATTTTGAAAAGATGCTTTATACAAATGCACAACTATTAAAAGCTTATGTAAAAGCCTATGAGATAACTAAAAAGCCACTATATTTACATGTAATCATACAGACAATTAGTTTTATAAAAAAAAGATTTGAGAAAAACAATCTTTTTTTCAGTGCAATAGATGCAGATAGTTATGATGTTAAAACAAAGCAATTACAAGAAGGTGCGTATTATTCATACAAATACAATAATGCTAAACATGCACTTAGACATGGTAATATTAAAAATTATCGTGCAGTTTTAGCTTATTTTGAAATAACCAAAGATGGTAATTTTAAAAATCAAAGTAGTAATATTTATATAAATCAATTTGTAAAAACACCAAAAGATATTGTTAAAGCTAAGAAGATTTTACTCATGTTAAGACATAAAAAAAAGTACCCTTTTATTGATCGCAAAATTTTGACATCTTGGAATGCTTTATATATACAAGCACTTTGTACTGCCAGTAATTTAAATCATTTTTATCTTAATTCGGCAACAAAATCATTAAATAGTCTGCTAGGGGCAGTTTATATCAAACATATCTTATATCATGATAAAATATCTTCTACCACACCTACTATTAAAGCTAATTTTGAAGATTATACATTTTTAACTTCACTACTCATCACAGCGTACGAAAAAACTTATAATAACAAATACCTAAATCTTGCTAATATTTTAGTAAAACAGACAATCAAAAGATTTTATATCAAAAAAATATGGTATTTTGCAACCAAGCCATATAAGATAAAATCTACACTTTATAATAACGCGTATGTAAGCCCTTTATCTATTATGATTGATAATTTATTAAAATTAGCAGTGTTAGAAGAAAATCTTTCATATCAAAATTTAGCTAAAGTTATTTTGATTAAAAACGCATTTTTGCTAGCAAAATACCCATCCATTGTATCACAAGCTGTGGTAGAATATATAAAATATAAAAAAGGTTTTATAATAGTAAAAGCAAAAAAAGATGCATTATTGCGCGTCAAAACAAAGCTAAAAGATATCTATCCTTTTATACTATATAAGGTAACTAAAAATAAAAAATATCTAGCTTGCATGATAGATAAATGTTTTGCATACGAAGCCAATCCACAAAATATTATAAAAATAATTCAAAAAAGATAAGTAAGAGGGTGTTATTAATTTTAGATACAATAAAGCAAATATAAAACGTATTTTAGATACAATTTTGTATTTAAAATACACAGAAAATGAGCCTATTAAAATTTGCCCTTTGGGTAAATTATGACATTTATTATGGTCTGACACTTACTATAGATTTTTTTGAGGATAGAAATGGAAACAAAGCAAAATACATATACTGAAGATGAAATAGATTTAAGAGAGTTATTAAAGACAATAATGGATAGAAAACTATTTA
Source organism: uncultured Campylobacterales bacterium (assembly GCA_964474335.1). GTDB lineage: Bacteria > Campylobacterota > Campylobacteria > Campylobacterales > Sulfurimonadaceae > Hydrocurvibacter. The sequence goes on from CAYYRS010000005.1 coordinate 88,056, forward strand.
TTATTGTCTTTACTTCGATTATTACAATTGGAGCAATTATCTGGGCATTTACAAGAACGCCGATATACGAAGTAAAATCAAATATTCAAATTGGATTTATTGGTAAAAATTTAATAGCAAATCCAGAGACTTTAATCAAGACAGCAAATTTAGTTTTTCATGTTGGAGAAAAGATATCAACTAAGAAGAAGTTCGTATCAAAAGTTTCAAGTATCTCAACAGTTAAAAAATTAAAAAACTTTGTGGAGATTAAAACACAAGCCATCTCAAATGATGAAGCATTGAAAAAAAATAAAGAAGTTGTAACATACATAAAAAATAGATATAAGAGCAAAATAGACCAATTCATCCTCAGCAATAGCAACAATATAAAAGCAACAGAGGTTAAAATAAAGGCTTTAAAAAACTTAGAAACTAAAAATTTACAACAACAGATAGAACTACTTAAAACTCAAAAAATTGTTAAGATTGACGAGAAGATTAAGTTTTATGGAAAAATAAAAATGGATACTCTAGTTCAAAAGATTAAATTCTACACTGATAAATTAAAAGAGTATACAAAATCAGTAAACCAACTCTACAAAAACAGTAAAGACACAAAAAATACAACTATATTAGCCATATCATCTTTACAAATGGTTAATTATCAGAATCTAATGCTAGCTGCACAAAACAAAATAGTAGATTTCAAAGAAGAGATAAAATTAATCAATATAGAAACAATTCCAAATCTACAAAGAGAAAAAAAGAATATCAAAAATGTTACCATAAGAAATTTGCCATTTAAAATGGATAATATTTTAAATATAAAAATATTAAATCTACAAAAAGAAACAAAAAATATCAACAATGTTGCCACCATAAGAAAATTAGAGTATAGATTAAAAGTTGAACTACCAAATAAAAAAGTAAAACTATTTGAACAAATTCAACGATATAAATTTCAAAATTCAAAGCAAAATGTTCAAAACAGTAAGGTAATAGGAGGCTATATAGTCAAAGACTATCCCGTAAAACCTAAGAAAAAATTAATTATAGTAGTTGCTTTTATTACAGGGCTGATACTCTCAATTTTTATAATTTTCTTTTTAGATTTTATTCGCCAAGATGAAGATAAATAGTTAAGTAAGAGATAGGAGTCAAGCAAACTATCTCTCTTTTTATCTACACAAATACTATGAAATTATTTATTTAGTATTTTAAATAAAACCTAACTCGGCAAGTATTGGCTCTATTTTTGCTGTAAGAGCTACTAGTTCTTTATAAAAGATACCCTCTCCTTTATCCTCTTCAATCCATTCATCAAGATGTTTTATGCTTTGTGTTTTTTCATCTTTTGTTAAATCTTTTGAAGCCTTAACTGCTGATTTTATCTTTTGTATATGTTCATGTTTTTTGTGCGTACTCATATGTATCCTTTAATAATTTTTATATACTCCATTTTGTATATCTTTTGCTATATCATCTAATTTATCTTGAAAAATTTTAAATAATTTTTGTGCAAGTTCTTGATCATTTGCTTCTGGAATATCCCAATCACCTATTTTCATATTATCATGAAAAAGTCCTTCTAAATTATCACGAATTTCATCTTTTCTTCTTGAGAGTTCTTTATCCACTGTGTCCATTATTTATCCTTTTTTTAGTCTTAAAAATTTTACACTATTATAGCTTGATTTTTGATATGTTTATCAATATTTTGTGCTAAATCTTTGATGGAAGTATCTTTAATATTATAAGATTTATCATGTTTACCTAATGTTCCATATAGTGACGAATTAGTATGTTTAAAGAGTGCAATTGTACTAACTCCCGATGCGCAAGCCAAATGCATAGGTCCTGTATCTCCACAAATAAAAGCATCAAGTTGTGAACAAAAAGCTCCTAGTTTTCGCAGGTTTTTTTCATGAAATATTATTATATCTTTAGTTAATGGTTCCTTTACGTCAGGAGAGAGGATATCTATAAAAATAACATGACTATTTATCATCTTTATCTCATCGATTAACTTTATCCACCATTCTTTTTTTATCTTTTTTTCAAATCTTGCGTCACGAAATAGCGCAATAACCGTACTATAATCGATTTTATTATATTTTTGTAATAAATGATTTAAAACCTCTTTAGCCCTTTTTTTCTCATCTTTTTGTAAACTAATAGATAAAGTTTTATCATAAACAGTATCAGTACTAAAAATACTCATAAGAGCTAGTGGCTTTAATGCTTCATGCTTAGTTTGGATATCATCTTCTACACATCTGTTAACCGCACTCCATGTATCATATTTACAAACACCTAGTTTGTATCTTCCTTTAGCTAATAGAGTTGCTAGTTTATCACTACTTGAACCCGCATTTGGATTGATTATTAAATCATATTTTTTTGTACGCAGTTGCTTTATATATTTTAATAAAAATAGTGGATTTTTTAAGAGCTTTCTTGGAAAATCATAAACAGTATCTACGTTAGTAAAGCCATCAAATAAAGTTTTTGTAAATCCAGCTCCAAGTAATATATCTATCTTCACAGTTGGTATCTCTTTTTGTAGGGCTCTAATTAATGGTGTTATAAACAAGGTATTGCCAATGCGATAATTAATTCTAATTACTAAGATAGAGCTTATTTCATTTTTGTTTATAAATTCTTTTTTAAATTTTGTTTTATAAAATAGACCAATGAAATTATTAAATAACCTTTGTAGAATTCTACGAATTTTGGAATGTAGTGGAAAAGAGGACATGCTTTAACCTACTTTTGTGCTATTGCGGAGTCGTTGATACTCTTTTGATGATGTTAATAGCTCTTTGTGTGAACCATTTGCTACAATCTTGCCACCTTGAAATACAAAAATCTTATCAGCATTTTCTATTGTGCTTAAACGATGTGCTATAGTTATTGTTATTTTATCTTTTGCATACTCTTCAAATGTTTTTAAGATTCGTTTTTCACTTTCATTATCTAATGCACTTGAAGCTTCATCTAGTATCAAAACAGACGCATCTTTGTATATAGCACGAGCTATTGCAATTCGTTGTCTTTGACCACCTGATAAATTTGCACCAGATTCGTCCATTTTAGTATGAATTCCATCTTTAAACTCTTTTACAAACTTTAAAGCATCAGCTTTTTTTAATGCATCAATGACTTTTTGTTCATCCATTTTGTGTCCATAAGCTACGTTTTGTGCTAAAGTATCTTGTAAAATGTAAACGCGTTGTGAAACCACAGCTATCTTTTCTCTTAAGCTATGTAAATTATAATTTTGTAATGCTATATTATTAACTTTTATCTCGCCGCTACTTAAATCATAAAAACGTACAAGTGCATTGATGACTGAACTTTTACCTCCTCCGCTATTTCCAACAAAAGCTATGTGATGAGGTCGTTGCATGCTAAATGTGATATTATTTAATGCTAGCTTGTTGCCATAATGAAGATTTACATGTGAAAACGAGATACTTTGTATCTGTTTATGTAAAATTATATTACCATCTTTGACATGGTTTTGTAGCCCAATTACATCGAAAATACGTTCACTAGCAGCTATAGCATCTTGCATTTTTGCATAGATGATGCCAAGTCCGCGCGCTGGTTGAAAAACAAGTCCGACAGCAGTTAAAAATGAGGTAAATCCGCCAACACTCATATCTCCTTGATAGACCTGTTTTCCACCCATATAAATTACCATAGCAAGACCAACAGCAGCCACAATTTCCAGTATTGGAGAAGATAATTGTCCTATGTAAACAGCTTTCATGTTAATGCCAAAAAAATGCCAATTTTCTTTATTGAAACGTTCAACTTCATAAGGTTCAGTTGCATTTAATTTAATCATTTCAGTATTATTAAAAACTTCGCTAAGTCGCGTTACGATATCGGCATTTTTTTCCTGTAAGCGATGTGAAAGTTTTTTTAAACGTTTTGCAATTAGAATAATTGGTACGATAACTAAAGGAAGTACAATCAAAGCAAAAAATGCCAATGTGGCATTTAGGTAAATTACATATCCAATAAGAGCAATGACAGTCATAAGTTCACGTACAAATTCTGGTAACATTGAAGATACAAAATACTGAACTCTATTTATGTCGTTTGTTATGCGAGATATCATCTCTCCACTACGATTTGAAGAAAGATAAGACATGTCTAAAAAAAGTATTTTTTTTAGAAGTCTAATACGAAGCTTTGTAATGATATGAAGCCCAACATAATCGATAAAGACACTTTGTATATAACGTCCTAGCCCTTTTGTGATATAAATCACTATCAGGCTTATTGGAATGATAATAAGCATGCTTGTGTCATGCTTAATAAACATTTTATCTATCATGGGTTTCATTATGTACGCTGTCGCTGCTGTCGCACTAACAGTCATAATAATACCTATAAAAATAAAGAAAAATTTTAATTTATAGCCTTTTATGTAAGGCCAATAATTTCTAAAAGCAGTTCTCATAGCAGTACTACTTTTTAGCTAAACCAAGACCAATCTTATTGCCCTTAAATTCTAGAATTTGTACCTTAACTTTATCACCTTCGTTTAATACATCTGATACCTTATCAACTCTTGTATTAGCATCATTAGATAGTTTTGAAATATGTAAAAGTCCATCAACTCCACCTGGAATCTCAATAAATGCACCAAAATCAACAATTTTTTTAACCGTACCATCAACAATATCGCCTATTTTGTATTCAACTTTATTTTGTTTTGCTGATGATGCAATAGTATTAATATGTTCTTTTGCTTTATCTATTTTTGAGGCATCTGTACCTGATAATTTGACTTTGCCACTTTTTTTATCTATATCAATCGCTATCTCAAATTTTTCTATAATTTCACGTATTGTTTTACCGGCTTGTCCTATAATGCTACCTATAATACCAGGATCAATATGAAAAATATGGCTAACTGGTAATACTCCATCATTAAATTCTATCGCTTTTACCGCCTCATCCATGATGTCTATAATATGAGAACGTCCCTCTTTTGCCTGATAGAGTGCTTTTTTTAATATTTTTAAGCTAACACCACCTAGTTTTATATCCATTTGCATAGCAGTAATACCATTTTTTGAACCAGTTACTTTAAAATCCATATCACCATCATGATCTTCAAGACCCATAATATCACTTAAAATAAAATGTTTGTCATGTTCACCTACCATACCCATGGCAATGCCAGCAATGGTATCTGATGTTTTAATATTTGCTGCACGAAGAGCCATATAGCCTCCGCAAACTGTAGCCATTGATGATGAACCATTAGACTCTAATATTTCAGAGACTAAACGTATAGTTTCTCCATTTAAATCAATAATTGGTTCTAATGCTCGTTTTGCTAAATTACCATGACCCAATTCTCTACGTCTTGGTGCGCCTATTGATGATGCTTCACCGACAGCAAAGCCTGGAAAATTATAATGCACCATAAATGATTCGTTTTTTGTTCCGTCATCTGTGAGATTTTCATACATTTGAGCATCTTTAGATCCGCCTACTGTTAGTGCTACTAAAGCTTGTGTCTGCCCCCTCGTAAAAAGGCACGAAGAGTGCGCAGATGGTAATATATTTGTAAGAATTGTAATTGGACGAATTTCATTTAATGCTCTGCCATCAGCTCGTATGCCATCTTTTAGTATCATGCCCCTTACGACATCAGTTTTAACGCTTGCTATAGCATTTTTTAGCAGTAATTCACACCAATCTGGTTTATTTAGCATAATTTTTTTACGCAACTTTCTAAGAGCTGTTGAACGTTCGCTTTTTGCCATTTGTTTAATCGCCGTTTTTATATCTTCTAGATGATTAGTTGAGATATAAAAAACCATCTCTTCATCTACAATGTGGCTTTTTAATTCTAATGGATAAATCTCTTTACAAAATGGCTTAAATTCTTGAAGATAAAGTATATTTGCATCTTTTAATATGTCTTGAGCTTGTGCTATAATTTTTATCAATTCATCTTCAGATATAATATTTGATTTATGTATCTGCATATCTTGTGTTAGTAATGCTGGATCAAGCAAAGGGTCTATCATAGGAGATGATAATATTTGTGTAGAACCAATAGCACACATCTCTATCATTAAAATATCATCTTTTGTACCAGATAAAAAAAGATCTAATGTGGAATTACTCAACTCACTCATTGTCGGATTAAATATAATTTTATCATCAATTTTTGCAATCCTTAGAGCACTGACTGGCTGACTGATATCAATATCTGATACAAATAATGCAGCTGATGCGGCATTTAAAGCAAGAACTTGAAGATCAGAATCTTTATCAGCACTAAGTACCATAACGGTAATTTGTGTTTGGTAGCCAAAGCCTTTAGGGAAGATTGGGCGTAACGATCTGTCTATAATACGAGAGGTTAATGTTTCAAAATCGCTAGGCTTACTTTCACGTTTAAAAAATCCTCCAGGAATTTTACCAGCCGCATAGCTTTTTTCAATATATTGAACAGTTAATGGTAAAAAATCATCTTCTACTATTTGAGTTTCATCAACTACAATAGTTGCGAGTAAAACAGCATCATGGCTTTTTAATAGTACTGCTCCGTTTGCTTGGCGTGCCACTTGTGTAAAAGAGTAACTCTCTTGTTTATTTGTTAATTTTATATTAGTATCATATTTCAATTGTTTCTCCTAAAGATTTTATCTTATTATATCCATTTTTACTTAGTTACTGGTGGATGCTTGAGGAAGTCTGTAATTAAACTGTGAACCACCAATTGGTTTTAAAATAACTGTTAAAAAGATATATCTATCATCTATATTTGATGATCTTCCATTAGAAGAAAGCACAGGTCGTATGTTTTCTACATATCTTAGTCCAAATGTCCAACATCTTTTATTATATAAAAAGCCAATTTGATCACTTTTTTTAAGACCTGCTACTAAATCATAATTCATACTAATAAAATACCTATAGTGACTATTATAAATGTAGCTAGCACTAGAAGTTAGATATTTTGTATCTCTTGGAGTAGTTGAGGTTGTGTCTATAAAACTATCTTTGTAAAGATATGAAACTGCTGCAGATACTTTTGTATTATGATAACTAAGCGTACTAAAACTTTTTGAAAATAGATTTTTTTTGTGATTATAAAAAGTATCATTATAAAAATCAATATTTTTTGTAAAGTTATAGTTTATCTCATTTTCTAAATCACCCAACTCTTGACCACTATGTTTGTAAATAATTTGTTGAGATGTTCTATCATATAGAAATTGTTTTGAATATTTATCAAAAAGATATTGGGTTACATTTAACTGCAAAGAATCTACTAATTTTGTAACATTATAAAATAAACAATCAGGAGAAGTCGGATTTATAGTGCATTCATTTTGAACTTTATTATAAAATCCACTATTTTGTGCATTACCAACATCTGTATATGTTGCGCCAAGTGCTATGGTGTGTGTTACTGTTTTGTATGCTTTTGTTAATGCAGTATTAATATTAAAAACATTATATTGTCCATACCGCAATCCATCTTGATAAATCGAAGGATTTACGCCAGAAGTTTTGTTGGTAGTTGAGCTAAATGTTGCATGTTGACCAAAAAACTGTGAAGTATAACTTAGATTTAGATATTGATTAAATAAAGAAGTTTGTAGAGTTAGAGGTACATCGAAAGTAGTTTGCAGCGAATTTTTGCCTAATTGACGGTATAAATGTTTACTTTGTATGTCTAAACTATATAGTACATGATTTTTTAAAAATGTTGTTAAATAATGATGATATTGAAGCGTTGGTAGATTTTGTAATGTTGCTGAATTATTTTCTTTTGAAAGATCAAGATAGTAACGAAAATATGAACCAAAATAATTTTTATTGGTATTATAAAACATATTAATTTGTGAAAGTATTTGATTTGATGTAATATTTTGAAATGTATTATTATTAGCAAGGTTGATGAAATCAACATCATTCATCCAATCAATATCTGCATACAGACCTGACTGACCCTTTAAATTAGTACCAAACCAAGTATTAATAAAATCAGTATTATGATATTTTAAACGATATCCATAATGACTTTTATGAGCTAATTTGTGAATATTTGCATATCCATTTTGCTCTTTAAAATAGCCTGTTGTAAATTGACCCCTTGAAGTGGCAGAATCTACAAATCTAAAAGTAGTGTATATTCCAACACCACGCGATGTCCTAATTTGTGGTCTAAGTTCCATATCCCACCAGTTGTTAATTGCGACATAAATTGGTTGTTGATAATAAAAACCTTCATCAGAGGATACGCCAAATGATGGAATAAGTAAACCAGAGCGTCTTTTTGTACTTAACGAATAGCCAAAATATGGTGTGTAAAAAACAGGAATATTATAAAGGTATAAACGTGCATTAAATAGATTTATCCATTTACTTTTTGCGTTATAAGATGATGATGAAAAAGCTATTTTCCATAATGGATTTATGGGATTGCATCCAGAGAGAAGACCAGTTTTAATATCTAAATCATTATTTTTCATCTCTCCTTTACCAGCGCTCATCCAGAGATTTGATTTTTCTTCTAACATAAAGAGAGGCTCAAACTCTTTTTCTTTATTGGCTAAATCTAATTTTGCATAATTTCCAAGTAGTTGATAATTGCTACCTTTGGTTGCTCTTACATGTCCAAAAAGTTGTAAAATTTTATTTTGACGATTGTATATTGCATCATCTGATGTTAGATAGTAATCTTTGTATAAAACAACAACACCACCGCTAGCTCTTACTATAGTATTGTGTGTATTCATTTTACTTGCATAAATTTGTACTTTTTGTGATGCAAATATAGTTACGCTAAAAATTAACAGTAAAAACCATATTTTACGCATCTATCACCAATGTTTTTGCCGTTGTATCATGCCATGTTTGTCTAGTCGGATTAAGAACACCCCATAAAAAGCCAAGATAAAAAATTATTTCGCTAATTATTCTAAAAACTGCTCTATTTAAAGAGGATAAAAATGATGGTTTTTGTAGGGTTTTTATCTCAATTATTCTAATTTTCATAATTATTTTACCAATACTAGCACCATATATATATACAAATATAGTTTGATAGATGATTTTTAGTGCAAAATATTCTAAAATAAAAGAATCTGTAACATTTATCATCTCTTGCGTAGTGGTAGCTTTTACAAAATGATTCCAAATAATGATAACAAAAATGATAGAAATTAAAAAATTATCTATCACAAAAGCTATAAATCTTTTGGCAATTGGAGCTAGAGTTAACTGTTCTTGATTTAATAAATTTTCAATCTCTTTATTCATAAAAAATTTCTACAATGCTTGATAAGCTATATCTGTACGAAATTTTTTACCTACAAAATGAACTTGTCCGCATAATAGATAAGCCCTATCTCGTGCTTGTTTTACAGATTCTCCTAAACCAATACAGACTAAAACGCGACCACCAGTTGCATATAAAATGCCATCTTCTTTTTTTACTCCCGCATAAGAAATATGTGTGTTATCGGCTATCTCTTTATGAATTATCTTATCTATAATAATCTCAGCAGGTGTTGAGCTCAAATATGGATAGTTTTTACTTGTCATAACTACTCCAACAGCATATTTATCTTCAAATTTAACTTTTAATGTATGTAATTTATTAGTAGCAGCTTTATAAAAAAGCTCACTCGCAGGTGTTTTCATAAGCGGCATTAAAATTTCACATTCAGGGTCACCAAAACGTACATTAAATTCTAAAGTGATAGGCTCACCATTTACTATCATCAAACCAATAAATAATACTCCACAAAATGGTGCATTTTCTTTTTTCATGCCATTTAATGTTGGGCGAATAATATGTTCTTTTACTTTTTTATAAATCTCATCATCCACTAAAGGCGTTGGCGCATACGCACCCATACCTCCGGTATTTGGACCCATATCGTTATCTAGTAAACGCTTATGGTCTTGTGCAGCTGGCAATAAAATATAATTATCTCCATCACAAATTGCAAACATTGAGAGTTCATAACCATCTAAAAACTCTTCAATGATAATCTTTTTGCCAGCCTCACCAAAACTTTTACCGCTTAACATCTCTGAGGTAGCTGTTTTTGCTTCATCTTTAGACTTGGCAATAATGACGCCTTTTCCAGCACAAAGTCCATCTGCTTTTACTACAATTGGTGCATTTAGTGTATCTATAAACTTAAATGCTTCTGTTTGATTTTGTGTTTGAATAAAACGAGCTGTAGCAATATTATATTTTGCTAAAAAGTTTTTCATATAAACTTTGGAGCCTTCAAGCTGTGCGGCTGCTTTGCTTGGTCCAAAAATTGTTAAATTGTTTTGTTTAAAAATATCAACAATGCCCTCAACTAAAGGAACTTCAGGGCCGACAATTGTTAAGTCAATATTATTTTGTTTTACAAAATCAGCTAATTTTTGATAATCTGTTATAGAGATATTTTTTCCAAAAACTTCAGTAGCTCCATTTCCAGGAGCAAAATATAGCCGATTTACTTTTGCATCATTACTTAATGCACGTCCAATGGAATATTCACGTCCTCCACTTCCAATAACTAAAATATCCATCAATATCCCTTGCATGTAAATCCCTAATTTAATTTATGAACACCTCTAAAAAGATAAATTAGATTAGGGTATTAAAAAGTACCCAAAAGGCCGTCTCGTACTTAGCTTTGGTTCTCAAAGCCTAATAATAATGAAGCGAGAATTTTTTTAGGTAGCAATATCTCAGCAGAGTAAACATACTTCAAGCGATATCACCAGCACACAAAAATCACTACGTAATTCATTTTATGAATATGTAGAACCCCTTACATACGATTGTTCGCACCTTTTAGGCTTAGTAATTATACACTTTCTTTTCTTACTTAGATATAATACGCCTATGAATTATTACTCAAATGAACTGCAAGCACTTAAAAAATCAGATCGTTATAGAACTCGCAGAGTGGTAGATTATAATATTAAAGATTTTGCTTCAAATGATTATCTTGGTTTATCTACAAAACGCAAGCTTCATGCTTTTACATGCAAAGGCATATCAAAAAATCCAGCACACAGCTCAAAAGCTTCACTTTTGATAAATGGCTATCATCAAATCCATAAAGATTTTGAAAAACTATTGTGTAGTGTTAATGGTTTTGAAGATGGAGTGGTCTTAGGTAGTGGATTTAATGCAAATATTGCATTAATTGAGAGTTTAGTTAGAAAAACAGATACTTTATTTATGGATGAAAAATTTCATGCCTCAGGAGTGTTAGCTAGTAGATTAAATGGCTTACATGTAAAGGTTTTTAAACATAATAATGCAGATGAGCTAAAACAATTGTTGGCAACTTCGCAGGCAAAAAGAAAGATAGTAGCAGTTGAGGGCATCTATTCTATGAGTGGCGATTTATTAAATAAGAAAATTTTTAAAGTTTGTGATAATCAAGAAGCTATTTTAATTGTTGATGAAGCTCATAGTAGTGGAATTATTGGTAAAAATTTAATGGGCGTTTATGATTATTTTAATATAAAAATCAAAAAAAATCATATCAAAATGGGAACACTTGGAAAGGCTTATGGTAGTTTTGGAGCATATATTTTAGCATCTTCGCACATTATAGATTATCTTATTAATAGAGCTAAACCCATTATTTATGCAACCTCATTGTCATTATATGATACGCTTCTTGCGCATAATAGTTTAAAATATATCTTAAAGCATAAAGATAAATTAAAACATGAAATTAAATTACGACAAAAAATTATAAAAGATATTTTACACATAGATACATCATCACTCATTATTTCTATAATAATTAATGATAATAAAAAAGTTTTGGCAATTAGAGATAGCTTGTATAATCAAGGTTATGAAATAGGCATGATCAAAAAACCAACAGTAGATCGAGCAATAATCCGTGCTATCGCAAGACTAGAGCAAAATGCAGATGAGTTTAAATGTTTATGTAAAAAAATAAAAAAAGCAATAGATGAAAATCTCTAAACTCCAAATTATACATAAAAATAAAACTTTAGTAGATATAAAGTTTCAAATCACCTCGTCATTAGCACTTGTAGGACAAAGTGGAAGCGGAAAAAGTTTAACCATTAAGGCACTGCTTAACATGCTAAGTAGCGATATGAAATTAACATTACATGTAAAGAGTGATTTTGATTTGATTGCTGGAAAAACTATCGGTTTTGTTCCTCAAAATCCATTTACGGCACTCTCTCCTCTTACTAAAATAAAAAGTCAGTTTTTTATCCCTTCTTTGCATGTAAAAAAATTATTTCAAGCTATTGATTTAGATATTAACCTATTAAATAGATATCCCTCAGAGTTATCAGGTGGACAACTTCAGCGTATAATTATTGCTATATCTCTTAGTAGCAATCCAAAAATTCTTTTACTTGATGAACCTACAACGGCATTAGACCCAGGTGCAAGGCTAAAAATTCTTAATCTATTAATTGTTTTACAACAAAAGATGAAATTTAAAATTTTATTTGTAACTCATGATATAAATTCTGCTAAACTTTTATGCGAAGATATTTGTGTTATTTGTGATGGATTAGTTGTTGAAACTGGTAAAATGACAGATGTGTTAAATAATCCACAAAAGCTCTATACAAAAAAGTTAATTGAATCAAATTTTTCGAGCAGGGAATTTAGAAAATGAAAAAAACCATCCTCTTTTTAATTATAGTTTTTATTATGACACCTATTTTAATAGTTGGATATTATGCAATCTCTTTTAACTATAATCTTAAAAAACTTATAAATTATAATCCATCACTAACTAGCACTATCTACGATACAAATGATAACAAAATAGCAAATATTTTTAAAAAACAAGATAGATTTTATGTTCCATTTGCGCGTATCCCAGCACGCATGATAGAAGCAATTGTAGCAACTGAAGATACAACATTTTTTGAAAATCCAGGTATTAATATTGATGCCATGTTTAGAGCTTTAATCAAAGATATAAAAGCTCGAAGAATAGTTGAAGGAGCTAGTACACTCACCCAACAGCTTATAAAAAATGTATTATTAACTCCTAAAAAAACTATCTCAAGAAAAATCCATGGCATTATATATGCACTTTTACTTGAAACAAAATTAACAAAAGATCAAATACTTGAGAGATATCTAAATCAGGTATATTTAGGACATGGATATTATGGTATAAAAACCGCAGCACAAGGGTATTTTCATAAAAATTTAGATGAATTAAGTTTAAAAGAGTTTGCGATTTTGGCAGGTCTTCCACAAGCACCAAGTTTTTTCGCACCAACAAAAAATTATCAAATTTCACTAGCACGTGCCAATCATGTAATACAAAGAATGTATTCTTTAGGATGGATAAGTAAGCCCATGTATATAAAAGCACTAAGTGCAGAACCAAAGGTTTATAATACATCTCTCACACAAAATAGAGCACCTTATGTAGTTGATGAAGTGCTTAGACGTCTTAAAGGTCAAATTCCTGATATTCAAACAGGTGGATATAAGATATATACTACCATCAATCTAAAACTTCAACAAAATGGACGTCAGGCACTTTTACTTGGATATCATAGAACCTTAAGAAGACTACAAAGAAAACTTGATTCTAATGATACAAATACATCACAATTAAATGGTGCTTTAATTAGTTTAAACCCAAAAAATGGTCATATTTTAGCTCTTGTTGGAGGCATTAATTATAAACAAAGTCCATTTAATAGGGCAACTATGGCAAAAAGACAACCAGGCTCTGCGTTTAAACCATTTATCTATCAAACTGCTATCGACTTAGGATACTCTGGAGCCTCACTACTGCCAGATGTCGCAAGAAGCTATTCTTATGATAAAAAGGGTAAAGAGATAAAATGGCAACCTGAAAATTATGAACGAAACTACAAAGGACTTATAACTTTACGTGATGCACTGATAAATTCCAAAAATCTAGCAACAATTAATCTCGTTATGCAGATAGGCTTGCACACCATGATAGAACATTTAAAGAGTTTTGGTATTAAAAATATCCCAAATAATCTAACCTTAGCATTAGGTTCTATCACATTAACGCCTTTGCAATTAGCACAATATTATACCTCTTTCGCAAATCATGGTATTCAAACTACGCCAATTTTAATTACAAAAATTACAAAAAATGGGGAAATAATCTATCAAAATCAAGCTAAAAAAAGATATATAACTTCATCTCAACAGACTTTTATTATGACTACAATTTTAGAAGATGTCATTAGATATGGAACAGGTGGATACGCTTATACTAAAGGGATACAGTTAGCTGGTAAAACAGGTACAACAAATAATGATGTAGATGGTTGGTTTGCTGGGTATTCGCCAACTATTGAAACAGTTGTTTGGTTTGGAAACAACAACAATACTCCAATGTATAAAGGTGAAACTGGTGGACGTGTATCAGCACCAGCATTTCATTATTTTTATCAAAAATTAATCAAAGATTATCCTCAAATACAAAGGCGGTTTATTCAGCCAAGTGGCATTATTAAAGTAAAAGTAAGAGGTAAAATGGAATATTTCAGCAATATTTCAAAACCTCCAAAATCACAAAGTGACATCAAGCAAGAAGATAAGCTTCTTTTTTAATCAAAAGCCCTATTTAGCGCTGAAAAGAGAGCCTTTATAGATGCAATAGTGATATCGCTATCAACTCCAACACCAAAAAATGATTTTAAATTAGTAGTTTCAACTTCGATATATGCCACTGCGTCTGCTGAACTTTGCTCTCCATGAGAATGTTCAGAATATGATTTTATAAAAAAGTCATATTTACACTCTTTGCAAAGTGCCTTTTTGCATGCATTAATAGGGCCATTTCCCTCACCTTGGGAGGTGATTTTTTTATTATGGCAGGTATAAATTATTTCACACCACACACTATTATCTTTAGCTTTTAAACTACTTGTTTTAAAATCTATTAGCTCTACACCATCTTTAATATTAAGATAAGTGTTGTTAAAAAGATTTAAAATCTCATAATCATCTAATTCTTTGCCCGTTTTATCTGTAAAATTTTGTACAATTCTTCCAAATTCAGGATGCATTTTTTTTGGTAAATGGTACCCAAATTTATGCTCTAAGATATAAGCTACACCACCTTTACCTGATTGTGAATTAATTCTTATGATACCTTCATAAGTTCGACCAACATCTTTTGGGTCTATTGGCAAATATGGTACTTCCCATAGTGAAGTATTTTTTAGTTTTTGAAAAGCAAGACCTTTATTGATCGCATCTTGATGTGAACCTGAAAAAGCTGTATAAACAAGCTCACCCACATAAGGATGTCTGCAGTGTGTATCAATTTCAGTGCATTGTTCGACCACATGCACAACTTCATCAATATTTGAAAAGTCAAGTTTACTATCTATACCTTGTGTTGTCATATTAAGCGCAAGTGTGATGATATCAACATTTCCAGTTCTCTCACCATTACTAAGTAGTGTACCCTCAACTCTGTTCGCATCTGCTAAAAGAGCCAACTCTGTCGCTGCCACACTCGTACCTCTGTCATTATGTGTGTGTGTCGATATTAACACATGTTTGCGATTGTCAAGATGCCTGTTCATCCATTCAATTTGATCAGCATAAATATTTGGTGTTGCAGCTTCCACAGTAGCTGGAAGATTGATAATAACTGGTTTATCTTTTGCAATTCCCCATCTAGCTGTAACTTTATTACAGATTTTTGCCGCAAATTCTAACTCTGTACCTGTAAAACTTTCAGGAGAGTATTCTAGTACAATCTCCCCATCATGTTGCACAGCATATTTTTTAATTAAATCAACTCCATTTAGTGCAAGTGCAATTATTTCTTCTTGAGATTTTTTAAATACTATTTTTCTTTGTGCTACTGAGGTTGAGTTATATAGATGAACAATCGTTTTTTTTACACCCTTTAATGCCTCAAAAGTTTTTTTTATCAAATGCTCTCTAGCTTGTACTAAAACTTGAATAGTTACATCATTTGGTATTAAATTTTTTTCAACTAAATGGCGTAAAAAATCAAATTCTATTTTTGATGCTGATGGAAAACCAACTTCAATATTTTTAAAACCAATTTTTAGTAAAAGTGTAAATAATTTTAGTTTTTTCTCCATATTCATAGGTGTGATAAGTGCTTGGTTACCATCGCGAAGATCAACACTACACCATATTGGTGCTTTTGTGATAGTTTTTGAAGGCCAGGTTCTATCTGGTAAATCTATTTTCGAATATGGGCTATATTTACCCTTGGGTATATTTTTCATAAAATATCCTTATAACACAATAATTATTTGTAAAAGTATAGCAAAAAAATATTTTATCTTTGTTATAATACATGACTTTAATTTAAGGACACAGAAAATGTCAAATAAACAAATTTTTAAGCCCTCTAAGGAGTTAAGTAAAATTTCACGTATTAAAAATATGTGTGAATATCATGAGTTACAAGAGTTAGCTACTGAAAATTATGAGGAATTTTGGGGCTCATATGCAAAAGAAAAGATAGATTGGATAAAACCATTTACTAATGTGCTAGATGAAAGTAATTTTCCGTTTGTAAAGTGGTTTGAAGGCGGACAGTTAAATATTTCAACGCAATGTATCGATAGACATTTGAGTGTACGTAAAAATAAAGCTGCTATTATTTTTGAGGGTGATCGTGGCGATCAACAGATTATCACATATCTACAACTTTCATACAATGTTAATAGGTTTGCAAATTTATTAAAAAATCAGTTTAACGTAAAAAAAGGCGACCGTGTTATTATCTACATGCCAATGATTCCAGAATCAGCATATGCGATGCTTGCATGTGCTAGAATCGGAGCAATTCATTCGGTTGTATTTGGAGGCTTTTCTAATAAAGCTCTTCGTGAGCGTATTATTGATGCTGAAGCTAAGATAGTAATTACCGCAGATGGTGCATTTCGTAAAGGCAAAGCATATATGTTAAAACCTGTTGTTGATGACGCCTTAAAAGATAAAACAACTGTTGAAAAAGTTTTGGTTGTACAAAGAAATAATGAAGATATTAATTGGGTAAAAGGACGTGATTATTCATATAATGAATTAATAGATAATGAACCATCGGCATGTGAACCAGAAATCATGAATGCAGAAGACCCCTTGTTTTTATTATATACTTCAGGTTCAACAGGTAAGCCAAAAGGCGTTCAACACAACCAAGCTGGATATATTCTTTGGGCGCATATGACTATGGAGTGGGTCTTTGATGTTAAAGAAAATGATACATATTGGTGTACAGCAGACATCGGTTGGATAACTGGACATACTTACATTGTTTATGGACCGTTATCTGTTGGTGCAACAACTGTGATGTTCGAAGGTGTGCCTACATATCCTGATGCAGGACGCCCATGGAAAATGGTTGAAGAGTATAAAATTAACCAATTTTATACAGCACCAACTGCCATAAGAGTTTTACATAAAATTGGAGAAGATGAACCAAAAAAATATGATTTATCAAGTTTAAAAATTTTAGGTACAGTTGGCGAGCCAATAGACCCATCTGCATGGATGTGGTATTATCAAACTGTTGGTAATAGTAAGTGCCCTATTGTAGATACATATTGGCAAACTGAAACAGGTGGACATATTATCTCTCCACTTCCAGGTGCTACGCCTATAAAGCCAGGTTGTGCGACATTTGCATTACCCGGTATAATGGCTGAGATTTTAGATAAAGCAGGAACAAGGGTTGCCGTTGGCGAAAAAGGATTTTTGTGTGTAACACGTCCATGGCCAGCTATGATTAGAGGTATTTGGAGAGATGATGAAAGATTTATCAAAGCATATTTTTGTGATGTAAAAAAAGATGGCAAACCAGTTTATTTTACAGGCGATGGTGCCATGTACGATGATGATGGTTATATAACTGTTACTGGTAGAACAGATGATGTTATTAACGTATCGGGACATAGGCTTGGAACAGCTGAGATAGAAGCTGCAATTCAAAAGTATGACAATGTAGCTGAGGTTGCGGTAGTGGGCAAACCTCACAAGGTAAAAGGAGAGGGCATTTTTGCTTATGTTGTTCTAAAACTAGATAGCGGTGTGGCTGATGAACTTGAGGAGTTAAAAACTATTAATAATACTATAAAAATGGAGATAGGTAATATCGCAATATGCGATGAGATAATTTTTGTTCCAGGTCTTCCAAAAACACGCTCGGGAAAAATAATGAGGCGTATTTTGCGATCTATCGCAAAAAATGAAACAATTACACAAGATATATCAACGCTAGAAGATCCAACAATTGTTGAAACTATATCAAATTTAATTAAGGCATAACTATATGAAATTGTGTGTAGCATTAGACATGTCGAGCATGGATAAAAATTTAGCTCTCATAAAAGAGCTAAAAGAGTATGATATTTGGCTAAAAGTGGGATTTCGTTCATATATTCGTGATGGTAAAGCATTTTTAAAAGCTATTAAGGAGATAAATCCTAATTTTAAAATTTTTTTAGATCTTAAATTATACGATATTCCAAATACGATGGCTGATACAGCAGAATCAATCGTATCATTACATGTAGATATGTTTAATATTCATGCATCATCTGGAACAAAAGCCATGCAAGCGGTGATGCAAAGATTACAAAAATTTAATAATCGACCAATTGTTTTAGCTGTTACAGCATTAACCTCTTTTAATAATAATGATTTTAAAAATATTTATGGTAAAGATATTAATCAAAAAGTAGATCAATTTGCTCTTGATGCCTATAAAAGCGGAGTGGATGGAGTAGTGTGCAGTGTTTTTGAGAGTAAAAGCATAAAAAATTTAATATCTGATAGTTTTATAACATTGACGCCAGGCATTCGCCCATTTGGTGAAGATGGCGCGGATCAACAAAGAGTAGCTGATATTAAATATGCAAAGGTAGCTATGGTAGATTTTATAGTGGTTGGTCGTCCTATTTATAAATCTAAAAATCCAAAAGCAGTAGTAGAAACCATCTTGCAACGCATAAGTACCTCTAAAGAATAATTTACCCTTGTTGCCGTCTGTTTAGTTAATATGCGTTAAAATTATAAACAAATTTAAGGGAGAGTATATGCCTAGTAATGTAGAAAATAATATATCTTCAAAAAAAATATTAAGTACAATAAAACAGACCAAAGATATAGATATAGATTCTTTAACTGGACTTAGTCAAGAAGATGCCCAAGAGAGGCTTAAAAAATTTGGTTACAATGAAATTGTTGAACAAGAGGAAACTTGGATTCATCGATTATTTAAGAAATTTTGGGGACCAATCCCATGGATGATAGAGGTGGCAGTTATTTTATCTGCTATTGCTAAAAAATGGGAAGATTTTTCAGTTATTTTATTAATGTTACTTATAAATGCTTTTGTTGATTTTTTTCAAGAATCAAAAGCACTCAGTGCAATTTCTGTTTTAAAGAAAAAATTAGCAAGAAAAGCTTTAGTGTTAAGAGATTCAAAATGGCAAAATATTGATGCAAAAGAAATAGTTCCTGATGATATTATAAAAATTAAAATTGGTGATATTGTTCCAGCTGATTGTATACTTTTGGGTGGTGGTGATTTTTTACAAGTTGACCAAGCAGCACTGACTGGTGAATCATTACCAGTAATTAAACAAACAGGTGAAACGTTATACGCTAATGCAATCATAAAACAAGGTGAGATGCTAGCACGTGTTACCGCAACAGCATTAAATACCTATTTTGGCAAGACTGTTGATTTAGTTGCAAAAGCGCAAAGAGAGCAACATGGACATTTTCAGCAAATGGTCATGAGAGTAGGCGATTTTTTAATTATTATTAGCTTAATACTTGTTGGCATTATTATTTTTCATGGAGTGCTAAGGCATGAACCTATTTTAGATTTATTAGTTTTTGCACTTATTTTAACAATCGCTGCTATCCCAGTTGCTATGCCAGCAGTTCTTACTGTTACTATGGCATTAGGAGCAAGAGTTTTGGCAAGTAAAGAAGCAATTGTTACGAGACTTGCAGCTATTGAAGAAGCAGCTGGTATGGATATTTTATGTTCTGATAAAACTGGTACATTAACACAAAACAAGATGAGTTTAGCTGAGCCATATTTAGCCAAGGGATATACTGCAGATGATTTGATGCTTTATGGTGCTTATGCGAGTAAAAAAGAAAATGAAGATCCAATTGAAGTACCAATTTTTAATTATCTTGATGAACACAATCTAAATGATACATTTTCACAAGCAAAAATGAAAAAATTTATCCCTTTTGATCCTGTACATAAACAAACAAAAGGTATTTTTACAGATAATATGGCATATGCAAAAGGTGCTCCACAAGTTATTATTGAAGAGTGTGATGATAAAGAATTTGATAAGAAATTAGTATATAAGCAAGTTGAAATATTTGCACAAAAAGGTTTTAGGGCACTTGGTGTTGGATTTAAAAATGAGGATGAGGACAGATACCATTTTGTAGGACTTATCCCTTTATTTGACCCTCCTCGTGAAGATTCAAAACAGGCGATTGCAGAAGCAAATGCCAAACATGTATCTGTTAAGATGGTTACAGGCGATAATATATCAGTTGCAAAATATATCTCTGGTATTTTAAATATTGGTGATGATATAGAAAATATTAAACAGTTACGAGGTGAAAGTATTAAAGAGTATCTCTTTCTTTCAGAAATTATATCGCGTGCTATTATCAAGACTACACAAACAGATATAAAAGAAGATGAATTAAACAAAGAAGTAAATAATGTAATATCTAGTGTTCAAAAAGAACTAGACTCTAAATCACTTCCAAAAGGCAGTGTCAAGCAACATGAATCAGACATTGTTAAAGTTATCGAAAGAGCTAATGGATTTGCTCAAGTTTTTCCAGAAGACAAGTATTTCATCGTAGATAAGCTTCAAAAAGCAAATCATATAGTCGGTATGACAGGAGATGGTGTAAATGATGCGCCAGCTCTTAAAAAAGCAGATTGCGGTATAGCAGTTAGTGGAGCAACTGATGCGGCACGCGCTGCTGCTGATATTGTTTTAATGGCACCAGGGCTCACTGTTATAGTTGATACTATTGAACAGGCTCGTATAGTATTTGAGAGAATGAAAAGTTATGTAATTTATAGAATAACGGAAACTATAAGGATTATATTCTTTATCACCTTGGCGATTGTAATTTTTAACTTTTATCCAATTACGGCAATCATGATTATTTTATTGGCACTTTTAAATGATATTCCAATTATGGCAATTGCTTATGATCATACAAAGGTTCGAGAAAAACCTGTTAGATGGAGTATGAAAAGTGTATTTGTGTTATCAAGTTGGTTGGGTGTTGCAGGAGTTCTTAGCTCATTTACATTATTTTATATTGTCATGGTATATGTAAAAGTGCATCCAAATTCTAATTTTTTTCCATCTCTCCCAGTTGGTGTGAATGTGTCAGATGCTAAATCTTATTTAGGCTTTGTGCAAACAGCATTTTTTATAAATTTAATTATCGCTGGTCATTATACAATTTTTAATACAAGAATTTCAGACTGGTTTTTTAAACAAGCATGGCCATCTTGGCAACTATTAGGCGCATCATTTCTTACTGCACTTGGCGGAACGTTAGCCGGAATTTATGGTTTACATGTAATGACCGCAATTGGTTGGGAATGGGCTATATATATTTGGATCTATGCTTTTGTGTGGTTTGTCTTTAATGACGTAGTAAAAATGGGCATTATTAAGTATTACAAAAAACGTTTCGGAGAAGATGCGATGTAAATCTCATCCCACCCCTTGACATTAACCAAAAATTCTCCTATAATTCCCCTCCACAA
>CAYYRS010000006.1:0-96280 GCA_964474335.1 uncultured Campylobacterales bacterium
CTAAGTGATTTAGGAATAAAAGGTTGGTTTACACAGTTAGCTTTACACGCTCAACTTTCACTAAACGTCCCTTAATTTTAAAAATCTCTATTGCATAATCTGGGTTAAAACCAGATATTATCAAGAAGTCTAACTCCTCCAACTAACACTTCTACTAAAATAATTGTATTTAAATATTCTATCTCTTTTAGTGCTTTAAACTCTCTATTAACTATAGCAATATACACAATTTCTAATGGCTCTAAAGTTTTCTCCATAGTTTTAATAATCTTTTTGCAATCTTTTACATGTAAAGAGATTAGATTGGTGGCATTACGCAAAGCGGTTGGAATCTTTAAGGCTTGTATTTTTTGCTCTTTTGATAAATACCTATTTCTACTACTTTGTGCTAAGCCATCAATATCTCTAATCGTATCAACTGCTATAATATTTATATCCATAAACATCTGTTTTATCATAAGCAAGATTAGGTAGAGTTGTTGTGCATCTTTTTTACCAAAATAGGCATTAGTTGGATGTATGATATTTAAGAGTTTCATAACAACTGTTAAAACCCCATCAAAATGCCCAGGCCTCGAGGCGCCCTCTAAAATATATCCTCTAACACTTGGGGCAACTATTTTTATCTCATCTTCTTTAAAAAGATCCTCTTTTTGTGGCATAAATAGATAATCAACATTTGCTACTTGGCAAATTTTTTTGTCAGCCTTCTCCTCTTTTGGGTATTTATCAAAATCCTCATGTGTTAAAAATTGTGTTGGATTTATAAAAATTGATACGATAACAATCTCATTTTCTTCTCTTGCTTGATTAATCAGTTTAACGTGTCCATAATGAAGTGCACCCATTGTTGCAACAAAACCAATAGTTTTATTATAATCTTTTTTTAATTGTTCTTGTAATGATGAAATTGAGTTAAAAACTGTCATATTTAAGCCTCCATTATATATAATCGCAATTATACAATACTAAGGGTCAATTTTTATGGATAATTATGAATACACAGAACTATTAAAAACTCTGCAAATAAAAATGAATAATATTACAGATGTTATTAAACCAGACAAGATACAAATACGACTTGATGAGATTGAGGATATGGAAAATACTCAAGAATTTTGGACAGATATAACTAATACAACAAAAATATCAAAAGAAAAAACAATACTTCAAAGAAAGCTACAAAAATATAATCGGACGCTTGAAACACTAAATGATGCAAGTGAGCTTTATGAAATGGCAAAAATAGATAATGATGAAGAAAGCTTACAAGAGCTTTTTTTAGATTCTAATAATTTACAACGTTATGTTAGCAAAATCGAGATAGATCTTTTACTCAGCGAAAAAACGGATATAAACAATGCAATTGTTACCATTCATCCAGGAGCTGGTGGTACAGAGTCTCAAGATTGGGCATCAATGCTTCTTCGCATGTATACAAGATGGGCTGAACGTCATAATTTTAAAATACAAATGCTAGATTATCAAAATGGCGATGAAGCAGGTATTAAAGATGCTTCTATTTTAATATCTGGTGAAAATGCTTATGGATATCTAAAAGTTGAAAATGGAATTCATAGATTAGTTAGAATATCCCCATTTGATTCAAACGCGAAAAGACACACTTCTTTTTCTTCTGTTTTGATATCTCCTGAAATTGATGACGATATTGATATACAAATAGAGGATAAAGATATTAGAATTGATACATATAGATCTTC
This sequence comes from uncultured Campylobacterales bacterium, assembly GCA_964474335.1. Classification (GTDB taxonomy): domain Bacteria; phylum Campylobacterota; class Campylobacteria; order Campylobacterales; family Sulfurimonadaceae; genus Hydrocurvibacter. Next base: position 1,722 of record CAYYRS010000006.1, read on the forward strand.
TGGTGCTGGAGGACAGCATGTAAATAAAACTGAATCAGCTATTAGAATAACTCATTTAGCAACAAACATAGTTGTTCAATGTCAAAACGACAGAAGTCAACATAAAAATAAAGCAACAGCTATGAAAATGTTAAAATCAAGACTTTATAAATATGAGCTAGCAAAACAAAAAGCTAAAGAAGATAGTGTACAAAAGAGTGAAATAGGTTGGGGTCATCAAATACGCTCTTATGTTTTACAGCCATACCAACAAATAAAAGACACAAGAAGTAATGAAACATTTTCTAATGTAACTGCTATTTTAGACGGTGATCTTGATAAACTAATAGAGGGAGTTTTAATTGCTAATGCTACACACTTTGGCAATAAAATACAAGGTTAAAAACCCTATATTTTATTTACATGTAAAGAGTTAGCCATTACGTTTTTTAATAATCTCTTCTGAAACATTTTTAGGAACTTCTTCATAATGATCAAATTCCATAGAATAAGTTGCACGACCTTGAGTTGCTGAACGCAAATCAGTTGAATAGCCAAACATTTCTGAAAGTGGAACAAAGGCATCTATAATTTTATTTCCAGCTCTATCGCCCATGTTGTTTACCTGTCCACGACGACGATTAAGGTCACCAATTACATCACCCATATAATTTTCGGGAACTTCAACCTCAACTTTCATTAAAGGCTCAAGTATTGTAGCACCTGCTTTTTTGCAACCTTCTTTAAAGCCTATGGAAGCAGCTATTTTAAATGCCATTTCACTTGAATCAACCTCATGATATGAACCATCATACAGAGCTACTTCAATATCTTCCATAGGATAACCAGCAAGCACACCTCCTTGCATAGCTTCTTTAATGCCTTTTTCAACAGCTGGAATATATTCTTTAGGAATAACTCCGCCTTTAATATCATTTTTAAATATAAAACCTGCACCAGTTTCACTAGGCTTAATGTTCAAAAAGATATGACCAAATTGTCCACGTCCACCAGATTGTTTAGCATATTTATATTCTTGATTTACCTCTTTTTTGATAGCTTCACGATAAGAAACTCGCGGCGCACCAACTTCAGCTTCAACGCTAAATTCACGCTTCATTCTATCTACTAAAATTTCAAGATGAAGTTCTCCCATGCCTGAAATAATGGTTTGACCTGTCTCTTCATCAGTATGAACACGAAATGACGGATCCTCAGCTGCTAATTTTGATAAAGCTACACCCATTTTTTCTTGATCTGCTTTTGTTTTTGGCTCAACTGCAACAGAAATAACTGGTTCTGGAAAATCCATACGCTCTAGTACTACTTTTTGTGCTGGGTCGCATAAAGTATCACCAGTTGTTGAATATTTTAAACCAACAACAGCACCTATTTCGCCAGCATAAATCTCTTTAATCTCTTCACGCTTAATCGCATGCATCTTCATAATTCTACCAATACGCTCTTTTTTATCTTTAGTAGAGTTATGAACATACGAGCCTGACTTTAAGCTACCACGATACACACGAATAAAAGTTAATTGTCCAACAAATGGATCTGTCATAATCTTAAAAGCAAGTGCTGCAAATGGAGCATCATCAGTTGATTCAACTACAACTTCTTCAGTTTCATCATCCATCATAGTAGCTGTAATTTGAGGCACTTCAGTTGGCGCTGGAAGATATGCGACAACAGCATCAAGTAAAGTTTGAACACCTTTGTTTTTAAATGCTGTTCCAGCAGTCATTGGAACTATATGCATGCCAATAGTTGCTGCTTTAATACCAGCTACTATCTCCGCTTCACTGAGATCTTCACCTTCAAGAAATTTCTCCATAAGCTCTTCATTACCATCAACTTCAGAAATAGCTTCAATCATTTTTTCGCGATACTCTTTAGCTTTTTGCTGTAAATTTTCTGGAATATCTTCAATATGGTAGTTTGATCCCATAGCAGCATCTTGATCCCATACAATTGCTTTCATCTGCACTAGGTCAACAATACCTGCAAATTGATCTTCCGCACCAATTGGTAACTGTATAGGAACAGGATTTCCTTTTAAACGATCACGAATTTGACGCTCAACTTCATAAAAATTAGCACCTGTTCTATCCATTTTATTTACAAATATAATAGATGGTACACCATATCGAGTTCTTTGTCTCCATACCGTTTCAGATTGAGGCTGAACGCCACCAACAGCACAAAAAACAGATACCGCACCATCAAGTACGCGCATAGAACGTTCAACTTCAATAGTAAAATCAACGTGACCAGGAGTGTCAATAATATTAATTTGCTTGCCATTCCACTCACATGTAGTTGCAGCTGAAGTAATGGTAATACCTCTTTCTTGCTCTTGTTCCATCCAGTCCATAGTAGCTGCACCATCATGAACTTCGCCAATTTTGTGTTCAACACCTGTGTAGAACAGTATACGCTCTGTTGTTGTTGTTTTTCCTGCATCAATATGAGCAGCAATACCAATATTTCTTACATCTTCTAATTTATGTGATCTTGCCATTATTTTGCCTTTATTACCAACGATAATGAGCAAATGCTTTATTAGCTTCTGCCATCTTGTAGGTATCCTCTTTTCTTTTAAATGCTGTACCTTTATCACTACTTGCATCCATTAGCTCATTTGCAAGACGCTCTGCCATTGTTCTTTCATTTCTATTTCGTGCTGCATCAACTAACCATCTTATAGCCAATGATTGCTGACGAACTGGACGTACTTCTACTGGAACTTGGTATGTAGCACCACCAACACGACGACTTTTTACTTCAATAATTGGTTTAATCTTTTCAATAGCCTCTTTAAAAGTATCTATACCAGTTTTTTCACCGCGTGAACTTATAATGTCTAATGCACTATACATAATCTTTTCAGCAACACTTTTTTTACCATCATTCATTAATTTATTAATAAATTTAGTTAAAATTTTATTACCGTGAATTGGATCTGGCATAACTTCACGAACTGGTGCTTTTCTTCTTCTCATTTTTTTTCCTTACTTCAATTTTTTTTCAAATTTACTCAAAGCATCTTCATACCCTGTAGCTATTTTGAATAGATATTTAAATATTATACTCAACTCTTACAATCTTTAAAAAAAGATTATTTTTTAGGCTTTTTAGTTCCGTACTTAGAACGTGCAACTGTACGATTTGCAACACCAGCAGTATCTAATGCACCACGAACAATATGATACTTAACACCTGGTAAATCTTTTATACGACCTCCACGGACTAAAACAATGGAGTGTTCTTGTAGATTATGACCCTCTCCCCCAATATATGAAATTACTTCGAAACCTGAAGTTAATCTCACTTTTGCAACTTTACGTAAAGCTGAGTTTGGTTTTTTTGGTGTAGTTGTATAAACACGAGTACAAACTCCACGACGTTGTGGGCAAGAATTTAAAGCTGGTGATTTTGATTTTTTAATCACACGCTGTCGTTCTTTGCGAATTAACTGATTAATTGTTGGCATACAATTCCTTTTTTATAAAATATTCCAGTAGAATTTTACTCTTTTTTTGGGAGTAATAAACGCGTAATATTACATAAAAAACGATTAAAATTTGCTTATAAGTAGTTTTTTGAAGCTTTGGGAGGTGGCAGGGACTAAAAACCTCTGCCACTATCATGGGCCTCGTCCATGATAGTGCGTAATATCAGTTAGTCAGTTAAAATTATATTTTTATCTTTATATATACCTGTGCCAACTGGAATAGTTCGTCCAATAATAACATTTTCTTTTAAATCTGTTAAATAGTCTATTTTAGCTGAGACTGCCGCTTCTGTTAAAACTTTTGTTGTATCTTGAAATGATGCTGCTGAGATTATACTATCAGCTGACACAGATGCTCTAGTAATACCGACTAAAAATGGAATACCGACAGCAGGACGTCCACCTAAACGAATAATTTTTTCATTCTCTTCGATAAATTTATGTTTACTAATTAAATCACCTTCGATAAATTTAGTATCACCTGAATGTAAAATTTTAACTTGTCTTAGCATTTGTGAATAGATAACTTCAATATGCTTATCAGCAATGTTAACACCTTGGGAGCGATAAACCTGTTGAACTTCGCTAACTAGATAATTATGCAATGCTTTTACACCAATAATTCTTAAAATATCATGTGACGAGGCGATACCATCAGTTAAACGCTCCCCGGCATGCACAAATTCGCCAGTATTTACCTGTGGTGTTAATGTTTTATCAACAAAATATTCTTTAATCGTACCGTTATCAGCGGTTATAATAATCCTTATTTTACCGCGTAAAAGCTTACCAAAACTGATAATTCCATCAATTTCAGCAATAAGTGCTGTCACTTTTGGACGACGTGCTTCAAACAGTTCAGAAACTCTTGGCAAACCACCTGTAATATCACTTGATTTTTGAAGTGCTTTAGGAGTTTTAACCATAGTATCAGCAATATTTACCTCCGCACCATTTTCAATATATACAGAAGATTTTGGCTCTACTTGATATCTTATGATTTTACCTTCATGTGATGATAAAACTATTGTAGGTTTATATTCTGGAGAAACGTGTTCATGAATCATAAGTCTTGTTTTACCTGTTAATTCATCAAATTGTGATGATGCGGTAATACCATCAATAATATCTTCAAAAGCTACCACTCCACTAGCTTCAGCAATGATAGGATTTGAGTATGAATCCCATTCCGCAATTACGATTGATTCCTCAGTTTTTGGTTGTGCAATTAAATCACCGATTGTAATAGTAGAATTATCATCTTGTTTAACAATAGAACCACGCGCAATATAATGACGAATAGATTCTCGTTGCTCTTTATCTATAATACTTGCGAACAATCCTTTTTCATTGACCTCATGTCCAGCCCTAACATCTTCATACCGCTCAAAATAATCTCCTTTTAAAAGAAAATATTTAATTGTTCCTATATCTTTAGCATAAATCTTTTGTGTAATTGGTGCACCATCTTCGACCATCAATTCAGATGCATAAGGAATATGATTTGGTACACTCCATCCATCATTAATCTTCTCCACAATTGATTCATTTGCATGTACTTGTTCGTTATTTTTATAAGGCAAATACAATTTGCTTTCAATATGTCCGCCAACACCAGCAAGTTCATTTGGACGCGCTATATCGTGTTTTCTTAATGAGTAACGTAGTGTCTCAGTATCACCTATTATACTGATAATAGTTTCATCGTGAATATTTTGTATCTCTATCTTACCATCAAAAGGCGCTTTGATTTTAGGCTCAACTAGTAAAATACCAGCATTTCGTCTGTTTGCTACTATATGTTTACCCTCTTTTGAAGTATAGGTTTTAAAGTTATAGTATCTAATAAAACCCTCTTTGGTAGCAACTACTTGGCGCTCTTGACGGGTACTTGATGCTGTACCACCGACGTGAAATGTTCTAAGCGTTAATTGTGTACCAGGCTCACCAATTGATTGTGCCGCTACAATACCAACAGCTTCGCCGATACGAACCATATATCCTGTTCCTAGATTTAATCCATAACATAATGCGCAAACACCGTTTTTTGATTTACATGTAGTAGTTGTTCTAATATGTGCTGATTTTATACCAGCTTCACAAATTATTTTAGCTTTTTGCTCATCAATTAAAGTACCTTCAGTAAAAAGGATTTCATTTGTAATAGGGTCTATTGCGTCTTCTGCTAAAACACGACCAAATAGTCTATCTTCAAGAGATTCTATGAGTGAATTGTGATCTGAAATATCTGAGATTTCAATTCCCTCATGCGTATAACAATCTTGTTCTACAATTTTAACATTTTGAGCAACATCAACTAATTTACGAGTTAAGTATCCAGCATTTGCAGTTTTTAAAGCTGTATCTGCAAGACCTTTACGAGCACCGTGTGTAGAAATAAAATATTCTAAAACATTTAATCCCTCTTTAAAGTTTGAGATAATCGGAGTTTCAATAATATCGCCACTTGGTTTTGCCATAAGCCCACGCATGCCTGCTAATTGACGAATTTGTGCTGCTGAACCACGAGCACCAGAATCAGCCATCATGTGAATTGAATTAAATCCATCTTTATCATTTTCAACTAATTCCATCATCTGTGCTGCTAAAATACTATTTGTATCTGTCCAAACATCTATTATTTTGTTATAACGCTCTTGTTCTGTTAATAAACCAGCATCAAATTGTTTTTGTATCTCACGAACCTTATTTTTTGATTCTTGAATTTTAGCCTCTTTGCCAGCTGGAACAATAATATCAGCAATAGAAATAGATACACCTGCTTGTGAAGCTTGTGCAAATCCTAAATCTTTAAGAGCATCTAAAAATGATGCTGTTATACCGATACCACCATGTTTTTGAACATAATCAACAAGTTCATTAATCGCTTTTTTCTTCATAACACGATTCCATAAATTAGTAGGAACAAAACTAGGTACAATATCTTTTAATAGTAATCTTCCAGCTACTGTGTGAATTAATTGATTATCAACACGAGTCCTTATTTTTGCATGAATGTCGAGTGCTTTATTTTCTAGAGCTATTTTTACTTCATTGATACCAGAAAATAGTTTATTTGAACCTTTTACTCCTGTTTTTTCCAGACTAATATAATAAATACCCAAAACCATATCTTGCGATGGAGTCGCAATAGCTTTTCCTGATGCTGGTAGTAAGATATTCATAGATGCTAACATTAAAACTTTAGCTTCCGCAATTGCGGCGGTACTAAGTGGAATATGAACAGCCATTTGGTCACCATCAAAATCAGCATTAAAAGCAGCACAAACAAGCGGATGTAGTTGAATAGCTTTACCATCAATGAGTTTTGGATGGAAGGCTTGAATAGATAGTTTATGAAGTGTTGGTGCACGATTTAACATAATCGGATATCCATCCACTATTTCAGATAAACACTCCCAAACTTCATTAGCTTCATTTTCAATCATTTTTTTGGCAGTTTTAATAGTTGTTGCATAACCTTTTTCTTCAAGTTTAGCAATTAAATGAGGCTTAAAAAGTTCTAATGCCATTTTTTTAGGTAATCCACACTCATCCATACGTAAAGATGGACCAACAACAATTACACTTCTACCAGAAAAATCAACACGTTTTCCGAGTAAATTTTGGCGAAAACGACCTTGCTTACCTTTAATGATTTCAGATAACGACTTAAGCGGACGCTTATTTGCACCTTTTACGGCGTTGGCGCGACGACCATTATCAAAAAGAGCATCTACGCTCTCTTGGAGCATACGCTTTTCATTTCTTACAATAATTTCAGGTGCTTCAAGTTCTACTAAACGCTTTAGACGCTGGTTGCGGTTAATTACACGACGATACAAATCATTCACATCACTAACGGCAAATTTTCCACCATCAAGGCTTACTAATGGGCGTAAATCTGGTGGTAAAACTGGCAATACTGTAAGCATCATCCAAGCTGGGTTATTGCCACTATTTAAAAATGATTCTATAACTTTTAATCTCTTAGCAATTGTTTTTCGCTTTGCTTCGGAATTAGTTTTTTCTATTGCTTCTTTTAAAGTTGAGAAAAGTTCTACAAGATCAATATTACCTAAAAGATCACGAATAACCTCACCACCCATTCTAGCTTTAAAGCCAAGTTCGCCAAATCTTTGTATTAAAGTCCTATATTGTTCTTCATTTAAAACATCATATTTTATAACTGGAGTCTTGCCCTCAGCATCATAATATGCTTCTCCACCACTTTCAACAATATATGCTTCATAATAAAGTACGCGCTCTAAATCTTTCATTTTTACACCAAGAAGTGTACCTATTCGTGAAGGCAATGAACTAACATACCAAATGTGTGCAACTGGAGTTACTAAGTCAATATGTCCCATGCGAGTACGTCTAACCTTCGAACTTGCTACTTCAACACCACATTTTTCACAAACTACACCCTTGTAGCGCATTTTTTTGTATTTACCACAAAGACATTCATAATCACGTACTGGACCAAAAATTTTTGCACAAAAAAGACCATCACGTTCTGGCTTTAGAGTACGATAATTAATAGTTTCAGGTTTCTTTACTTCGCCATAGCTCCATGAAAGAATTTTCTCAGGCGATGCTAAACGAAATCGTATTTGTTTAATATCTTTTGGACGTTTATCATCTTTTACATCAATTACCATTAATTTACTCATTGTCTTCAACCTCATCAAAAATATCTACATCAAGAGCTAATGATTGTAACTCTTTAGTTAAAACAAATAGTGTCTCTGGGATTCCTGATTCTGGAATCAATTCACCTTTTGTAATTGCCTTATAAGCACGTACGCGACCATCAACATCATCGGATTTAATAGTTAGCATCTCTTTTAATACAGCACTAGCGCCATAAGCTTCTAAAGCCCACACTTCCATCTCACCAAAACGCTGTCCACCAAAGAGCGCTTTACCGCCTACTGGCTGTTGTGTTACAAGTGAATATGGTCCAGTTGAACGCGCATGAATTTTTTCATCAACTAAGTGATGTAATTTTAATATGTACATATAACCAACATTTACGCGTTCTTTAATTTTATCACCTGTTTTACCATCATATAAAACAACTTTACCATCACTATCCATTTTTGCTAACTCAAAAAGTTTTTCAAATTCTAAAGCATTTACACCTTCAAAAATAGGAGTTGCAAACTTAACTCCTCTTGACCAATCTTGTGCATATTTTAAGAGTTCATCATCACTCAAACTATTTAAGATTTTTTGTCCATCCATCAAACTTGCGATATTAGATATCTCAATCATTTTAGCTCTAATATTTTCAATAAATTCGGCTTGTTTTAAATCAAATTGTTCTTGAATCTGATTTCCAAGCTCACGTCCTACCATACCTAGGTGCATCTCTAAAACTTGTCCGATATTCATACGAGATGGAACGCCTAGCGGATTCAAACAAACATCAACACTGCGACCATCTTCCATATATGGCATATCTACCTCTGGTACAATGATAGAAACAATACCTTTGTTTCCATGTCGCCCTGCCATTTTATCACCAACTTTTAATTGACGTTTTGTTGCAATATAAACCTTAACTTGTTTAACAACGCCATTTGGTAAAATATCATCATTTTCTAAAATACTTAACTTCTCTTCATGCTCATCACGAAACAGTCGTTTCTCTTTTTGAAAATAGTTTTTCATTTTATTATATTTTGATTGCATCTCTTCTGAAAATGATTTAATGATCGCATTCATAGCAAAACGATTTATATCTTTTAAGTCTTCTTCGTTTATTAAATCACCTTTTTTATACTCTTTCGTGCCAATTTTAATATCTTTATTTAAAGGTTCTTTGGTTAAAAGTGAAATAATTCTAAATATTTCCTCTTTATCTATCATAAGAAGTCTATCATAATGCTCACGTTCTAAATAATCTCGCTCCTCTTTTTCAAGCTTTAATGCACTTGGATCTTTTTCATAGCCTTTTTTTGTAAATATTTTTATGTCGACTACAACACCATCTGTTGATGGTGGACAATAAAGTGATTTATTTACAACATGACCTGATTTTTCACCAAAAATCGCACGTAATAATCTCTCTTCTGGAGTTGGTTTTACTTCGCCTTTTGGACTAACTTTACCAACTAAAATCATACCGCCTTTTACATGTGTACCAATTTTTATGATGCCGTTATCATCCAAATGAGTTAATTCATCATCACGAACATTTGGAATATCACAGGTTATCTCTTCTATTCCATGTTTTAACTCTCGTGCTTCACACTCTTTTTCATATATATGCACAGAAGTAAAAGCGTCTTCGCGAATCATTTTTTGTGAAATAACAATGGCATCTTCATAGTTGTATCCATTCCATGGCATAAAAGCAACCATAGTATTAATTCCAAGAGCCAATTCTCCTTGATCCATGTTTGGACCATCAACTATGGCCTGATCTTTTTTGACAAATCGTCCAACTTTTACGATTGGTTTTTGCGTAAAAGAGGTATTTTGATTAGTTCGAAGATTCTTCTGTAATGGATAATAATCTATAAATAATCCGTTCTCGTCTTCACCTTTAATATAAATATGTTTAGCATCTACTTTTTCAATTACACCTGCACGTTTTGCATATAAACATTCCCAGCTATCACGAGCAACTAATTTTTCCACGCCAGTACCGACCATTGGGGCTTGTGGTGCAAGTAGTGGTACTGCTTGACGTTGCATGTTAGAACCCATTAAAGCACGATTGGCATCATCATGCTCTAAAAATGGAATTAATGAAGCTGCCACACCTACAACCATGTGCGAAGACAAGTCAGCATATTGACAATCTTTAGCTGGACGATAAATGATCTCACCATCTTGTCTAACTGCAATTAAATCTTCAATAAACTGACCATTTTTATCCAATTTATTTGATGCAGCAGCAATCATTTTACCCTCTTCTTGCGTAGCTGTTAAATATACAATCTCGTCAGTTACAAGACTATCTTTTATAATTTTATATGGTGCTTCAATAAATCCATGCTCATTAACTTTTGAATATGTTGCTAATGTGTTTATTAAACCAATATTTTGCCCTTCTGGTGTTTCAATTGGACATATTCTACCATAATGAGTTGGGTGCACATCACGAACTTCAAAACCAGCGCGCTCTTTAACTAAACCGCCCTCACCTAGTGCTGAGAGTCTTCTTTTATGTGTCATTTCAGATAATGGGTTTGTTTGATCCATAAATTGTGATAATTGTCCACCTGAGAAAAACTCTATAATAGTTGAAGTAATCATTTTTGAATTAATAAGATCATGAGGCATAAGTTCGCTCATGGGACCACTCATGGTAGAGAGTTTATCCTTAATCGCCTTTTGCATTTTAATTAGACCCTTATGCAATTCATTGCCAAGTAGTTCTCCGATTGAGCGAATACGTCTATTTCCCAAATGATCTCTGTCATCAATATGACCTTGACCATTTTTTACTTTAATCACATATTTAACTGTATTTATAATATCTTCACTTGTCAAAACAGTTATATATTCAGGAATATTCATGCCAAGTTTATGATTCATCTTCATGCGTCCAACACGTGTTAAGTCATATCTCTCAGGATCAAAAAATAGCTGATTTACAAAAATTTTTGCTGCTTCTTTTGTAACTGGTTCACCGGGACGCATTACTTTATATATACGAATAGCTGACAAATCATTCTCGTCTTCAATATTTTCTGTTTGACGAAGAAGTTTTAATGAATCAGCATCAGCAATAAAAGCATTAATAATGGAACTATCGACTCCATCGGCTAAATCATTAGCAATCACAAAAGTGGTGATGCCCGCTTCGCTAATTTTTTTAAGTTTTGATTCTTCAATAGCGGTCATAGCGTCATATAAAACTTCTCCAGTTTCAGGATTAATAATTGGTTCAGCAATATATCTATCAAGTAAAATTTCTAATGGATACATAATCGTAGTAACACCATTTTCTTTAATAGTTTTAATTTTTTTGCTAGATAAACGTTTACCAGCAACGACTAAAATATTACCGTCAGTATCTAATAAGTCATACTCTAAACGACCTTTAAAATCATCTGGATTAAATGGTATAAAGAAATTATTATCTTTAACAGTAATATTTTGAAGAGGATAAAATAATTTTAAAATATCTTGCTTTGAATATCCTAAAGCTCTAAACATGATAGTTACTGGTACTTTACGACGTTTATTTATTCTCATGTATAAAATATCTTTAGGGTCGTATTCAAAATAAAGCCAAGAACCACGGTCTGGTATAATTTGACCTGTGTAAATTAGTTTATTTCCAGCTGTTGTCGATTCTTCTTCTTTAAAAATAACTCCAGGAGAACGATGCAATTGATTTACAACAACGCGCTCAACACCATTTATAATGAATGACGTTCTATCAGTCATTAGTGGGATATCGCGGACAAAGATACTTTGCTCTTTAATATCTTTTACGCCCAATTTTTCTTTTGTATTTTCATGTCTGTCCCAAATAATAAGGCGCGTTTTCATGCGAAGTGATACCGCGTATGTAAGACCACGTTCCATACATTCGCGAACTGTATATTTCGGTTTACCAATTTCTGAATTAATATACTCAATAGTTAATCTGTTTTGATTATCATGAATTGGAAAAACTGAATGAAATACCTTTTCGATACCACTATTAGAACGATCAGTTTTATCTATCATTAAAAATTTTTCATACGAGCTTTGTTGTAATTGCAACAGATTTGGAACTTCAATTTTTTGTTTAATTTTTGAAAAATCTACACGTAAACGATTGCCAGAATGCAGGGTATTTAGCATATTTAGTACCTCTATTAATGAATTTAAAGTGCAAATCATCCGATTTGGATGAAATATATCTCTAGGCGTCCCTAGGAAGAGCCACAGGTAAAGAATATTAGTGGTTTTATTTAATTTTTGTTGTTTAAGGGCACTTTACTCAAAAGAGTTAACTCTTTTGAGTAAAAAACCCTATCAATGAGAATAAATCTCATTGATATAAAATTAGTTATTTAATTTCTGCAGAAGCACCAGCTTCTTCAAGAGCTTTTTTAGTTTCCTCTGCTGTATCTTTATCAACAGCTTCTTTGATAGTTGTAGGTACACTTTCAACTGCCTCTTTTGCTTCTTTTAAACCAAGACCAGTTAAAGCACGTACTGCTTTAATAGCATTAATCTTTTTAGCACCAGCACCAGTTAATATAACATCAAATTCAGTTTGCTCTTCAACGGCCGCATCGCTATCACCAGCAACACCAGCAACAGCAACAGGCTGCGCAGATACGCCAAATTTTTCTTCAAACTCTTTCACTAATTCTGATAATTCTAAAACAGATAAATTAGAAATAAATTCTAATACGTCTTCTTTTGTAACAGCCATTTTAATTCCTTTAATTAAAAAATATTTATATTAGTTCTTAGATTTAAAAAAAATATCTCTTAAACCATACTAACATTAAATTTTTATTAAGAGCACCTTTAAAAATCTTAGATAGTAATAAAGAGATGCGAGATTGCGTCTCTTTATCTCTTTAATTACTGGGGCTGTCTAAAATTTTTAAAGGTGCCCTTAAGTAAGAAGCCCATGATATTTTATATCTCTTAACTTCAACTAATTTTATTTTTATATACTACAAATAAAGATTAAAGCCTTATGCAACTTCTTCTTTTTTTTGTCTAAGTGCATCAAGACCAATTGTAAAATTGGCAATCGGTGCCATCCAAGTAGCTGCAAGCATGCCAAGAAGTTCATCACGACTTGGTAATTTGGAAAATGCTTCAATCTTACTAGTTTGAGCAACTTCTTTATCTAAATATCCAGCTTTAATGATAAATTTATCATATTTACTTGCAAAATCCATAGTTACTTTAGATGCACTAATAACATCATCAGACCAAACTAAAAGATTCGTATCTTTTAGTTCTATACCAGTCATATTGCTATTTTTTAATGCAATAGAAGCTAGTGAATTTTTAATAATTTGAACTTTTGTATCTTTTGCATTTGCTAGAATACGAAGCTCTTCAAGTTCGCTAACTTTTAAACCTTTATAATCGCAAATAATAATTGCATTTGCATTTTCTAATCTCTTTGAGAGCTGTTTAATAACTTCAACTTTTTTAGTTTTTAACATGTCATATCTCCTTTCCAGACTTCTGGCTTCATGAAGGTAATATTAAGCAAATATTTTGCGCCTTACAATCTTTAGTCTAATAATCTAGATTTTCAAAATGAAAATCTTTATTTTAAGATATATATATCACAAAATAAAGATTTTCGATTAGTCAATAAAAATTGACTAATATTATTTTATATCTACAAGTTCAGATACGCTAAGTTTTAATGATGGACTCATAGTTAATGAGATAGCAGCATTTTTAATATAGCATCCTTTAGCTGATGATGGTTTTTGTTTATTAATCGCTGACATAAAAGCAATTAAATTACCTTCAATTTGCTCGTTTGTAAAACTAACTTTACCAATACCAGCGTGTACATTACCTTTTTTATCAACACGAAAAGCTACTTGACCGCCTTTAACATTTTTAACAGCAGTTGCAACATCTGGCGTAACTGTACCAGTCTTAGGATTAGGCATTAATCCTTTTGGTCCTAAAATACGACCTATTTTACCAACTAATCCCATACAGTCAGGTGCGGCAACAACAACATCAAAATTAAAAATACCATCTTTAATTTGATCTATTAAATCATCTGTACCTACTATATCTGCTCCAGCCGCTTTGGCTTCATCAGCTTTTGTACCTTTTGCAAAAACTGCCACTCGCACTGTTTTACCAGTACCATGAGGTAATACAACAGCACCGCGAACCATCTGGTCTGCATGGCGAGGATCAACATTAAGATTTAATGCGATCTCAACTGTTTCATCAAATTTTACTGATTTTAACTCTTTAAGTGTTAAAGCAGCATCTTGTATAGAATATTCTATCTTTTTATCAATCTTTTTTAATAACTCGCTATAACGTTTTGCCATAATTCAAATTCTCCCATAAATTCTGCCGCATTTATTTTAAATCATTGCGGTCGATGATTTTTATAATTAATCTACTATGGTAATGCCCATAGAACGTGCTGAACCTGCGATAATATTGGCAGCCTTTTCTTCATCGGTTGCATTTAAATCTTCGATTTTTGTTTTTACGATTTCCATTAACTGCGCTTTTGTAATTTGTCCAACTTTATTTTTTAAAGGATTATCAGTTCCTTTTTTAATTCCTGCCGCTTTCATTAAAAGTGCAGATGCTGGAGGCTGTTTTGTAATAAACGAAAAACTTCTATCGCTATAAACAGTAATTACAACAGGTACTTTAAACCCCATTTTATCTTTTGTTTTTTCATTAAATGATTTACAAAATTCCATAATATTAACACCACGTTGTCCAAGTGCTGGACCTACTGGAGGTGCTGGATTTGCTTTGCCAGCGTCAATTTGAAGTTTGATATAATCCATAACTTTTTTTGCCATTATTTTTCCTTTTTTAAGATTAAATTATTTTTTCTACTTGTGTATATGAGATATCAACAGGCGTAGCACGTCCAAAAATAGAAACATTTAATTTCAATGTTCCGTGCTCTAAATCATATTCATCAACCGTTCCTGTAAAATTTGCAAATGGACCATCAACTATGCGTACCATTTCACCCAAATCAAAAAATACCTTAGGTTTAGGTGCTGCACGATTATTTACTTTGTCTAAAATCAAATTAATATCGCCCTCGCTTAAAGGTGTTGGATGATTCGCTTCTCCAATAAAACCAGACACTTTAGGCAAACTTTGGATTAAATGCTGAATCTCATTATTTAAATCAATTTTTGCAAATACATAACCAGAATATAACGATCTTTCAGTTATCTTTTTTTTACCATCTTTGATTTCAATAACATCCTCTGTTGGAACCAATAGTTCTGCAATAAACTCTTGCAAACCCTGCTCTTGAACTATATTTTCAATTGCAACCTTAACGCTTCTTTCGCTACCTGAATATGTTTGGATTGAATACCATTGATGAGCCATAAACCTCTCCTACTTTAACAATACAGAAACAGTAGATGACATGATAAAGTCAACAAGAGCCAAAAATAGCGCTACAAAAGCAACAACAACTATAACAGAAATATATGCCTGCTTCACTTGCTGTTTTGTTGGAAAAATAACTTTACTAAGTTCTGACCTTGCATCTTTTACGTAACTATTAATACTTTTCATTCTCTATCCTTACATGTGTTGCATCTTAAATATATATAAATAATTTTTATTTATATATATTTAAGATGCATGGCAGGCGAAGAGGGACTCGAACCCACAACCATCGGATTTGGAATCCGGCGCTCTACCATTAGAGCTATTCGCCTAAATATAGTCAAGCCCAACTTAGACTAACAACATAAAGAGATAAAATTTATAATTTCATCTCTTTATGAATTGTATGTTCACGACAAAATTTACAATACTTGCGTGCTGAAAATTTTTCTGTATGAATCTTTTTGTTTTTAGTTATATGATAGTTACGACGTGTACACTTTTCACATCCTAAATGAATACTTTCTCTCATGATATTTACCTAATTATAAAATTCACTTCCTAGATTAAGGAAGCGACATCAATTACTTGATGATTTTAGAAACAACACCAGCACCAACAGTGCGTCCGCCTTCACGAATTGCAAAACGAGTTCCCTCTTCCATAGCAATTGGAGCGATTAATTGAGCAGTAATTCTAACATTATCTCCTGGCATAACCATCTCTGTGCCTTCTGGTAAAGTGATTGCACCAGTAACATCTGTTGTACGAACATAAAATTGTGGACGGTAATTAGAGAAAAATGGAGTATGACGACCGCCTTCATCTTTACTAAGTACATAGATTTCAGCTTCAAATGTTGTATGAGGAGTAATCGTACCTGGCTTACAAAGAACTTGACCACGTTCAACATCATCTTTTGCAGTACCACGTAAAAGAATTCCACAGTTATCGCCAGCCTCACCTTGATCCATCTCTTTGCGAAACATTTCAACACCGGTTACGGTTGTAGTTTGAGTATCTTTAATACCAACAATTTCAATTGAATCACCAATTTTTACAATACCACGTTCAATACGACCAGTCACAACTGTTCCACGGCCAGAGATTGAAAAAACATCTTCAACAGGCATTAAAAAATCTTTATCAGTTTCACGAACTGGCTCTGGAATATATTCATCAACAGTATTCATAAGAGTAGTAATCTTCTCTGACCATACACCCAAAGTACCAGTTTTTGCCTCTTCAAGAGCTTTAAGTGCTGAACCAGTAGTAATTGGAGTATCATCGCCTGGGAATTCATATTGATCTAAAAGTTCACGAATCTCCATCTCAACTAACTCTAAAAGTTCTTCGTCATCAACCATATCTTCTTTGTTCATAAAAACAACAATATATGGAACACCTACTTGCTTTGAAAGAAGAATATGCTCACGAGTTTGTGGCATTGGGCCATCTGCAGCAGAAACAACAAGTATAGCACCATCCATTTGAGCAGCACCAGTAATCATATTTTTAACATAATCAGCGTGACCTGGACAGTCAACATGTGCATAGTGACGCTTATCTGTTTCATATTCTACATGTGATGTAGCAATTGTAATCCCACGTTCTCTCTCTTCTGGAGCATTATCTATTTGATCATAGTCCATAAATTTTGCACCATTTTTAACTGCAAGCACTGCTGTGATAGCTGCTGTTAAAGTTGTTTTACCATGATCTACGTGACCAATAGTACCTATGTTTACATGCGGTTTATTACGCTCAAACTTTTCTTTTGCCATATTGTCCTCCGGCTGTATTTATAAATAGAAATGGAATTATACCTAAAAAATATTCAATTATTGCTTATATATTTATTAAAAAAAATATTTTTAAATCTGGTCAGTGAGCATAAATAATTTCATAGTCCAAGTACTTATTTATGCTCACTGACTTTATGGAGCTAACGATGGGATTTGAACCCATGGCCTCTTCCTTACCAAGGAAGTGCTCTACCTCTGAGCCACGCCAGCAAAATTAAGGTTTATATATAAATAATATTTATGAATTTGTAAAAGTGGAGCGGGTGAAGGGACTCGAACCCTCGACCCTCAGCTTGGAAGGCTGACGCTCTAGCCAACTGAGCTACGCCCGCATCCGAAATAGTGGTGGTGAGAGCAGGAGTCGAACCTGCGAACCCATAGGGAGCAGATTTACAGTCTGCCGTCGTTGGCCACTTGACTATCTCACCAAAATACTAAAAAAATAAAAGTCACAAATTTAATGGTGCCGACACGAGGATTTGAACCCCGGGCCTGCTGATTACAAATCAGCTGCTCTAGCCAACTGAGCTATGTCGGCATTAAATTTGAGTCAGAATTATAGACAAATAATTCTTTTATGTCAAGTAAATATTAGACTTCTTGATAAACTCTCACATGTCCCATAGATAAATTTTATCTTGATAAACTAAAACCTATTGATATACTATTTACATAATGATTATAATCAATTAAACTCTCACCGTATCCACTAAAGGCTTGCATATACAAAAATAGACCATTTGTATATGCTAATGGATAACTATAACTAAATTTAGCCGCTCCATGACTAGAGAAATTAGAGCGTAGTAACAGTTTAAAAAGACTTTTTTTATAAGGTAGCATAAATTGAATATTGCCATGCCCTAAGTAGTCTAATAGTTGAGGATTATAATTTTTTCTTCCATAAATTCGTATCCATCCTTTTAGCCTGATAAAAAGATCACTATATTGCAAAAATGTTGAACCGCTGACAAAATTCCAAGATCTTTCATTAGTTCCACCTCTGCCATTTGATTGATGTTCTAGTTCAAATCTAAATGCTTTTATATATTTATTGTAGTGATGCCAAGATATTGGAAATGTTGCAAAAATCTCAGGATTATAGTTTGACTCTCTAAAATATGCTGATTTTGTATATGCTTGCCAGAAGGAAAGTTGTGTATATGCAGCACTATATATGCCATGTAGTCCAAAAGTATCTATTGCAAAATCGTAACGCAAACTGATTTGAAATGAAAGTGATATTTTCTTTGGATTTTGTGAATTGTTTGTATAATGCCTGCCAACACCGTAACTCATAGGTAAAAGATAGTTTGTTTTAAAGGCATGTAAATTGTATGTTGAAAAATATATCTGCTTAATACTTTGTCTTGTCTGATTATCATCAATATGGTTTAAGTTGCTATATAAATTTTTCTCTGCCTTTTGTAGTTTTAGTCCAATCTGATTTTTAAAATAGCTATTTTTAGTCATAGATTGGGCAGAAGACATAGTTATAAAAAAGATAAAAAAGATAAAAAATTTCATAACGCCATAAGCCTTTTTAAAGTACAATTAAAAAATGAAAACATTACAACATATTATACACAAAAATCCTATTGTTATGCTTTACTTTAGTGCTTCTAAATGTATGTCAAGCACTTCGCCCAAAACTATTTGGTGCTGTTGAGCAAAATTTTAAAGAGTGTAAGATTATTGATATTGATAACATAAAGCTTGCAATATCTTTTAATGTTTTTACTATACCAACTATTGTATTCTTTTTAGATGGCAAAGAATTTCTCAGAAAAAGTCGTTATGTAAGCGTTGATGAAGTTATACAAAAAGTTAAAAGACCTTATGAAATTATGTTTTCGTAAGGTCTTTACATATTTGTATAAACTGCTCTCCATATCTTTGAAATTTTACCTCAGCTACACCGTTAATATTTAACATTTGCTCTTTTGTAGTAGGTAAATACGTAGCTATCTCTTTTAAAGTTTTATCGCTAAACACCACATAGGCTGGTTTATTTTGCTCTTTTGCAATTTTGGCTCTGAAGCTTCGAAGCTCTTCAAATATTTTATCATCAACATTTAACGTCTTATATGAGATAGACTCTTTTTTAATTTTTACCTCTAAACGCTTCTCTTTTATTAATACTTTATTTTTATTTTTTAATATATTCATACCTATATTATCTATCACCAAAGCTCGAAATTCACCTCTTTTTATAGCATTAATTTCCATTAATCTCTCAGATATTCTCGCCCAATATTCTTTTGGTTTATTTGCTCCTATGCCATAAACAGAGAGAGCGTCATGATAATTATCTAAAATTTTTTGGATTTTACTAGCTCTTAAAATATCAATTATATATGCTTGTCCAAAACACTGTTTTGTTCTATACATTGTAGATAAAAACTTTTGTGCGTCAATCGTAATATCTACCTCTTTACTTGGTGGAGCTATACAATTATCACAAATATTTTTACATTCGTCTATCTCATCTTTAAAATAATTTGCTACAAATTTATGCCTGCACTCTTGCGTGGTTGCATATCTTGAGATCTGCTCTATTTTATTAAAAGCATGTTGTTTATATGGTGACTCTTCTAGCTGTTCGATAAATTCTCGCTGCATTACAACATCTGCTGCACTATATAAAAGCAATACGTCGCTTTTAAGTCCATCACGTCCAGCTCTACCTATCTCTTGATAATAATTTTCTACAGTTTTTGGCATGCTAAGATGCACTACAAAACGGATATTGCTTTTATCTATACCCATACCAAAAGCTATGGTAGCCACTACAATTTGGATTTCATCACAAATAAATTCTCTAAACGTCTGCTCTTTTACATGTTTGGTTAAACCAGCATGAAAAGCCTTAGCTCTCATACCGTTTTGGTTTAAAAAAAGTGCAATTGCTTCGGTTTGTTTTCGTGAGAATGCGTACACAATTCCACTCTCGTTTGAAAAATTTCTCAAAAATGATAAAAGCTGTTGTTTGCCGCCTTTTATCCGCTGTTTTACTGAAATAAAAAGATTATCTCTAAAAAGTTTACCACGAATTACAATTGGAGCGTTCATTATCAGAGCGTTTTGTATATCTGTTGCTACTTTTGGAGTTGCTGTCGCCGTAAAAGCAGCTATAGTGATAGTTGGAAAATTTTGGCGTAAAAGATTTAATTTTCTATAATCAACTCTAAATTCATGTCCCCATTCACTGACACAATGAGCTTCATCTATCACAAAAAAATTTATCTTTATAGTTTTTAAAAAAGCAACAAACTCTAAAGATGAAAAACGTTCAGGAGCAACATATAAAAGTTTTATTTTGTTGTGCTTTAACTGATCTTTTATTTCTAATATTTCACTTGAAGTCTGCATGGATGATATCATTTTAGCTTCAATGCCATTAGCTTCTAGAGCTAAGATTTGATCATACATTAATGCTAAAAGTGGGGAAATAACTACAGTTACACCCTCCATAATCAATGAAGGTAGTTGATAACAAAGTGATTTGCCACCACCCGTTGGTAAAATCATAAGTAAATCTTTATGATTTAATATCGCATCAACTGCCTCTTCTTGTAAAGGTCTAAATTTATCATATCCAAAATATGACTTTAAGATTTTATATTTGATGATAAAAACTTATAGCTTTAAACACTAAATTGCGAAACAAGCGAGCTTAAGCTTCTCTCATCAAGTGCACCTGATACTCTATGAACTTCTTTACCGCTTTTAAAAATGATTAAAGTTGGAATACTTCTTATACTAAATCTAGCGCCTAATTGCTGTTCATCTTCTGTATTTACTTTGGCAAATAGCATCTTTAGAGGTGATTTTAATGCAACTTTTTCAAAAGTTGGTGCCATCATTTTACAAGGTCCGCACCAAGGTGCCCAAAAATCTACAATAATTGCTATATCGCTATTTACAACAACTTCATCAAAGTTGTCGTCATTAAGAGATACGGGTTTATTCTCAAGCAAAGAGCCTTTACACTTACCGCAATTTGCTTTTTTGTAACTATCTTTTAGTGGGATATTGTTTACTGCTAAACAGTGTGGACATATAACACGCATATATTTCTCCTTTTTAAGTCATCCTTATTTTACTACTATTTTGGTAAAAAACTAATAAGTGCTGCGGTAATAGCCACGTTTAAAGATTCCACTCCCCTTTGCATTGAAATTTTAACAGTTTTATTACAAAATTTATTTACCTCTTTACTAATACCATCAGATTCATTACCCAAAACAAAGATAGTTTTTTCTTTCACATGTAAAGAGTAAATATCTTCTTGTGCGTGTGAGCTTAGTGCTAAAATATCACATTTATCTTGTATGTTTATAAAAATATCCTTTAAGGTATCACAATAATAAATTGGTATCTTAAATAATGTACCTGCACTTGCTTTAATTACCAAAGGTGATATTTTAACACTGTTTTTTGTAGGTAATATAATGCCATCTATATTTCCAGCGGCAGCACTTCTAATAATTAAGCCAAGATTTTTAGGATTTTGCACACCATCTAATGCTAGTAATCTATAATTTTTAAAATGATAAATCTCATCTGCGCTTTTATAAGTTTGGGAGATAATATCAGCTGCCACACCTTGATCTTGTTTGGCATTTTTTGAGATGCGTGAGAGTGTTTTTTTGTCATGATAGAGGATTTCGATATTATATTTTTTTGCTAAATTCAATATATTGGCTATTGCATCGTCATGTTTATTTGAATCTGCTAGATGTAGTTTATACACGATTACACTTTTATCTTGCATAATTTCTGTAACAACATGCCTACCATAAACTGTTATCATATTTTTAAAAAATGCTTTTTTTTGTTGATACTGTTTTGAATCTTTCATTCTTTTGCCTTTTTGATACAACTATTAAGAGTCGGCTCATTTGCTAAAATGTACTTTACACGTGAAGGTAGCGCCTTTGCTGTTGTTGTGCCAATTACTATAATGCGTTGCAATGGTTGAAATATATGTGTTTTTAAAAAACAGCTGACGCTTGACGGCGATGTAAAAATAAGTGTTGAATTATCTTGTACCTTCACATGTAAAATCTCATTACTACAAAATGTTTCGTACACAACAGTTTCGCTAATCCTATATCCTTGTGATTTACAAATTGATACAAAATCAGATGCAACCTCTTTTGCGCAAAGATAGAGCCATTTTGTATCTTTTTTATATAAAGAGATAATTTTACTTAGATTATCCCCATATCCATTTCCACACTCAAATACATGACCACCTGCTTGTTTTATAATTTTTGCTGTAGGATCTGAAATCGCTAAAATTTTAAGTTTTTTCCAGCTGTCATCATACTTTTTAAGAGCGTTCACAGCTTGTTTGGAAGTAATAATGAGATAATTAAAATCATTAAAATTAATCACTGGAGTCAAATATATTACATCTAAAGAATTTACATGCAATACGTAATTATCATCATAAGAAGTAACAGAAAAAAGATAAATATTATTTTGCTTCATCAATAAAATCTTACGATAATATCAATTTAAACCTTCTTAAGTTAAAATATCAAATGCGCAAACGAATTTTTATAACAGCTACCAATACAAATATAGGTAAAACTTATGTCACTAAATTATTGCTAAAAGATTTTACAAAAAAAGGATATAGAGTTGGTGTACTAAAACCAATAGAAACAGGTGTTATAAATCGCCCAGAAGATGCGACGAAGCTATACGAACTTACATGCAAGCTAAATCCTGAGTTTAAAAATCTTTCATTAGATGATATTGTACCAATCACCTATAAGCTTCCAGCAGCACCCTTTGTTGCATCTAACGGTAAAGCGTTAGAGATTAAAAAAATTGATGATGCAATCCAAAAGATTGAACAATATTGTGATATTTTATTTATTGAGGGTGCGGGTGGACTTCTTGTTCCAATTGATGAAAAATATTTTATGATTGACTTAGCGTTGCATGTACAAGCTACCATTTTTCTTGTATCTCACTGCTCTTTGGGGTGTATAAATGACACGTTATTAAACATTAGACTTCTTGAACTTTATAATAGTCAATATAAAATTATATTTAACTGCAAAAAAGATAAAGAACAATTTAAAACTATTTCAGCACCATACTTTAAAAAAATACTAAAAGAAATTTTGTTTACTGATGAAAATATCTCATATTTAAGTGATAAACTCCTATAATTACATCAAAAAAGGAACTATTGATGGCTCACTTTATACGAACTGATGATTTTAGTGTTAATGAAATAACTTCTATTTTAGATGATGCCAAGTTTTTTAGTGATGGAGGATTCTACCGAATTTTAGCTAAAAAAATAATCGTAACACTTTTTTTTGAAAACTCAACAAGAACAAAAAGCTCTTTTGAGATAGCTACAAAACGTCTTGGAGCTGAAATAGTTCATCTTGATATTATAAAAAGCTCAACTAAAAAAGGTGAAACTTTAGTTGATACTGCTATGAATCTTGATGCTATGAATCCAGATGCTATTATTGTGCGCCATAAAAACGCTGGTGTGCCAAAAATCATCTCAAACCACACAAAAGCTTCTATTATAAATGCTGGTGATGGCGCACATGCTCATCCAACACAAGCGCTTTTGGATCTATATACACTGCGTGAGCATTTTAAAGATGTGCGTGGTAAACGAATAGCCATAGTAGGTGATATCAAAAATTCAAGGGTTGCTAATTCTAATATAGAGCTTTTAAGCAGATTTGGTATGGATATCACGTTGGTAGCTCCGCCACATTTTTTACCAAAAACATCGCTTAAAACTACACATAATTTACAAGAGGTGATTGAAAATTCAGATGCTATTATGAGCCTTAGAACCCAGACAGAGCGTCATTCATCACAGATTTATGCATCACTTAAAGATTATGCTAGTGATTTTTGTATAACAAAAGAGCTTATTGGAGATAAAGATATAATTATCTTACATCCAGGTCCAGTTCATAGAAACATAGATATAGATGATGAACTTTTAGCAGATGAGAGATGCAAAGTGCTAGAGCAAGTGACAAATGGCGTAAACATCCGTATGGCGGTTTTAAAAAAATTAATTGCAAATGATAGATAAACTAAATCTCTTAGCTAAACAAAGAGAACCTTTTATCTTTTTTACAGATTTTAAAGGTTTAAAATTTAATGTCTTTAGGCTTAATGAATTAAAACAAAATAATATAGAGTTTTCATTTAATGAAGATTTTATATCAAAAAAGCATGATTTACATCTAACAAAACAGCCAATATCATATGTATCTTACAAAAATAAATTTGATAAGGTCATAGAAAATATCAAAGCTGGAAATAGCTACCTCCTTAATCTAACAGCGCCTAGTAAAATTAGATGCGATTATAGCTTCCATGAGATTTATAGTAAAGCAAATGCACCTTTTAAACTAAGATTTAAAGATGAATTTATCTGTTTTTCTCCAGAAAAATTTATTATGATTAAAGATAATATTATATCCACGTATCCTATGAAAGGCACGATAGATGCCACACTACCAAATGCCAAAGAAATTATTTTAAATGATGAAAAAGAGCTAGCGGAGCATGTTATGATAGTTGATCTGTTACGAAATGATTTAAGCATGGTAGCTACAAATGTCAGAGTAAAGAAATTTAGATATACTGAAGTGATTAGTGCAGGAGATAAAAAACTGCTACATGTAAGCTCAAAAATTTCAGGTACTTTAGAGCATAATTGGCAAGACAAGCTATCAGATATCTTAATAAAATTACTTCCTGCTGGTAGTATAAGTGGAACTCCAAAAAAGAAAACTGTCGAGCTAATTGAGCAAATAGAAGAGTATAACAGAGGTTTTTTTAGTGGAATTTTTGGAATTTTTAATGGACAAACTCTCAACAGTGCTATCATGATAAGATTTTTACAAAAACAAAATAATCAATTAATCTATAAAAGTGGTGGTGGAATTACGCAAGGTAGTATTGCGCAAAAAGAATATCAAGAATTAATTGATAAAATATATATCGCCTAAGGAGTTATTATGAACTTAAATAAATTAATTACAAGCAATTGGAAATTTGAAGTCTATGAACGTAAACTTCAAAGTAATTCTACTCTTGTAAATATTATTTTAATTCTATCTCTAATTGCACTTTTGTATGGTGCTATTTATAGTTTCATTGCTAAAACTCATGCCATGTTTTATATAGAGATAAGTGCAATAATTATAAATATATTTCTTTTTCTGATTTTAAAGATTAAGAAAAGTTATTTTAATAATATTGTTACATTTTTAGTCCTGGAATATTTACTATTTTTTGCACTACTAATCTTATTTGGAAATCCAAATGATTTAAAATATATCTGGATATTTACCTATCCTATTTTACTACTTTATCTAAAAGAAAAAAGCGGATTGTATTGGATATATGCACTAGCTGTTAGCATAATCATGGTAAAGATACAAACTTTTTATCCATCTGTGTATTCTTGGTATCAAATCTCTTACATAGAACTTTGCTTGATGATTATTACCATTATAATCAAATTATACAAAGATAAACTTGATGAAAATGAAAGATTAATAAAGCAGCAATCTAAAGAATTAAAACACTTCTCAACACAACTCTCACAAAAAGAAAGACTACTCATCATGCAATCACGTCAAGCCGCTATGGGCGAAATGATTCAGATGATAGCTCATCAGTGGCGACAACCACTCTCAACAATTACACTGCAAATCGCAAACCTTCACTTTAAAGCAATACTTCAAGAGGTTTCAAAAAAGGAGATTTTAAAAGCGTTAGATAATATCTCAGATACTATCATATATCTATCAGATACTATTGATGACTTTCAAACATATTTTAGACACGACAAACAAAAACAAAAGATAAACATATATAATACGATTAATAAAACGATTGGCTTTATAAAGCCTAGATTAAAAGCCAAAAATATAAATATTAATCTGACTTGTAACAAAAGCATATATATTAATTCTATTATAAATGAGCTTATACAGGTACTAATAAATATTTTAAATAATGCCATAGATATTTTAGTAGAAAAAAAGACCTTAGCTCCATATATTGAAATAAACGCACACAATATACCAAACAATATGATTGAAATACAAATATCAGATAATGCAGGTGGAATTAGTGAAGATATTATAGATAAAATTTTTGATCCATATTTTAGCACAAAGGGTAAAAATGGTAATGGTATAGGACTTTACATGTGTAAAACCATCACTAAAAATCAACTAAACGGTACCATACAGGCAATAAACATCAAGCAAGGAGCTAAATTTATCTTAACACTACCTAATGAATAATTTTTCTATTACATAATTTTGGTTAAAGATAAATTGCTTGAGATAAAAAAATGATTATAACGACCAAACTAAATGGAAAAAGATGACTTTTAAAAAGCCATGGATTTATTCCAAAGAGTTTTTGATTTGTACCTCGAAGCCCAAGCCATAAGCCAAGAAAGGCTTTAAGACTTAGTGCTTCTTGAAAAGTACTCATGCCATGTGGTCCTATTTTTCCAAAAATCTGAGTAAAGAGATAAATACCGCTAAGGACTGCAATCATTAAAGCATAAGGAACAACTTTTCTGACATGAATCATGATAGCTTCCCTGGCTAATTTTGTTTCATCGTTGTCAAGTGTTTGTTTCATTTTAGATAAAAATAGTATATCTACAAATAAAAAACCTCCGTATATTACAATAGAAAATATATGAATCGTATGAATGAGTGCATATAACATTAAGGTATCCTTCGTTTTAAAAAAATATTTTGCTTGATTTTAGATAAAAATCTTTTAGAATTATGATATCCTATTACTTCTAGCATTGATATCTGTGTTTTTGGATTGATAAAAAATACAACTGGTACAAAAGATGTTTGAAAAAAAATAGGTACTGCGTCATGTTTATCAACAATGACTCTTATAAAATTTTTTGTAGCATTTTGAATACTTTTGATTTGTAGAGTTGTCTTTTCAAATTTTTTACACCACGAACACCCATCTTCCACAACAACAAGCATCAATATTTTATTTTCCTCTTTAGCTTGTAATAGAGCTAATTTATAGGAATTAAAATAATCCAATTTCTTCGCAAAAATAGATGCTTCATTTGCAAAAAGAGATAATGATATTAATAATAGTAAAAATAATGGTGTTTTCATGCCGTAAGTTTACAATAACTTGATACAATTTAGATTAAAAAAAGGTATTAGTTTTGATTAATTTGCAAAATGCTTTAAAAGTAGAATCATTAGCACAAATATTGGGTTTTTTTCAGAAAATCACCGATAATTCAGATGAGTTAGAATTTTGGAGTAGCAAAATTATGGCATATAGTGAAGCTGTTTTATCTATCTTGGTTCCTCTAAGAGATCAAAATCTTCTTTTTACACCCGAGGGTGAATATCAAAATGAATTAAATATTGAACTTTTTTTACAATGGATGGATTTTGTTAGCCTAAAAGCTTTAGTATTTACTATTGAAGAATCAAATTTAAATAAAAAACTTTTACGTACAAAATTATTAACCAAGCAAACAAATAACTACAAAGCCATAGACGTTCAAACTTTAGCTAAATATTTAGCTTCATATAACGTTGATTTAAGTAAAGAAAATCTAGACTTCCCCATCTCTAGCTATAATATTCATAGCGGTGTTAAAAAAATTATAGAGTCCTTAATTAAAAACTCTAGCAATTAAACAGCTTCTTTATCAATTTCGCCAGTTCTGATGCGAATTATTTTTTCTATATCCGTTACAAATATTTTACCGTCACCTATTTTGCCAGTTCTTGCATTTTCTATGATTGTTTCAACTACACTATCTACTTTTTCTTCTAAAACTACGATATCTAATTTAATTTTTGGTATAAAATCAACCATATATTCAGCTCCACGATAAAGCTCACTATGCCCTTTTTGTCGCCCATATCCTTTAACTTCGCTAACTGTCATTCCAGTTACGCCTATATCTGAAAGAGCATCTTTTACGTCTTCGAGCTTAAAGGGCTTAATTATAGCTTCAATTTTTTTCATTTTCACTCCAGATTTAAAATTTTGTTGATTTGAATTTTATCAGTAATTACATTATAGCTTTATTATTTAAATAAAAAATAGTACAATAATGAAAAGATAAAGTAGAATTTTGAAGCAGTACCCATCAATTAAAATACAAAACTATCTAAAACTTAATGAGATTCAAAATAATCTTCAAAGCGTCGAGTATATCATCATGATATCTGCTTTGCCAACTCCAATCAATGACAGGTCTTTACATGTAAGCATTTTTTTAAACACTAAGGAGAAGTTATCAGATAATATACAAAAAGAAATTTTACAAAAATTTTATCATGATTATGATTTTTTTGATATTGATGAACTTTTAAGCCAGCTTATGAATGTAGGTTTTGCAAATACTTCGCACGATACTGCCATGCCTATGCTTTTACTAACTCCTCAAGATAAGATAAGTATCCCAAATATTATTTTACATGTAATGGATTTTTTAGCAAATTCTAACGATTTTAAAGATATAGTAGCTAAAAAATTAACTGGATGGAGTTACGTCTAGACATAGCCTCTATATCATCTATACTTTTTTTAATACCAATAGAAAGATTTTCATAACCATTTTTTGTTACTAAAATATCATCTTCGATTCTAATACCAATGCCTCTGTACTGTTTTGGTACGTTTTTATCACATTTATCAAGATAAATTCCTGGCTCAATGGTTAAAACCATCCCTTTTTTAAGTAAAATCTCTTTGCCATTTTTATCTTTATATGGACAAGGATCATGCACATCTAGCCCCATATAATGTCCAATACCATGTGGATAATATTTTTTATCTTTATTTTTTTGTATAAGCTTGTAAATATGACCTTTTAAAATATTTAACTCCACCATGCCTTTACATAGCAAATATCTTGCTTTTTTTTGTAATTTTGATCTTTTAACACCTGGTTTTATCATGCTAATAATTTTTTCTTGAACTGCTAAAACCATCTCATAAACTTCTCTTTGAGCTTTTGTAAATTTACCACTTATCGGCAAAGTTCTAGTTATATCACTAGCATACATTTCATACTCACATCCAGCATCAATTAAGACCAAATCTCCACTTTGTAGTTTATTGGAATTTTTTATGTAGTGCAGAGTATTTGCATTATTTCCACCAGCAACAATAGCTGTATAAGCATCGTTAAATGCACCATGTGTTTTAAACTCATATTCAAACTTTGCTTGCAATTCGTACTCAAAAAGTCCATCTTTTTTTATTTGCATAACTTTATGATGAGCATTTTTACTAATTTTTATAGCCTTTTTAATAACTTTTATCTCATCATTACTTTTAATTAGACGCATTTTTTGTATTAAATCACTAACTTCTAGGTGCTGTGTAACTCTTTTTACGATTTTTTTTACATGTGAAGACATGTCATAATTTTTAAGATTAAAATAAATAGCTTTTTTATTTTTTAATATTTGTTTTAACCTTTTATCAAATGATTGAATATCATACACATCATCAACAACAAAAAGTTTTTTTGTTGTTTTAATACCTAAACGCTTACCATGCCAAAGTTCCATGAATTTATCTTTTGGTTGAACAAACAATAAAATTTTCTCTTTTTTATCAGCTTTTATTAGCACAAGAGCAGAGTTATCTTCTAAAAATCCGCTCAGATAATAAAAGTTACTATTTTGCCTATAAACATATTGAGTATCATTCGAACGTATTTTATGCTTAGCACTAAAAAGTATCATGACACTTTCATTTTTCATCTGTTTTAATATAGTTTCAGACCTTCGCTTAAATATTTTCATATTCATCATCTATCTCTTTTTGCAAATATTTTGTAGCCATAATGAATTATTATTTAAAACATTATTTAAAGCTTTACTTAGCATAACAACACCACCAAAAGCG
This sequence comes from uncultured Campylobacterales bacterium, assembly GCA_964474335.1. GTDB lineage: Bacteria > Campylobacterota > Campylobacteria > Campylobacterales > Sulfurimonadaceae > Hydrocurvibacter. Next base: position 32,040 of record CAYYRS010000006.1, read on the forward strand.
TTAAGTGACTTAACTTTTAATATACTCATTTGTGTTTGTGAAGATATTATATTGTTAGTTTTTAAATTAATTAAAGCAAAATGCAGTTTAACTTTAACAAAAGATTTTTTCTGTGTTTTTGAAAAATACTGCATAAAATTTTCTATCACTACCTCTAGCATTAAATCGGCATTAGCAAATGAATCTTTAGAGATAACAGCTTTAAAGAGATTATCTGCTCTTAATGTTTTTATTAGTACTGAATTAATCATAAAAGATGGCATTTGCAACCACTTTGATTGTGTATAATTATTAACTTTATATAAACCAGTTTTATAATACATAAAATTTGAATCAGCTAAGACATTGTTGTTTAAAGTACTGATTTTTATTACATCTTTTTTACAAGCAGTAAATAGATTATGATGATTTGTTATATGAATATTCAAACTATATTCATGTTTTGCAGCAACTCTTTGAATTAATGAACAACCTGCTAAAAACAATGTAAAACAGCTAATAAAAATTATTTTTTTCATCATCTCTCTCCTGGACCTTTGGGTTGTTTTTTTATTTCAAATAACATAGCACTTGAATGATTTTGATAATGTTTTATGATGTTATTTACTCTTAATAGAGTGTTATTAAATTTATATAATGATATATTAAGATTTTTTAGAGTGTTTTGAGAGATTTTTTTAAAGTTAAAGTCACCATTTTTTAATGCTACTTTAAAAGCAAACATTGAATGTTCTATGTTTTTATAACTACTTGTCATTTGTGCGATTGAAGTTGAAACTTTATCTGTAAAATCTCCGCTTTTATGGATTAAAACAGTAATCTTTGGTAGCATTTTATTCATATTAGTAGATATTTTATCTATATTATCTAAAGTATTGTGAAAATGTTTAATCGTCTTGTCATTTAAAATTTTACTTGCTCTACTCATTAACTCTCTTGTTTGTTGTAAAGTAATAGCTAAATTATTGATATTTTGTTTATTTAAAATTTTATTTAAATTATCTAAACTATCTGACAATTTAACTGTTAGCCCTCCTAAAGACTTTTCTACTCTATTAAATAGCGAAGGTGCTGTTTTTATTGTCATAATTTTGTCTTTATCTTTTTTTAAAAGTAAGGCGTTTTTATTACCTAGTGATAGATTAATAAACACCAAACCTGTAACTCCTTGTATATTTAATGTTGCCCTAGTTGACTGATTTATTGGTGTATTTTGTTGCAATTTTATTAAAACTTGTATCTCATTATAATTTTTTGGACTAATTTTAATACTTAATACTTTACCCATATTAACACCTTTATATTTTACGGGAGAATTGACATTTAAACCAGCTACTGACTCATTAAAATATATATAATATTTTGTAAAATTTTCAGAACTATTTGGTCGAATTAACCAGATTATGAAACTAAACATTAAAGTAATAATGATTAAAACCATAATGCCTACAAAAGTATAATTTACTTTATTGTTCATATAAGTCCTTATTAAAAAATTTCTCTATAAAATTATTTTTAATTTGCATAATTTGTGCTAAATTTCCCTCTGCAATTATTTTTTTTTCATCCATTACGGCTATTTTATCAGATATTAGACGTAAAGAAGTTAAATCATGTGAAACTACGACAAGACTAAGTGATAAAAAGTCACGTAATCGTAAAATCATGCTATCAAACTCACGTGCTGAAATAGGGTCTAGTCCAGAAGTAGGTTCATCTAAAAAGAGCAATTTTGGTTCAAGCGCCAATGCACGCGCAAGAGCCACCTTTTTTATCATGCCGCCACTGATTTGAGATGGATATAAAAAGGCATCAGTTTCTCTTAAGCCTACTAATTCCAACTTATATGCGACGATTTTAGAGATAAATGTTTTATCTAAATTTGTATATTCATATAATGGTAGTGCAATATTATCAAAAACACTTAGTGAGGAAAATAAAGCTCCACTTTGAAATAAAAAACCCCAGCTTTTACGCAACAATTGTAACTCTTTATATGATATCATTGATAAATCATACCCTAAAATCTCTATAGAACCACTCTTAAAACTCTCTAATGCTACCATCTCTCTTAAAAGAGTAGTTTTACCACATCCAGATGGTCCGACAATTGTATATATTTCACCTTCGTTTACATGTAAGCTAATTTTATCATGAACAATAGTATCTCCAAATTGTGTTACAATATTTTTAATATCAACAACATAACTCATCACATACCCAAAATTGTAAATATAATAGAAAAAATAGCGTCACAAACTATAATTGCAAAGATAGACTCAACCACACTTTTTGTTGTATTTATACCTATACTTTGCGTATCATTTTGAACATTAAGCCCTCTAAAAATAGCGATAGATGCTATTAAAAATGCAAAAAATGGTCCTTTTATAATTCCGATAAAAAATTGTTTAATAGAGATAACTTCAATAAAACGTTGTATAAAAAACGACATCGAAATGCCTAATTGATGCTGTGCTACAATCATTCCGCCAAATAAACCAGCAATATCTGCTATAAAAATCAAAAGTGGCATCATAATAACCATGGCTATAATTTTTGGCATTACTAAAAATCTTATAGGATCAAAACCCATGGTTTTCATAGCATCTAGTTCTTGCGTTACTTTCATAGCTCCAATTTGGGCAGTAAAAGATGAGCCACTTCTTCCTGCTATTATAATTGCCGTAATTAGTGGGGCTAATTCTCTTAAAATAGAAAGACCAAGCATATCAACAATAAAAATATTTGCACCATATTTTGTAAGCTGGATAGATGATTGATAAGCCACAACTAATCCAACTAAAAAACTAGCGACTGCTATAATGCTAAAAGCCTTAATAATATTTTCATTAATTTCAAATATTATCTCTTTATATCTAATATGTTTAAAATGGATTAATGAGTATAAAAAAGCATAACTTATTTCACCAAGAAAAGATAAAAAAGATAATACGGTTTGATATCTTTGAATGATATCTTTACCTAACATTTCTAAAAAAGATATTTTTTGAATTTGCAACTGACTCAGAGTTAATTTTTTTATTTGTAAATTTATTCTACTTAGATTATTTAAAATTTCTACATTATTACATGTAAATGATACCTCTATACTCTTGTTTATCAAACTCTTTTTTAAATCATTTAAAAAAATTGCTCCACTACTGTCAATATTAGTAATTTGTAAAAGATTAATAACAACTTTTTTTATTTTAAAAAATGATAATTCTAAAATATGTTGTTGAAAATAAGTAATATTATCTAAAACAATATTCTTTATAAAATATAATTCTAGCTCTTTATGATTATTTTGTAAATAATATTTATATTTAAAATCAACCATAATCTATAAAAGATTAAAAATCTCTTTTAAGTAATTTATGCACTTTTAAAATTGTTAAAATTCTATCTGCTCGTTTTGCTACACCATCGATCATGCTCTCATTCTCGTCTAATGTATCTGGTGCTGGATTAATATCTGTTTTTCTAATGCGAAGAGCTTCTGTTAAGCGGTCAATTACAAAACCTGCTATTTCAGAACCTTCCTTCATGACAATAAAACGTGTTTCGTCTGATTGTTTTTGTTGTGAAAGCCCAAATTTTAATCTTAGATCAATCAACGGTATAACTGAGCCTCTTAGATTAAATACACCAAGTACATATGGCGGTGTTTGAGGTACTCTTGTCCACGCAATCGGTTTAATAATCTCTTGAATATTTAAAATAGGAATACTATATTCCTCATCTCCTATCATAAATCCAACTAATTGTACAGCATCTTCTAGTTGACCAACAGCATCTTGATTTTGTTGGTCAACTTGCTTGTTGATTATATTTTTTAATTTATCACTCATTATACCAACTCCGCTTTAAATTTAATATTTTTTTGTACTACATTCATTAAATAATCTTTTGAATACGGCTTTGTAATATACTCTATCATACCAGATTCCACGCCGCGCATTCTATCGGTTTTACTCGTCCTTGAAGTGACTGCTATTAAAGGAAGATGTTTATATTTATTGTACTTTTTAATCTCGCTAGCTAGTGTATATCCATCCATTTTAGGCATCTCTATATCAATTAGCATAGCATCAAACATCTCATCGCTTTGTTTTAAAATATTTAATGCCTCTTGTCCATCAACTGCTTCTACAAGTGTAAGACCTAATGGCTCTAATGATTTTCTCATAATAGTTCTATCGGTTTTTGAATCATCAACTATCATTACGCGATAGTCACTTGGTTTTGTTTTTTCTTTTACAGTGCTCGCCACTTTGACGGCTATTCCTTGTGTTTTAGAGTGTTTTGCCATATGCATCAAAGCTGCCACATCAACAATCAAAGTAACACCTCCGTCACCACGAATAGTAGCTCCTGCAATACCTTCCATGCCTTTTAGATATTCACCCAAAGACTTAATAACAATCTCTTCTTGACCCACCAAAGTATCAACAATAAGACCCAATTTACTCTCAGCTAGACCCAAAACAACCACATAAGTATGCTCACCAGAATCTATGATACGATTAACTTCAAAAATATCGCCAATATGCACAAGCGGTAAAACCTCATCACGAAGTCTCATAACAGAACGATTTTCTACTGTATATATCTCATCAACAGAGATACGTACAGTTTCTAATACTGAAGCTAATGGAATAGCATAGTATTCCTCTTGAACACCAACTAAAAGAGCTTGAATAATAGCTAATGTTAAAGGAATTTTTAATTTTATCGAAGTACCCTTGCCAATTTCACTACTTATGTCTATAATACCATTTAATTTTTCAATATTTGTTTTAACAACATCCATACCAACGCCACGTCCAGAAACGCTCGTGACTTGTGTAGCAGTAGAAAAACCTGGCTTAAAAATAAGCCCAAAAGTTTCTCTATCGCTCATAGAATCAGCTTCTTTTTCAGTAATAAGTCCTTGTTGAAGTGATTTATTTTTAAGCATCACAGGGTCTAAGCCTTTACCATCATCATCAATTTGCACAACAATATGATTACCCTCATTATATGCTTTTAATAAAATAGTACCACTCTCAGGCTTCCCTAATGCCACTCTATCTGCTGGTATTTCAATACCATGGTCACAGGAGTTACGTATAATATGCACCAAAGGATCGCCAATCTCTTCAACTAAAGATTTATCAAGCTCTGTATCTTCGCCATGAAGAATTAATTCTATTTTTTTATTCAAATCACGTGAGAGGTCACGAATCATTCGAGGAAATTTATTAAATACTTTTCCAATTGGAAGCATTCTAGTTTTCATCACAGCAATTTGTAAGTCAGTTGTAACTAATGAGACAATGGAAACTACTTGATTCAACTCCTCTAAAAAATCTTCGCCCTCATAACGCTCTTCAACATCTACATTAATTTTAATTAAACGGTTTTTAGCTAAAACAAGTTCGCCAATTAAATTCATTAAGTGGTCTAATCTTTTAACATCTACTCTAATAGTTTGCTCCACTACTGTTGCATGTGCCTTAGTTGGTGTGGCTGCTTTTATCTCTTTTTTAATAGGTTGTTTCGAAACAACTGCTACCTCTTTTCTTTTTTCTTTTTCTTCAATTTTTTCTGTGGTTATTTTTTTATTATTTTGTTGGTTTGCTTTTGCTTTTCTTTTTGCTTTATCTTCCTCTTGTCTTTTAGCTAAAAGACGCTCTATCTCCTTTTCGACCTCTTCTTCACTCATCTCATCATAATCTAGCTCTTCTTGAGTCTGTTTTTCTTGTTCTTTTTTCTCTACTTTTTGTGGTATTTTATCTTTAGTTGGTATTTCATTGCCAGTTGAAATTGCATCAAGTTTTACAACACAATTTTCTATCTCAACATTGCCATCTGTACCACTATCACGTATAGTATTTAAAAGCTCTTTCATTAAGTCTATTGATTCTAAAACAACATCCATAACATCAGCTGTTAAACTGAGTTCGCCATGTCTTGCTTTATTTAAAACATCTTCCATGTGATGAGTAAGTCTTGTTAAGATATCAAACTTTAAAAACGATGAAGCACCTTTAACCGTATGAGCAACTCGAAAAATTCTATTTAAAAGCTCCAAATCCTCTGGTGTTGATTCTAGCTCCACTAAATCTTGGTCAAGTTGCTCTATTAATTCAAATGATTCAACTAAAAAATCTTGTAGTATTTCTTGAAATTCATCCATAAATTACTCTCCTTGTTTCATATGCGCACGGACAACACGTGCTATTTCATCATAAAATTGACTTGCATCAAATTTAACAAGATATCCTTCAGCACCTGCCTCCAAACCTCGCATTGCACTAAACTGATCACTGATTGAAGAGTTAAAAACAATAGGAATACCATCAAATCTACTATCATCTTTAACACGAGCGGCAAAATGAAAACCATCCATTAAAGGCATCTCGACATCTGAAATAATTAGTTTTAAATGCTTAATTAAACTCTCTTTGTATGTATTATATAAATCTTCTAATCTTAAGAGCCCATCTTTTCCATTGCTTGCTTCATAAACTTCGAAACCCATCTTAGTAACAGCATCTTTAACAATTTTTCTAGCAGTTGAGCTATCATCTAAAATTAAAACGATACCTGAAAATTTCTCCAATTTTTTTGGTGAAATATCTGTATTTGGAGAATAAAGCCCCAACTCTTCAACGACAGCTTCAAGATCTAAAATTAAAAGTACTGCATCATTTTCAATACGTGTAACGCCTGTAATTTTACTACTACCTACACCATCGCTACTTGCTGAAAAAGATGCTGGCTCTATATCTTTCCATCCTATTCGTCTTATACGCTTTGCTTCATGAACTATAAAACCTATTAAAATATTATTAAATTCCGCAATTATTACACGTGCATTTTTATATGCATCTTTTGGTTCTTGTACGCCCATCCAACGAGCTAAATTTACGACAGGAATAACTACGCCTCGAAGATCAAAAATTCCATCAATAAATTCAGGTACTCCTGGTAGTTCTGTTAATTGCGGTAAACGTATAATCTCTCTTACTTTTGCAACATTAACTCCATAGATACCTTCATAAATCTCCCCATCCTCATCTCTAAAGATACGAAAATCAACAAGTTCCATCTCATTATTGCCAACTTTTAATACAGATTTATCTTTCATTTATCATTCTCCATTAAGTAACGATGATTTTACTATAAAATATCTTTGATTGCAAGCAAAAGCGGGTAAATTGATATATAACATTTTTTTTATCTTAAATTTTGTATCTTGATGAAAATGACCCTCTATAAAAATATTGCATTTTTGTGCATATTTATTTTCTAAACGATGTGTGATATATTTTTTGAAATTTTTGAAATTCTGACAATTATCTTTTTGTTTTAAATAATTATCTAATTTTTTTAATATAAAATGATTGCCAAGGATATCGATATATTTTAAAATTAATAACATTATATGACTTCTAATAAGTGAGGTATAAAATTTATATTTTATACCTTCTATAAAATCACCATGAGCTAAGCAGACTACTTTATTATGATATGTACAAAACAATGGTTGTAATTTTAATGGATAAATCTTTATATTTTTAAACACACCATCTAAACAAAAATCATGATTTCCCTCAAGGTATATCACTTCAATTTTTATAGCTATATCATTTAATATATCTATTATCTTCTCATTTTGTTTAATCGTATAATCAATAATACCAAATAACGTATCAAAAATATCACCCATTAAAATAAGTTGTGGCGGTGTTAGCTTTGCATGTAATATATCTTGTAAAAGTTGTTTAAGCTCTGGCTTGTTATGCGAATGATGTGCATCTGAAATAAAAAATGCACCGTCTAAGATCTCAAACTTATGGCACATAAGCTATTGTTGGCAGGGACAAACTCTCCAAATATCCCATCATAAGATTTGCGTTTGCAACGGCAGTTGAAGAGGCTCCTTTTAAAAGATTGTCAATAGCAGATGAAATAAATAAAATATTGCCATCTTTTTTTGCATAAATATCACAAAAATGAGTTCCTGCAACACTTTTCATATCCACTGGTTTATCTCGTATGCGAACAAACGGTTCATCTTGATAAAATTCTCGTAGATATTGCAATGGGTCAAAATTATCGCTTACATGTAAATAAATAGATGAAATCATGCCACGTGTCACAGGTACTAAGTGTGGCACAAAATGCACATGCTTTAAATCTACATGCAATACTTCTGCAATCTCTGGTGCATGGCGATGAGTAAAAGCATTATAAGCAAAAAAGTTTTCATAAATATTTACAAAATGTGTCATATCGCTTAATTTTTTACCAGCGCCACTTACTCCACTTTTTGCGTCTATAATAATAGGAGTATCTTTTTGTCGAAACTTCATAAACGGTAAAATACCAAGTATGCTACAAGTAGGGTAACAACCTGGATTTGCAATTAGTTTTACTTCTTTTATCTTTTGTCTATTTACTTCAGGCAGGCCATAAACTGCATATTTTAGATTTTCTTTATCTGTATGAGAACAGTAATATTTCTCGTAACTCTTAAGTGTTAATCTATAATCAGCTGAAAGGTCAACGATTTTCAAACCTTTTGCCAATATAGGCTTTACAAAAGCCATGGCAGTTTTATGAGGAAGTGCTAAAAAAACAAGCTTGCATTCGCGTGTTATATCATCAATATTAGCTTTTACAACATCGCATTCAAAAATATTCATCAAAGATGGATGAAGTTCGCTTAGTTTTATATTGCCTTCACTATTTGCGATATATTTAATATTAAAATAGGGATGCTTTATTAATATCTTGATAAGCTCTAAGCCAGTATATCCGCTCGCGCCAATGATGGCTACATTAGTTGCGTTCAAAAACTATTTCCTGATATTGAACTTTTTCAATCTCATACTCTTTTGTCCCCTTTGGTAGCCTGATTTTTACCTCATCACCATCTTCTTTACCAAGAAGCTGTTTAGATAGTGGTGAATTAAAAGAGATGAGTCCAATATCTGGATTGCTCTCACATCCGCCAACAATGGTGTAAGTAACCTCTTCATCGCTATCCATATCAATAAGAGTTACAGTTGAACCAAAGCTTATTTTATCATGTTTTAGTTTACTTGGATCAACTATTTGAGCATTTGAGATTAAATCACTTAGTTCTATAAGTCTGCCATCAATCAATCTTTGCTTTTCCTTTGAAGCATGATATTCTGCATTTTCTTTTAAATCGCCATGCTCTAGTGCTTCTTCAATGTCTTTAACCGTTTGAGGGCGTTCAACCATTTTCAAGTTTGTTATCTCAGCTTGAATCTTTTCATATCCAAATTTCGTCATTGGTTCTTTTATATTCATAATTTATCTTCTTTTTTGTCCAATTATATCAAAAAATAAATTTCTTATACATTTTTTATCAAATCATTTGTAAAAATTGCTCTTTTGATAGCCATTTTACATTATTACTAGAATTATACTCGAATCCATCTTTTACGGGCTTTGCTATCTCTTTTAATCTATTTACACTAAAATCTGTTGTATGAGCAAATTGAATAGTTGGTCGTATAACATAATGATCATGAAATTCAAGAGTTAGATGACTATAATCAGCAGGACACATAATCTCATGTAGTTTTTCGCCAGGTCTTATTCCTATAATTTTATGTGGTAAATCTGGCGCTATAGCTTTTGCTAAATCAATTATTTTCATTGATGGAATTTTTGGTATAAAAATCTCCCCACCATGCATCCTTTCAAAATTTTTTAGTACAAAATTTGCACCATCTTCTAAAGTTAATAAAAATCTTGTCATCTTTATATCTGTTATCGGCAACTCTTTTATACCATCTTTTATAAGTTTTTGAAAATATGGTATCACAGAACCTCTGCTACTTGTTACATTGCCATATCTAACAACTGAAAAATGATAATCTCTATCTCCTACCATGTTGTTAGCTGCAATAAAGAGTTTATCTGATGCTAATTTTGTTGCGCCGTAAAGATTTATAGGGTTTGCTGCTTTATCTGTTGAGAGTGCTATTGTTTTTTTAACACCATTTTGTATGGCTGCTTTTATCACATTTTCGGCACCATTAATATTTGTTTTTATACATTCCATGGGGTTATATTCTGCAATTGGAACATGTTTGAGCGCTGCGGCATGTATAACAAAATCAACACCATGCATAGCCTCTTGTAGTCTTTGCACATCTCTAACATTACCAATAAAATATCGCATACACTTATCATTAAATTTTTGAGCCATTTCAAACTGTTTTAATTCGTCACGGCTAAATATTATTATTTTATTTGGCTTATATTTAGATAGAATTATTTCTATAAATTTTTTTCCAAAACTGCCAGTACCGCCAGTTATGAGTATATTTTTATTATTAAACATTTTGTCCTTTCATCCTAGAAAATACAATAAGGACATCTCTTACTTAGATATCAAATTTATATAAACATCATCATACCATAAATTTTCAATTAATAATCAAAGCTTCTAACTCACTGCTAATGTTATGGAAGTATTTATAAAAGTTGTGATAAAATCATTAAAATCATGCAACAAAGAGTTATATAATGCAAGCGAAAATCTATTCATATACTTTAGTATCATTACAATTTATAATAATAATACTTCTTTTAATTTTAAATACATCTGTTTTTACTGAATTTTTACCATTACTTTTATTTATTACAGGAATAAACATCGGTATATATGCCATAACTCACAATCCTTTATCAAACTTTAATATTATACCAGATATCAAAGAAAATGCTCAACTTATCACTACTGGCATATATGGATATATTAGGCATCCGATGTATTTTTCTGTAAGTATTATGATGCTTTCTGTATTTACAACTAGCTTTACCTTACTAAATTTAGTATTATATTTGATTTTGATTTTAGCACTTACTCTTAAAGCTAACAAAGAGGAGATGCTGTGGAATAAAAAATCAAAAGAGTATCAAGATTATATGAGTAAAACTAAAAGATTTATCCCATTTATTTTATAGCTTTTTTATTTAGACTTCTTGTAATTCTCCCACTCATAAGCGCTTTGACAAATCAATTCTAAATTATCATACTTTGCAATCCAATTCATTTTTGTTTTTATCTTATTATTGTTTGAAATTAATGCTGCTGGATCACCTGCTCTACGTGGCTTTATATCTACCTCAAACTCTTGGGCTGTTGCTTTTTTCATGGCTAAAATAACCTCTTTTACACTATACCCTCTGCCATAACCAATATTGAAAATATCACTATCATGCTCATCTAAATACTTTAATGCTTGAATATGAGCCAACGCCAAATCATCTACATGTATATAATCTCTCACTCCAGTACCATCTAATGTATTAAAATCATCTCCAAAGATTGACATTTTTTTGCGTACGTGTATTGCGCATTCACTAGCAATTTTTATAAGATGTGTTGCATTTGGAAATGATTGCCCTATCCTTGGTGATAATTTATCATTTTTATAAAAAATATCTGCCCCAGCAACATTAAAATAACGAAAAATTACATATTTAAAATCAAGATGGGCAAAAGAGGTATCTGTAATTACTCTCTCGCTCATAAGCTTACTCATGCCATAAGGATTTATAGGTTTGGTTTCAAAATTCTCATCCACGCCATCTTTTGGTAAACTCTCAGGCTCACCATATACTGCTGCAGTACTACTGAAGATAAATTTTTTAACATGATTTATGACAGCATATTTGATAAGATTAGTAGTATTTACGGTATTGTTCATATAGTATTTAATAGGATTTTCAACAGATTCAGGTACAACAATGGATGCTGCAAAATGAACAACAGCATCTATATTATGCTTTTTAAAAACTTCATCTATTTTATCAAATTCATTCAAATCCATTTTTATAAATTCAAAATTGCGAAATGTTCTTAAAGTATCGATTGATTTAATGCTACTTGTGCTTAAATTATCTAATACCACAATATTATATTTCGTTTTTTGCAAAAGCTGTTTTACAAGGTGAGAGCCTATATATCCAGCTCCTCCAGTTACTAAAATATTCAAATTTATCCTTTATCTACCAAATTTTTATCTCTTTATAGGTACTATCGCGTTCTACTGGAATAAATCCACTATTTTTTATGAGCTTGACAAATTCATCAAGTTTTATACCATTTGCACTGTTTGCTCCTGCGGCTGAGTTGATTGACTCTTTTTGTATTGTACCATCTAAATCATTTGCGCCAAATTCTTGTGAAATAAGAGCGAGATTGACAGTTGAAGTAACCCAGTATGCCTTTAAATTTGGTACATTATCTAGCACCAAACGACTAATTGCCATTGTTCTTAATATCTCGTTTGCAGTAATATGCTCTTTTATATTTAAAAAATTATTTTCTGTTTGATAAACAAGAGGAATAAAGCAGTTAAAACCACCAGTTTTATCTTGTAAATCTCGTATGCGCATCATGTGATCAATTCGGTGGGTACGATTTTCAACATGTCCAAAAAGCATAGTTACATTACTTTTTTTACCACGCTCATGCCATTTTCTATGAATCTCAATCCATTCATCTGAGGTAACTTTACCCTTGCAGATATAATCTCTCACCTTTTCATCAAAAATCTCAGCACCACCGCCAGGCATAGAATCAACACCATTCTCAATCATCATATCCAAAATTTCATCATAACTTTTAGCATGTTGTTTTGCCAAAAAATTAACCTCAGCAGCTGTTAAAGCCTTTACATGTACGCGTGGATATGCCATTTTTATCTTCTTAAATATTTCCATATACCATGCTAGTCCTGCGGTTGGATTATGTGCTGATACAACATGCACTTCTGTAATTCCGCGCAAAGAAGCATCTTTTACTATATCTAATATTTCACCATGTGTCATGGTGTATTGATGTGGGTTTTTACGGCTTGCACTGTATGCACAAAATTTACATACATCTTTACAAATATTTGTGGGGTTTATATGACGATTAGAATTAAAATATGTTTTTTTACCATGTAGATTTTTTCTTTTTTCATCAGCAAGTTTTGCTAAATCAAAAAAATCCATATCATACATTTTTAGTGCTTCATCAAAAGAGATTCGTTTCATAAAATTACCTTGAACTATTTTAGGGATACCCTTATGCGAATTATAGCAAACATAATCTGCTATAATGTTAAAAATACAAGTAGTCACCCTTACGCTTCTCTTATAAGGAGTTATAGGAACTTAATAAGTAGAGATTTAAGATGGATATAATATTTCAAATAGAAAGCCTTATCGAAAACAATGGTTCAGATTTTGAGTTATCAAAACTTTTTAAGCAGTATATTAATGAATACGCAGCTTCTCTCGAAAAGATTTTTGAAGCAAATCAAGGAAAAGATTTTTTAGTAAAACACACTAAAAAATTAGATAGTATTATCATACTTATGTACAAAACTGTACTACGAAGAATTTTTGGGATATATTTGCCAATGCGTGGTTCTATTCCCATAGTTATTATAGCACTTGGCAGTTATGGCAGAGAGCAACTCTGTGTTCACAGTGATATTGATTTAATGCTAGTTTATGAGAAATGTGAAGGTTATGATACTCAACTCATTATAGAAAAACTACTTTATTTAATCTGGGATTCTGGTTTAAAACTTGGACATAGAGTACATGAATTAAAAGATCTTAAAAATGCGGCCAATGAAGATATTACTATCAAAACAGCCATGCTGGAATCACGTTTTATCATCGGCTCAAATTTTACGTGGGCAAGCATTCAAAAAGAGTTAAATGATATTCGACTTTATAATCAAAAAGAGTTTATTCTCTCTAAGATAGAAGAAGCGGCACTTAGACGCAAAAAATATCCAACTTCAATGCAACCAAATATCAAGGAGGGTGTAGGCGGATTGCGTGATTCACAGTTAATATTTTGGATGTCTAAAATTATTTATAATGTGAAATCTATAAAAGATTTATCAAATATTATATTTAGTGACGAAGAGTATAATGAGTACAGAGTCGCGCTAGAGCTGCTTTTTAGAGTAAGAAGTGCTTTGCATATCGTAAACACAAAACAAGAAGATAGATTATTGCTTCAACAGATGCCACAAATCAGTAAAATGTTAGGCTTTAGTGATGAGCGAAAAATGGCTACAAAAGTATTTCAAGCTTTATGGCGTATAAACAATTTTACAAAAATATTTGTTAAAAAAATCATTAAAAATTTTCTAGTAGAACCTTCTAATTACACGCTTTTTAAATACGCTCGTGTAAAACATGGAATTTTCGTTCTTGAAGATCGCCTATACGCATCATATAACTTGAAAAAACAGCCTGTTGATAAACTTTTAGAGTTTTTACTTACACTTGATGATAAACATTACAGATATGATTCTGGATTTTTAAATCTTTTTACCTATTGTCATATAAGCCTCACGCTCAGTTCTAAAACCTATATACTTATAAAAGAAATATTTCAAAAAAATAATAGCTACTGCTTTTTTAAACTTTTTTATGAAGCTGGAATTTTAGACAAACTAATTCATAGCTTTAAAAAAGTTATGTTTTTACCACAATTTGACGGATATCACCAGTACCCTGTCGATATCCACTCCATCAAAGCACTTCAATCATTGCAAAATATCCAAGAAAGCCATCTACAAGATATATATCTTACCCTCTCTAGCAAAGAAAAATTGCTTTTAAGTGTAGCTGTACTTTTACACGATACAGGCAAAGGTAGAAAACAAAATCATTGTGATGTTGGCGTTAAGCTTTTTGCTGGCTTTGCTAGACATTTAAAATTTGATGATGAGATGATTGCACGTGGGGCTACTTTAATTAAACATCATATTTTAATGAGTAACGTTGCGTTTCGTGAAAATTTTTATAACGAAACAGTTCTTTACTCATTTGTATCAAAAATAAAAGATGAAAAAAATCTTAAACTTCTTTATATTTTGACATATGCCGATATTAACGGAGTTGGTGACAAGATCTATACCTCTTTTGATTCTAAACTCTTAAAAGATCTGTATTACGCGGCTCTTGAAGCATCAGATAAAGACAAAAGGATTTCAGATGCTTCAAAAAGATTACAAAAAGAGAAGCAGATAAAAAACTCTACTGTTTTTAAAACATTACCTACAATTGAGCAAAAAAAGATACTTCAAATTGAATCAAATCTATTTTTCTTTAAATTTTCTCCAAATGAAATTATAGAGATTGCAAGATACGCTAAACAAACAAAGAACTTTAGCTACAAAGTTGCGAATCAGACAAGATTAAGCATAGATATTTATAGACGTATTCCTTTTAATCTATCTTATCTTTTGGGTAGTCTTAGCTATCTTGATATTGGCTCTATGGATATTTTTACACTTTTTAATGGAATTAAATATTTTAAAATTGAATTTTCTCAAAATATTGAAGATGACATGGTTGAACATATTAAGCAGATTATCGTTGATGCATTTGATATGAGTAAAACCATAAAAATAGATAAGCCAAAAATTAAACAAAATGAGATACATATTGATTGCAATCATTCAAATACTTACTTGCAACTTGACATTCAAACAAAAAATCAAAAAGGGCTCTTAGCTTATATCATGGATATTTTTGAACAAAATAAAATCAATGTCGCCACTGCTAAAATCCACTCCACAAAAACAAAGGCAAGAGATTACTTTTTAATAGAAAAACAAAATAATATATGTAACAATATCGACAAGCTTTTAAAACTCTTTTATAAGGAAACATAATGTGTGGAATAGTTGGATATTTGGGCTCAAAAAATATAAAAGATATTTTACTACATGGATTAAGCGAACTTGAATATCGTGGATACGATTCAGCTGGTATCGCCGTTTTAAATAACAATAATTTTAGTATCTATAAAGCTGTTGGAAAGCTTATCAATTTACAGAATAAACTAAAAGATTTTAATCCTAGTGGCTTTGCAATAAGTATCGGTCACACAAGATGGGCAACGCATGGTGCACCAACTGAATTAAACGCTCATCCACATGTAGGCGAGAGTTCATATATTGTTCATAATGGAATTATTGAAAATTATGCCATTTTAAAGAAAATGTTAGAAGATGATGGTGTGCGGTTTTTAAGTCAAACTGATACAGAAGTCATTGTTTGGCTATTTGAAAGAGAGTTAAAAATAACAAATAATGCTTTTAGTGCATTTAAAAAAACTATTTCACAATTAACTGGTTCATTTGCAATTTTACTTGTTACAAAAAGTGAAGATAAAACTATATTTTTTGCTAAAAATGGCTCTCCACTTATCATAGGACAAAACGAAGGAGAGGAAAAATATTTTGCCTCATCAGATGCACCTTTAATTGGGCGATGCAAAAAGGTTATCTATCTTGAAGATGGTGATTTTGGATATGTATCACCAAAAGAAGTCTATATCTTTGATGCAAAAAGAGGTACAAAAAAAGCAACAAACTACCGTGCATTAACAACCAATAAACTCTCTGCCCAAAAAGATGGTTATAGATTTTTTATGGAAAAAGAAATTTATGAACAAACTGACGTTATAGCAGACGCTCTGCTTGGTCGTATAACTGATAAAGAGATAATTTTTAAAGAGTTAAGCGATAATTTTTTTGATGATATAACAGAGATTAAACTGTGCGCTTGTGGAACTTCTTATCACTCAGCATTAGCTGCTGGATATCTATTTGAGAGATATGTAAAGATAAGAGTTTCAGTCGAAATTGCAAGTGAATTTAGATACAAAGAGCCATTTTTAGATAAAAATACACTTTTTATTGCCATATCACAAAGTGGTGAAACCGCAGATACACTTCAAACTCTAAAGATGGCAAAAAATGCTAAACTTAAAACATTAGTTATCTGCAATGTTGATAACTCTTCTATGGTGCGTTTAGCAGATGCCTTTATTCTTACTCGTGCTGGTATTGAAAAAGGTGTAGCATCCACAAAAGCTTTTGCCACGCAGATGGTTGTATTTTGGATGCTTAGCTTATATCTGGCAAATTTTAGAAAAACTCTTACATGTAAGCAAATAAAAAAGGAGATAAGTTATCTTCGCAAGGTGCCAAATATAACTAAAATAGATGAAAAAATGCATCAAAAAATAACACGACTTTCAAAACGATATCTTCATGGTCATGGTTTTTTCTTTATAGGTAGAGATATTTTTTTTCCATTAGCATTAGAGGGTGCATTAAAACTTAAAGAGATAAGCTATCTACATGCAGAGGGCTACCCATCAGGTGAGATGAAGCATGGTCCGATAGCTTTAGCTGATTTTGAACTTTTTACCATAGCTCTTCTTCCACAGCACATGCTTTATGAAAAAAGTAAAAGCAATGTAGAAGAGCTAAGTGCAAGAGATTCTATCATTTGTGCTATTAGTCCACTAACATTTGAAAAGGCTGATGATTTTTTACAAACCACAAAAGTTGAGCATTATATGTTAGAATTTTTTGAAATTATGACAGTTTTGCAACTTTTATCTATGGAAATTGCAATTCGATTAGGTAATGATGTCGATATGCCTAGAAATTTGGCTAAAAGTGTAACTGTTGAGTAGAGATTTAGTACCGCTTAACTAAATATATTGTATTATAATAAAATTTTACTTTGGACTTCACAATGAATACGAAAAATAAGTTTTTAATATTAGTTGCTGTAATGCTTATCGCATTAACTATTGCGATTATAATCAATGTAGGTTTAAATTTTAGAGATTTTGCCATACGAAGTGCCGTCAACAAGGCAAAACTAACTGCTGAAATTGTTAAAGATGGACTTACTTCACATATGGTTGATGGCACAATGTCTAAGCGTCAATATTTTTTAGATACTATCATGCAAAATAAAAATATAAGACGGCTTTGGATTGTAAGAGGTAAAAATGTTGTTAAACAATTCGGTAAAGGCTTTCCTGATGAAATGCCAAAAGATAGTATTGACAGACAAGTGCTTGCATCTGGTAAAACAATACAAAAACTAACAGAAAGTGCTGATAATGTAAATCTTAGAATTACAATTCCATACAAAGCCATTCCTAACTCAACTACCAATTGTACAGCTTGTCATCATGTAAAAAATGGGGCTATTTTAGGTGCGATTAGTATGAATATGAATATAGATGGTATCAGAAATGCAGGAGCTATAACCTTAATTAAGATTTTTGGTATAAATATTATATTTTTGATTTTAGTGCTATTAATACTTAATTATTATATTACACCATATATAAAATTCTTTAAAAATTTACAAACTGTTCTTAAAAAAGCTCATTATGGAGATTTTACTCATCAAATTCATACAACTATACAAGGTGAAGCAAATGAAGTAGCTCATCATATAAATACACTATTTGATAAAATGCAAAAAGTTTTTACTCAGATCCAAAAAACTCTAACAACTTTTGTTGCAAAATCAAATGTATCGGGAGATAATCCACTTCTTCAGGCAAGACTTATTATACAAGAATTAGCAGATATATATAAATTTAAAAAGACTATTGAACTAGATGTCTCACGTCAAGAGATAAATAATAGATTTATACTTGTTATGCAAACAAAATTTAATATAGAAAATTTTGCTATTTTTGAGCTAGATAAAATATCAAATAAGCGAAAAACTATCTATAAATTTAATAAAAGTGATTGTAAACCAGAAGTTAATGACAATATTAATTTATGCAGAGCATATCGAACAAATAGTGATATTATATCAACTGATTTTCCAAATTTATGTGAGAGTTGTCAAGCTGATGCTAAAGAATATATCTGCATTTCATACAATATTAATGAAAATATAATATTAGTTATAGAGATGATGTTTGAAAATACTGAAGAATTAAATAAAGCTAGCGATTATATCTCTAGTATTAAAAATTATCTTGAAGCTGCAAAACCAGTTATTGAATCAAAAATTTTAACAGATAAGCTTCGTGAAAAATCTTTACGTGATGGCATGACGGATCTTTATAATAGAAGATTTTTAGAAGAGTTTATTGAAACTTTTTCAAGACAAGCATTAAGAGAGTCCAAAACAACTTATGGTATTTTAATGTTAGATATTGATTTTTTTAAGATGGTAAATGATGAATATGGACATAATATTGGTGATTTAGTTATACAAACTTTATCTATAATTATGAAAGAATCTATAAGAGAATCTGATTTGGCAATCCGTTATGGAGGTGAAGAATTTTTAGTATTACTTCACAATCCTACTCGAGAAGGAGTATTAAAAGTAGCTCAAAATATCAATAAAAAATTTGATAGAACTATCTTTAATGCTGAGTCACAAACATTTCAAAAAACTATCAGTATTGGAATTGCCTTTTTTCCTGAAGATGCTAATTCAATTTGGAAAACTATTAAAATGGCAGATATCGCACTATATTATGCCAAAGAACATGGTAGAGATCAGGTAATAGAATTTAGACCTGAAATGCATGAAGGAGAAGAGTTTTAACTCTTAGCCCTTTTTTGTTGAACATGCGCTAACTCCAGGAGGTGTAGTTGGCTGAATTGATTCATTATCTACACCACCATTTTTATTTATCTCCTCAATCATTTCCCAAATATCATGAGCAGCTTGCATATAGCGTTTTGCCGTTTGGCTACTTGGAACGTTATAAACAATTGGTTTACCTTCGTCCCCACCAACTCTAACTGCTGGCTCTATTGGAATTTGTGCTAATACCTTTGTACTAAACTCTTTTGCCATAGGTGCGGTTGTATCTTTACCAAAAATATTATACTCAACTCCAGTATCTGGTGCAATAAATCCACTCATGTTTTCAATAATTCCAGCTATTGGAATATTTAATTTTTTAAACATATCAAGAGAGCGATGAGAATCATCAAGTGCTACCATTTGTGGTGTTGTTACAGTCAATCCTGCTGTTACTGGTACACTTTGAGCTAAAGTTAATTGAGCATCTCCTGTTCCTGGTGGCATATCAATAACTAAAACATCTAATTCGCTCCATAAAATATCACGCAAAAACTGTTCAATCGCTTTCATAATCATAGCTCCACGCCAGATAAGTGATTGCCCCTCTTCCATAAGTGAACCCATAGACATCATCTCAATACCGTAAGCTTTCATTGGTAAAACTTTATTACCATTTATTTCAGGTTTAATACCCTCCATTCCTAACATTCTTGGAATATTTGGACCATAAATATCAGCATCTAACAAACCAACTTTTTTTCCTTGCTGTGCTAGTGCTATTGCAATATTAACAGATGTTGTTGATTTACCAACACCACCCTTACCAGAGCTTATCATTAAGAAATTTTTAATCTGTGGGGTTAAATTTTTACCTTTTGATGAAGTTTGCCTTGGCATATCTGGTGATTTTAGATTGATAATGATTTTATCAGCTCCAACACGTTTTAATTCTTGTATCGCTTCCTCTTTTATTTGTTGTGCAACTTCTGGAGCACTAGACGTGATATCTATTGTAAAACTTATATCATTATCATGTATATTTATCTCCTTGACAAAACCAAAAGCTACAATATCTTTGGTAAAACCAGGATACATAACTTTACTAAGTGCTAATTTAACTATATCTTCCGTCATCTGTTTTTTCCTTTTTAAATAGCTTTTAATGCTTCATTTTCTTTTATAATTCTATCTAGCTCTTCACTGTTTTGCATAATATTTTGTGTTATTTTATAGCTACAAAACTTTGGACCACACATTGAACAAAACTCTGCTTCTTTAAATACATCTTGTGGAAGAGTTTCATCATGATATTCACGAGCGCGCTCACCATCAAGTGCTAACTCGAACTGTTTTTCCCAATCAAATGCATATCTTGCATCACTCATCTCATCATCTATATCACGAGCACCTTTACGCCCGCGTGCAATATCTGCGGCATGTGCTGCTATTTTATATGCGATAATACCCTCTCTTACGTCAGCTGCATTTGGAAGACCTAAGTGTTCTTTTGGTGTTACATAACAAAGCATACTAGCGCCATGCCAACCGCCAACAGCAGCACCAATGGCACTACTTATATGATCATACCCAGCAGCAATATCAGTAACTAATGGTCCTAAAATATAAAAAGGTGCCTCGTGGCATAACTCTCTTTGGATTTTCATATTACGTTCTATTTGATTTAATGGAACATGTCCTGGACCCTCTATCATGACTTGGACATTTTTCTCCCATGCACGAAGAGTAAGTTCACCTAAAATTTTAAGCTCACCTAATTGCGCATCATCACTAGCATCTGCCAAACAACCTGGTCGTAAACTATCGCCTAACGAGAGCGAAACATCATATTTTGCACAAATATCTAATATATCGTCAAATGCAGTATAAAAAGGATTCTCCTTATGATAATGCATCATCCATGCGGCCATCAAGCTTCCGCCTCTACTTACTATGCCCATTTTTCTTTTTGCAATTTTTGGCATGCTTGAGAGTAAAAAACCAGCATGAATTGTAAAATAACTAACACCTTGTTTTGCTTGACGGGTTAAGACATCAAGCATCACCTCAATGCTTAAATCTTCAATTTTGTTTTTTACATCGTGTAAGATTTGGTAAATAGGAACTGTACCTATTGGAATTTTAGAATTTGCTATTACACCTTTTCTTATCTCATCTAAATCACCACCAGTAGATAAATCCATAGCAGTATCAGCTTTATAATGTTGTGAGACTTGAACTTTTTGAATCTCTCCTTGTACATCACTAGCAATTGCAGATGAACCAATATTTGCGTTTATTTTACAAGATACAGCAATTCCAATTGCCATAGGTTCTAAAGATACATGATTTACATTTGCTGGAATAATCATTCTTCCACGTGCAACTTCACTACGTATTAATTCTGGCAAAAGGTTCTCAACTTTTGCAATATGTTGCATCTCTGGTGTAATTACTCCCTGCTTGGCATAATACATTTGAGTACGAACAGTATCATTTCTATGTTCATCTAGCCATTTTTTTCTCATGAAATACTCCTAAAAGTTTAACCTTTGTACTTATACAAGATTACATACAAATTTTCTATCTATATTTTTAAGAAGATAAAAAAATTCAAGTTTTTTTAAGTCTTAAAACTAATTAGACTTATTGTAATTTTACTCAAACAAGATAAAAAAAAGCTTTTTAAGTGTATAATTTCGTAACATTTTTAAGGGTACCCTTAATTTATATAGGAGTATAATTGTCGGATTTAACGCTTATTTTACTAGCTGCTGGTGCTTCTACACGTTTTTTGACTGCCGTAAAAAAGCAATGGATTCGTGTTGGCTATGAGCCACTGTGGCAATTTGTAGCAAATCGCTTCGATAAAAGTATAAATTTTGAGCAAATTATAATAGTTGCATCTAATGAAGATGTTACTTTTATGGACAGTATGACAGATTTTTTAGTAATAAAAGGTGGCGATACCCGTCAGCAATCTTTACAAAATGCTCTTTTACATGCAAAAACACCATATACTTTAGTAAGCGATGTGGCAAGATGTTGCATTAATAAAAATGTACTACAAGAGCTTATAAAGCATAAAGACAGTGCTGATTGCATAGTTCCAGCCCTGCATGTAAATGATACCATAGTTTATGATAATGTAACTATAAATCGTAACAATGTACTACATATCCAAACCCCGCAGCTTTCAAAAACAGATATCTTAAGACAAGCATTAAATACAAAAACACAATATACAGATGAGAGTAGTGCCGTTGTGGCATTTGGTGGTTCGCGTGTATTTATTCAAGGAGATGTTGATGCTCTTAAATTAACTTCTACTGAAGATATCAAAAATTTAAGATGCCTACAACCTCCATCAAATACTACATTAATTGGAAATGGTTTTGATATTCATGCATTCGATGATAAAGGAGAGATGTTTTTAGGTGGTGTAAAAATTAAAAATGCTTTTGGTTTTATTGCCCATAGTGATGGGGATGTCGCCTTACATGCACTAATTGACGCTCTTCTTGGAGCGGCAGGACTTGGTGATATTGGCATGTTATTCTCAGATAAAGATAAGCAATATGAAAATATTGATTCAAAAATTTTACTGCTTCGTACTGTAACAAAATTATATTCATATGGTTTTATCATTATAAATGTTGATTTAACTATTATTGCTCAAATTCCAAGATTAGATGATTATAAGCAAAAAATCAAAACGACAATAGCAAGTATTTTAAAAATACCAAAAGCCCGCGTCAATATAAAAGCAACTACTTCAGAAAAATTAGGCTTTATAGGACGAAAAGAGGGCGTGGGTGTCATAGCGTCTGCGTCCCTTAATTATGCACACCTTTAAAAACTGGAAATAATTATGAAAATTTTAATTATAGAAAATGAGATATATTTAGCTCAAAGTATCTCGACAAAACTTAGTGATCTTGGACATGTATGTGAAATTTCCGCCTCAATTGGTAAAACCAATGAACATAAATCGTATGATGTAGTATTATTATCTACAAATATTAATGGTCAAGATTTTAATCAAATTATTGGTATCTTTAAAAAAATGATAATTATTTTAATGGTTTCTTATGTGAGCAACGATACGGTCTCTAAGCCTCTATCTCTTGGGGCAAATGATTATATTTTAAAACCATTTATGATAGGTGAGCTTATCAGAAAAATAGATCATTACCAAGATTATGAAAAATTAAAACGTCAAGCCACGTCATATGATAAGTACTTAAATCATCAATTTTCGCTAATATCCCCAGATCAAGATATCCAAAATATACAACTTCCTATTTTTATATCAAGTAGTTTTCAAAAATACTCAGATTCTTTTGCTTTTAAATATGCAAAACATATAAATGAACCATTTTATTTTGTTTCATTAATAGATTCAAAGGCACTAAAAGAGATAGAGTTGCTAGCTAATAATATTTTAATATATGCAGTAGATTTTCAAGCACTTAAAAAAAATGAAAGACAGGAGTTTTTATTATTAATAGAGAAAAAGAAAATTATAGTATCTAGTACAGACAAAATACAAGATATCAAATATCTAGTTTTAGACATTAAAAATGATAATCATATTTTCGAACAAAATGATATCTTGCAGATTGAAGAATATGTAAAATATATTATAATAAACTATCAATCAAAATTTCCAGATACAGAACTATCAAAAAAATTAGGAATATCAAGAAAAAGTTTATGGGAAAAAAGAAAAAGATATGACATTACAAAGAAAAAATAATAGTTTATTTATAGATGATGAGGCGGCAACAGCGTTGCAAATGTTAAAAGCGGGACTTTTATCGCCTGTTACTTCGCTCATGAATCAGCAAGAAGTTAGTGAAGTATTAAATAAATCGTCAATAGATAACGCCACTTTTCCTTTTCCATTTATTTTAACACCATCAGGTAAACGTAATACTGAGGTGCTAAAAACTACAAAACCAAATGAAGAGCTAGATTTAATATGCAACAATAAACTATTTGCAACACTAAGAGTTGATGAGATATTTAAAATAAACCCAAAAGACAGATTACAACAAATTTATGGAACCTCTGACACCTCTCATCCTGGTGTAAGCTCAACAATTAAAAGAGTTGGTAGTTATGCAGTTTGTGGTAATTATATTTTAAAAGATAAATTACCATTGCTACATAAAAATACTTTTAAAGAAGCTAAAGAGCGTATCAATGCAAAAAAGATTACAGCAATTATGATGGGTGCCAATCCGCTTCACCGCGCTCATGAAAGATTAATTAGGCAATCTCTTGATAGTAGCGATTTAATTGTTATTTTTTTATTAAAGCCAAATACCTTAGCAGATTTGCATTACGATATAAGATATGATGCATTAAAATATTTTATAGATAATTATCTGCCAAAAAATCAAGTAATCATCATACCATTGGAGCAAAATTATATTTTTGCGGGTATCAATGAGATTATTATAGATGCTATTGTTGCTAAAAATTATGGTTGCACAAAACTTGTAATTGGGCAAAATCATGCTGGACTTGGCATGTATTATGATAGCAATTCAAATAAATCTATCATAGATAGCGTAAAAGGGATAGATATCGACATTTCTATTGCATGTGAATATGTATATTGTAATAGATGCAAAACGTTAGTAAGTACAAATACCTGCCCTCATGGCAGACATCATCATATCTCTTATCATGCTGATTCTATTTTAGAATTATTAAAAATGGGTATTATCCCTCCAGCAGTTTTAGTAAGAAAAGAGATTTCAGCACTTATTTTAGCGCAAATATTTCCAAATAGATTTAAAAATCTTGAAAAATTATATTATGATCTTCTTCCAGCTAGAGGCTTGATAGAAAATCATACAGAAAAAGAGTTTTATAAAGAGCTTATGAAACTTTATCAAACAACATCTTTAACATAAAGAGTGAATATGAATTGGTTTTTTATAACATTAGGATTTTCTGGCTTATCACCAAAGGCGCCTGGTACTGTTGGTTCATTTATTGCACTACTATTAGGTATACCATTGTTAGCTTATACTGGCTCTCAAACCATGCTATTTTCCTCAATCGCTATAACAGTTATAGCGATTAAAGCGATCAATATATATGAACAAAAGAGTAAAATCCATGATGATAAACGTATAGTTATAGATGAATTAGTAGGAATGTGGATAGCTCTTAGCGTCGCACCAGGGGTTGTTGTGCCATTAAGTCATCTCTTTGATATTAAAAATGGTTTTTTAATTCAAAGCATTTTATCTTTTATATTATTTAGATATTTTGATATTACAAAACCATCTATTATAGGCAGAATTGACAGAGATGCAAAGGGTGGTATCGGCGTTATGGGTGATGATATAATTGCTGGTTTTGCAGCTGGGATTTTAACTGCCATAATATGGCAGTTAGTTATAAAGCGATTTATTTTTTAGAGCTACTCTTGATCTCAAAACATTTATCCTGATTTAAAAAAATATTTTGTACTCTTTGTTGCCAAAGCTCTCCAAACTCTTTTTTTTCTTCATCTGATGCCTTGTTTTGCATGAGTTTTTGCATCAACTCCATCTGTTTAGGAGTTCCTGGTACCGCGTTTGGATTGTATGTAACCTCTACACTTTTATTTGTATCTAGTCTAGTAATTTTAACATCTGATAAAATATTTGCATCAAAATCCATTAAAGAGTGCCTAACAAAATTGCCAGCTATTCCCTTAAAACCATTAGATTTTGTTGCGCCAGTTATCTGAGTATATACATTTGCGATAACACCTGCGACGCCATCATTTTCGTGCTCTTTAAAAGAGATAAATATTTTACCGCGCTTTGGTATTTCACTACCAAATAGTGCGCTTATTCCTTTAACACATGAAAGATAAGCACCAAGAACCGTTGGACAACTATGCCCTGCGCTTTTTACGATATCTAAATAACTAAATTCAACCAAGCCATTTTCAAAAGTTCCTAAAAAATCTGATAACTCGTCTTGAAGTTTAATGATTGGTAAATCATTAAAAAAATCTGGGTATTTCATGTCTTACATCCTTAATTTTTTACGTACATCATCACTTGCCATGCTAATATCCCAAGCAGGCTCCCATACGAGGTTAATATCTACTGACTTTATATTCTCTAATTCCCTATTAACGGCTTCTTTAACCCACTGAAGTATCATCTGATGCAATGGACAAGCCTTTGTGCTAAGCGTCATAGTTACAATTACATTTTTTTCATCATCACAACTAGCATCATAAATCATGCCAAGCTCTACAAGATTAAAACCGATCTCTGGATCTTTCACAGTTGATACCGCTTTAAATATCTCTTCTTTTGTACACATTTTATTTAAACCTCATCATATAAATTAAATCTTTTAACACAAACAAACTTCCCATAAATAAAAAATAAACTCCAATATGAAAAATTTCATTATTTTCAAGAAGTAAACCAAAATATCCAAGAATAATACCAGTTATTGAAAATAAAAACTGTGTATTTGCACTTCTTCGTGGCAACATATCTGCTAACATCGGTATTTTCTTCTTACCAACAAGTGGAGAAAATCGCTCATACCAAACTAAAAATGGAACTATTTTATAAAGATGCCCTATAATCATAAAACTAATATAACCAAAAATTATAATCCAACCTGTAGCTAAAAGCAGCCGAGAGTGTGGAGATATGATATCTACGAGTCCCGTTATAAGTGCTACGATCAAACTACTATATGCAAAAACCATGCTTTTAAAATAAATATCTTTTTCAACTCTTATTCTTGTTTTATAGATAATGTACATCTGATAAAAATATAAGAATAATGCCATAATTGTTAAGAAATATCCAAGATATTCTAAGATAGTATTATCAAATATAGAAGATAAAACTTCAAATATTACACCAAAACTAATCGACCATAAAGCATATGTTACACTTTTATTACTATAGCTGTGAGAAAGCCAAAACATAGGCAATAAAATCATACTCATACCCATAATAGTAACACCGACATAACCAATTAAAACCAGATAAATATGGGCACGAAGCAAAGAAGTAAAATCAATATTTATATTACCAGCAAACCCAAGTGCCATTAAAATACCAAAAATAAGTCCTAAAAATAAAAATCCATTAGCAATTATCACACTTACAATTACAAGATTAAATGTTTTAACTTTTTTTATCGTCATAAAGGTTTCAAAAATAAAAATAAAAAGAGCTATTAAAACAACTACGCCACCATATGGCAATAATTGGGGTATAAACTTAAATCCTGTCACCATCATAAGCATGCCAACAAACAACAATGGATAGATTATATAATAAAGCTCAACTGCAAAATGACCAACCTCTAAAACAACTGGAAGAAGCTGTGCCATGGCACCAAAAATAACCATCATGACAAAGCCTAACAAAAATAAGTGGATCCAAGATAACACAGAAATATCTTGATTTGTTAAATTTGTAATATTAAAACCAAAAAGTAGTAATACGCTCACTACAAATACAATAGTTCCTAAAACAAAATATGGAGCTATTAGTTTAAATGGTGGTGCAAACTCTTGTGAAATCGCCATCTTTATATATCACCCGTGGCAATTCGTTGCATTATAATCTGTACTATTTGTTACATTGCTTTTTTTTGTAAAAGTAATACTAGCCCTACCATCTTCAAGATTTGCAATCTCGTAATTAAAATCATTCTCAACTTTTGGAAAA
Source organism: uncultured Campylobacterales bacterium (assembly GCA_964474335.1). Lineage (GTDB taxonomy): Bacteria > Campylobacterota > Campylobacteria > Campylobacterales > Sulfurimonadaceae > Hydrocurvibacter. The sequence continues at coordinate 60,194 of CAYYRS010000006.1, forward strand.
AGTCCAGCTGGTGCTTTATGATTTATCATCACCAACTTAGAATTATCGTCTAATAATTGTAAACCAACCATTGCGTTAACCATAGGGTCTGGTGGTCCACACTTACTTGTGTCAAAATAATATGTGGTAAGACCATCAGCTATATTTTTAAAAAAATCAACTGTTGCACCCTCTACCTCAATCTTTTGTGCCTCATTTGGAATTAAACTCATAATAACCTCCTAAAATTTTCCATATTCTAGGAGATTTTTATATTTATGTCATTGATGTATATCAATTTAAATTCCTTCTATTATCATAGCATCTGCAACACGCTTAAATCCTGCTATATTTGCTCCATCAACATAATTATTTTCTACACCATAATCTTTTGCAGCTAATGCTACTCGTTTGCAAATTTGTTGCATTGTTTCTTTTAATTTTGTATCAACCCTTTTAAAACTCCATTTTTGCATAGAAGCATTTTGGCTCATTTCAAATTCACTAACACCAACACCTCCAGCATTTGCAGCTTTTGCTGGTGCAAAACAGATTCCGTTAGATAAAAACAGTGCAGTAGCTTCTGGAGTTGATGGCATATTTGCACCTTCGCTAACTGACACACATCCATTAGAGATTAAATTTTGTGCATCAATCTTAGTCAATTCATTTTGCGTAGCACATGGAAAAGCAGCATAACATGGAATATTCCAAACTGGATGTGAATTCTCTTTATATTCATTAACTGGTATATATTTTGCTTCCTTATGTATGTTTAGATATTGTTGCAAAGAATTTCTTCTATCCATTTTTATAGTTTTTAATAAAGTTAAATCTAAACCTCTGTTATCATAAAGTGTTCCTTGTGAATCCGCACATGTAACAGGAATCGCACCAATTTGTTTTAATTTCTCAATTGTATGAATAGCAACATTACCTGCTCCACTCACCGTACAAATTTTGCCTCTTAATGGCTCTTTGTATTCATACTCAAGCATCGCTTCTGTAAAATACACAACACCATATCCAGTAGCCTCTGGTCGCATAAAAGAACCTCCAAAGATATAAGGCTTACCTGTTAAAACTCCCTCATATGCTGATGTAATTTTTTTATATTGTCCAAATAAATATCCTATCTCGCGAGACCCTACTCCAATATCGCCTGCTGGCACATCAATTCGCGGACCTATATATTTGTGCAATTCTGTCATAAAAGCGGTACAAAATTTCATAATCTCAAAATCGCTTTTTCCTTTTGGATTAAAATCGCTTCCACCCTTGCCTCCACCTATTGGCAAACCAGTTAATGAATTTTTAAAAATTTGTTCAAATCCAAGAAATTTTAACACTCCCTCAGTTACACTTGGATGAAATCTAAGCCCTCCTTTATATGGTCCTAATGCGTTATTAAATTGAATTCTATATCCTGTGTTTACTTGTATTTTATTATTATCATCCAGCCATGTGACTTTAAACTTTATAACTCTATCTGGAACAACCAAACGCTCTAAAATAGCATGTTCTTTATATTTACTATCTGATTCAAGCAATGGTGAAATTGATACAATTACCTCCTCCATAGCTTGATAAAATATTCTTTCTTCTTCGCAATTTACATCTTCAAAACTTTTTATTTCATTTTTTAAATTTTTTGTCATATCTTCTTCCTTTATAGAGTGTCTTTTAATGGTATAATATCATAAATAATTTTAGAAAGTAAATTTTAATGCAAAACAATATCTTGATGAACAATACTCTTAGTGAAGATAATAATTTTAATCTAAAAGAGGTTTTTAATGAGGCCTGGATACTCCTTAAAGGTTCAAAACTTATATTTAATATTTCGCTTATTATATATGTTTTCATTGGCACAGTTTTACAAAAATTACTCTCTTTATATATACATCCTCAAATCTTTTTTAATCTGCACCAGTACGCAAAAGGCATGTTCGCCGATGAGGCACAAACGCTTTTATCGCTACCTATTTTAGCCCCTATTATCGCTGGTATTGTTATGCTAGGTGTTAAACGTGCATCACTAAAGCAAATAACTATTCCATCGATTTTTAGTTATTATACTATAGTTTGGCATTTGGTTTTTGCTTCTATATTAGTTAGCATAAGTGTTTTAATTGGCTTTATGTTGTTTATTTTACCAGGTATTTATTTAGCTGTATCTTTTAGTTTTACAACACAATTAATTATTGATAAACAATTAGGTGTTATTGAAGCTATGAAAACCTCTTTACTTGCTGTAAATAAAAAATGGTTTAAGTTTTTTGGTATTTACATGTCTTTAATTGGATTATTTATGTTAAGCATGCTAACTCTTGGCATTGCACTTATCTGGCTACTGCCTTTTATATTTATTGTAAATGGTATTTTGTATAAAAAAGTTTTTGGTTATAGTAATCCTCAAAATATACAAGACGATAAGTAAGATGATTTAGATAAAAAGTGTTATACTAGCCAAATTATATCACAACAAGTCTAATGTGAGGATATTTATTGAAAGAAAGATCATTTAGGCTAAAAATTTTTATAATTTTTAGCATCTTAGCATTAATACTTTTTTCTTTAACATTTTATATACTAAATATCAAATATAAAGAGTTAGTAAAAAATTCTACTTATTTGTATTCAGCCAAAACAATACAATCAATTAGTGATCTCTTACAATCTATACAGCTAGAACGTGGTCTTAGTAGTGGTTATATAACTATAAAAGATGGCTTAAAATATAAAACAAGGCTAATAAAGCGACAAAAAATAACTGATAAAGATTATCAATTATTTTTATCCTTAATAAATAAAAAAGAGATATATCAATTTATTCAAATAAATAATATACAAAAAATAATTAATATTAAACAACAAATGAAAAAAATAAATTTTATCAGAAAAAAAATTTTTTCGCATTCCATTAGCTTTAAAAATGAATTTGATTACTATACATTAATAAATACGGATCTCTTAGACATATTAAGAAATCTTACCATTATTAACAATAAATACAATAACTCTAATGCTGTTATTTATGATGTTCAAGCTCAAAAAGAAACTTTAGGACAAGGACGAGCATATGTTTATAACTATATTTTATCCCATAATTTTACTGTAAATACTTTAACAACAATAAATAAATTTATATCAACAGAACTACTGTATCAACAAAATTTTCTTACCGATACAAATGTAAAATGCTTGACTGCCTTCAACCATACAATAAATAAAAAACTCCAACAAAAAATAAAGACTATGGCCTTACATATCTCTAAATACAAACAAACTCATCATGAAGCAAATATTTGGTTTAAATCAAATACCAAGCTAATTAATGAGTATAAAACATTATCTTCAACAATCCTAGCTTCTCATCTAGCTAATATTTCAACTTTATATAATAATGCTAAAATTACTTTAATTACAATAATTATCGTACTATTTTCCTCTATTATATTAATGTTTGTATTAATATATATTTTGCATACTTTAATAAAAAAAGAGGAGAAAAATAAAATTGAACTAAAAATATTAGCATATACATTTGATTCCCATGAGGCTATGATAATTACGGATAGTGATGGAAAATTTTTACGTGCGAATAAAGCATTTATCGATATGGTAGGATATAAACAAAATGAGCTGCTTGGTAAAACTCCACGTATTTTAAATTCTGGTAAACATTCTAAAGAATTTTTTAAAAATATGTGGAAACAACTGCAAACTAAAGGTGGCTGGAGTGGTGAAATATATAATAAGCGAAAAGATGGTGAGATATATCCAGAACAATTATCAATTACTGCAATTAAAAATGATTATGGAAAAATTATAAATTACATAGCAAATTATATAGATATTTCTGAACTAAAACGGGCAAAAGATGATGCTACTTTTCAAGCCTATCATGATTTTTTAACCACATTACCTAATAAAAAATTCATGTTAAAAAAATTAACAGATGAATTTAATAAAGCTAGAAGAGTAGGATTTACTCATGCATTTTTCTTTGTGGATTTAGATGGATTTAAAAGTGTAAATGATGCCTATGGGCATGAGCTTGGTGATAAATTGCTTATAAAAGTTTCAAATAGGCTAAATAAAAGCATAAGAGAACATGATTTTGTAGCTAGAATTGGTGGCGATGAATTTGTGATTATACTTTTAAATATAAATGAGCTAGAAGCAAATAAAGACATTAAAAATATAGCTAATAAAATAATTGAAGAAATATCTAGAATTTTTGTAATAAAAAATCATAAAATAAAAATAGGTGTAAGTATAGGCATCGAGTTATTTCCACAAAACTTTGATAATATAGATATTATAATAAAACATGCAGATATTGCTATGTATAGAGCTAAAAAAAATGGTAGGAATGGATTCATTTTTTATTAGCTAATTTTTGAAAATAGTTTGAGATGTTCATAAGTGAAAATGTTACAAGAAATATCATCAAACCTGGAAAAAAACTAACCCACCAAGCTATCTCTATAACCTCTTTACCGCCACTAAGTATCGTTCCCCAACTTATTTGTGGTGCTACTATACCAAGACCTAAAAAACTAAGTCCAGATTCTGTTAAAATCGCACTGCCAACACCAAATGTAAAACTAACTAAAAAAATAGGTATCAAAAGTGGGGTATAATATTTCAATAAAATCTTGAAATTTGAAATTTTTGCAATTTTTAAAATTTTTATATACGGTTGTGCGGTTATAACAAAACTCTCACTACGAATCAATCTTGCTGTTGTCATCCATCCAGTAATTGAGATAATGATGATTAAAACAGATATGGAAGCATTAACATAACTGACAAGAGCTAAAAGCAAAAAAAATGTTGGAAATGTTAAAAATATATCAATACTCACAACTACAATTTTATCAACCTTGCCTCTAAAATATCCTGCCATCGAGCCGATCATTAAGCCAATTGAGGTTGTAATAAAAGCACTAGCAAAGCCAATAATAAGTGATACTTTACCACCAGCTATAACTCTAGCTAAAACATTTCGTCCCAATCTATCTGTTCCAAATAAAAATTCTAAAGATGGAGAGCTTAATATATGGTTTACATGTAAAGTTAATGGACTAGAAGAATAGACAAATTGTCCAAAAAAACAAAATAATAAAATAAGCACCAATAGAGCAAGACTAAAAAACGGTGGTTTCATTTTTATTGTTTAATACTAAGAAGTGTACTCATCATTTTTTCAATTGTTGTAATAACTTTTGCAGCAGCTCCATAAGCCGTTTGATATTTTAATAAATTTGTCATCTCTTGATCAATATTAACACCTGAGATTGAATTATAGTGCTGTTGTACGGCATGATATCTTGCATCTATTGAAGTGCCTGTAGAGATTGCCGAATTTGCTTTAGAGCCTATGCTAGTTGTGATACTGCCAAACATCCCATTTATCGTATCTGTATAAATTGCACCATCAACATTATAATTATTTTGCTCAAATTGCATTTGAACCATATTTTTTGCAGTTTGATTATCACCACTTACTGGCGTTACATGTGATGAAATCAAAGTAGGATTTGTTACAAATTTATTTGATAAGGCTATATTTGTCGCATCTGTACCACTTAAGAATTTACTCATGCCAAGTGCACCTGCAAAATTTGTCCCAGAGCTAAAATCTTTACTATTTGTCAAATTATCTTGAATTGCAAAGCTATATCCTTGTGCAGAAAAAGAAGAATTTTTAAAACTAAGAGAGAAAATTTGCTTAGTAGCTGATGTGTTATAGTTCACAGATATAAAATTATTAATATTGTCATTGGCATTATTATCGTGATTATCATCAATTGATGCATTTATTTGTGAGGCAATAGAATTTGTTCCAGAAGTTAAAGTGGTATTGGCATCAATTTTAATATTACGTTTTGCAACTATATCTCCTGCTTTATTGTATAAAACTATATCGAAACTACCCTGTTTAACATTCAAACTTGAATTTACAAGAGGCTCAGATGTTGAAATGTTTAAAGCATTTGATTCCATTAAGCTAGATGGGCTTTGAGCATAAAGATTATTTGTTTGCTCGATTAATCCATTTGCAAAAGCATTTAACTGGTTTTTAACACCTTGAATAATCCCATTACTTGGTACTCCATTAGTTGAGTCTAGCGTTGAACCTCTAAGATTTAAAATAGCACCAATTTTTCCACCTCTTAACTCATGTGCAACTTGGATTTTAACACCGTCTTGACGTTGATAGTAAATATTATACATGCCACTTGCATTATTGCTATTATCAATACCTAAAGGGTGAAATGTTGCACCATCTACTATATTAAAACCTGCGATATTGATTGTAATATCACCACCTTTTGTTGCAATATTAGTGCCTTGCGGAGTATTTGCATTAATTTGACTACTCATCACCTTTGTACCAAGAAGCTTTGAAAGTGATAATGCAAGATAATCTCTTTTATCTCTTAGAGCATTTGCTTGCTGGTTTGTTCCAGCCTCCGAGATGTTAATTTGTTTATTTAATTCAGCTATTTGGCTAGATAAGGTATTTACTTCATCAATATTTGTCTTTAATTGCTCATTTAAGCTTTTTTGTAGATTATCAACTCTAATTTGTGTTGCTTTTATATTATCCGTTAAAGTTTTGGTTTGTTGAGCTAATGATGTTTTAATAGCGCTACTGTTAGTATTATCTGCTAAAGATTGCCAAAGAGTAAAGTATGAATTTAGCTCCGCACCAATACCCGCATTTTTACCTGAAGTTGATAATGATGGAAAATAGGTTGATAACTCTTTTAGATTGCTTTGTGTTAAATCAGAATATGATTTTTCAGCTGATGAGGAACTATATCCATTATAAACAAATTGATTAAAAACTCTCGCAATATCTTGTACTTTAGTGCCATTGCCAACAAATAGCGATGCAACTCGGTTTGGAGTGGTCTGCTCAGTCATAACTCGCTGGCGGCTATATCCTGGTGTACTTGCATTACTTATATTATTACCCGTTGTGGTGATACCTAGTTGAGCTGCATTTAAACCAGAATAGCCGATATCTAATGCACTAAATATTGAAGCCATAAGCTTACACCCTAGCTTCTAAAAAAGTTGATTTTCTTGAGGTGATTTTATTATAGCCGTCCATCTCCGTAGGCACTAATTGTTCCAATAAAGAGTTATAAAATGAACTAACAGCTAAAATTAATTTTGCATATTGTTGATTAACCTCTCGCAATGTAGTTAAATTCTCTTTTAAAAGATTTAATGCTTCACGTTGTGGTTCAGATAACGATTCTTTAAGCTCTACATATGGAGATAGTTTTATAAGAGTTTGTATCTCATGGTCTATCATGCTTTTTTTAGATTCAAAAGTTTTAATTTTTTCATCCTTTAGCATAATTCTAGCAAATTGACTATCTTGTTTCGCTTCTTGAATATCACCAATATCTAATTTAGTCATACTAATTAAATCTTTTAAATCCTCAATTGCGCCTTTAATATGGTGTAATAACATAATAAACTCCTTTAATTTACATCAAAGAATCAGCTATCTTTTGTGCTAAAGCTTTAACATCTACCTTATAGTTGCCTAAATCAATATTTTTCTTTAGGGCATCTACTTTACTTTGCTGTGATATTATCTTAACAGCATCTTTTACTTTTTTATTTTTATCATTTACATGTGTATCACCATTTTGGTAAGTATTTAATACACCAAAACCATTTAGCTTTGAAACCATCTAATTCTTCCTTTTTATCTTATGATAATATTAAATACTATCGACAAATTAGGATTTTTCTTTAGCACTGAGATAGTTATACAACATTTGTGATATTCCAAAACTACCAGCACTTTGTTTTGCTATTTCGCTCCTATACATGGATTGATAAATCCTATCTCCTGGTTTATTTTTATCTGAAAAAATATTTTTATTATCTTTCATAGATACATCTAAAACAATTTGTAAAATTAGTGATTCAAATGCATTTGTTTGCTTACGCAACTGTTTGTTATCATCTGATTTGTTAATCGTTGGGATATGATTTATACTGTTTGAGATTATATTATTATTTATTAATGGCAAATTCACAACAAACTCCTATATTACTTGTAATTGTGCAGAAATTGCACCCGCACTTTTCATAGCCTCTAAAATAGAGATTAAATCTTTTGGCGAAGCTCCTAATTTTTGTAACGCTCTTACAACATTTGCCACCGTAGTTGTGCCTCGCTTTGTATATATCTCATCTTGATTTAAGCCAAGTGCTAAATTTTTATCAATTTTCATGCCCCCTGATGGTACTACAACGCTATTTTGTTGATTAATTTTAATAGTTATTCCATTTTGCGTAATCACAACTGGCATAACCTCTATATCAACGCCAGCAACTATGGTTCCAGTTCTTTCATTAATAATTACTTTTCCTGTTGGTTTATAATTTGTATTTATGTTTTGTACATCTGCTAAAAATTCAACCATACTTAAATTTTTTGGATCTTTTAGTCTTATTGTACGTGAATCGATCGCAACAGCTACTTTTGCTTTAAATTTATTATTAATTGCATTTTGGATATTAATTGCATTTTGAAAATTAGACTCTTTTAATGATAGAGTTGCATATTTTTTATGATACAAATCAAAAGCGATACCCTTTTCAACCAAACCACCACCATAAACCGTTCCAGTAGTTGGATCTGATTTTGCTTGCGAACCGCCACCTTGACTAATGCCACCTATACTAACTGAACCCTGTGCGAGTGCATATATCTGACCATCAACACCTTTTAATGGAGTCATAAGAAGTGTTCCGCCTTGTAGGGATTTTGCGTCTCCTATAGATGAAACTGTTACATTTAACTTATCTCCAGAGCGAGCAAATGGTCCTAAATTCGCAGTTACAACAACAGCAGCCACGTTTTTGGTAATTAAAGTTTTTGGATTTAAATCAACATTCATAGCTCTCAACATATTTGCAATTGATTGCAGTGTAAATATAGAAGTAACACCGTCACCACTGTTTTTTAATCCAACAACTAACGAATATCCTATTAGCTGATTATCTCTAACACCAATAACTGATGTTATATTTTTAATTTTTACGGCTTGTAGTGATAATGATAAAAATAAAATAAAATAAAATATTCGCACGTATGCACCCTTGTTTATCTTCATAAACAGTGAAAAGCAAATTTTATTCCAAGAAATAAGTTAAAGTAGTTTTCCCAAATTTTTTACTTTTTTTCATGCATAATAAACCGATTTTGTTTGGTAAGATTAAACCACTCATATGCTCAATAATAACCATTTTAATAAGTTTTGGAGGTATTTTTTCTATTAAAAAAAGTATTTTATTATATATATCTCCCATCTCATCTCTCACACTAAAAGGGGGATCTATGTAAAAATAAGCAGTAGTAGGTTTTTGCTCTAAAATGGACTCTAATTTTGTAATATTTACAAAACTATCCCCACCTATTACTTGACATGCAGATGGGTTGGTTTTAGTTATATTTTTTTTCAAAATTTTAAGAACATCTTTATTTTTTTCAAGAAAAAAAATCTCTTTTGCGCCTCTGCTTAATGCCTCTAAGCCAACTGAACCGCTTCCAGCAAATAACTCAACAAAAGTTGCGTCAATAATATCAAACTGTAAAGTATTAAATAAAGATTCAAGCACCATGGATTTTGAACTTCTTGTTGTCGCCTTTGAAGGTAAATCTATAACAGTTGATCTATATTTTCCAGAGATTATCTTTTTTTTAAATAGAGGTTTATCTTTCATAAAATAATTTAATTGCCTTTAAAATATTATCTTGATATTCACTAGTTAGTTGTTCAATTCTTTCTTGTAAAATCGAAAAACCAACCTTTTGTTCACCTGACTTTAAATCATCATCTTTATATGCATCATAATCTACGACTTTATTTAATTTTTTCTCAATAGCTAGAAAAAGTTCTGTCTTTATAAATGGCTTTTTTAAATCAGCATTTTCTTGTGATATATATAAGCATGTCGCATCAGTATTGATTTTAGCATCACAAATCACTAAATCACAATGCTTTATCGAGCTTAAATGATTTTGTAAAAACAACTCCAAGCTTTTTTGTAAAAGTGGAGATTTACACATAACTGCTATTTTCATTTTAAGGATATCCTTAATTTATACACCGCTGCATAAGGATTTAATTCGATTGGTTTAAATAGTTTTGGATTGTAGTTATGTAGTACAAAAAGCTGGACAAATAGTGAATTATAAGTAGTATTATCAACAATTAAAAACTTACCATAACTTGACATGTAGATGACATTAACATGAGAATTATCATTTATTATTTTAATAATCTTGTGCAATCGCTCATTTTTATCATACCATGTTTTTACAAAATGATTAATTTGTGTAGTTGCGTTAGAAAATTTTATAGTGGCTGTTTTTAGATTTAGAACAACCCCTTGTTTTAGTAAAATCTTTTGTTGTTTTTGTTTAAGAACTGAAGAAAGAAAATATAGTGATTGGCGGTATTGTTTGCCTGTCATTACATTTAAATGTGAAAAAAGTTCAATTGTTGGATAAATATTTAACATTCTATAAGGTAAATAAATATAGATACCTCTTTTATTTTTAGATAAAGCTATTTTACCCTCATTTAAGGCTTTTATAAAATTATTTACATTTTTAAAACCACTATGAGTTGTCATTTCTTCAATATTTGAAAAAAGTTTAATTTTACGCTTTTTAGGGAGTAATTTATTTTTCTTAGCTACTATTTTTGCTTTTATATTATAATCTACATCAAATCTTGCTAGTTTTGCACCAATATTTTGTGGGTGAGTTAAGATATAACTAACAGTATAATCCTCACTGCCCCCATGAGCACCACCATCAATAATAGTTCTTAAATGCGTATAATATCGTAACGGATATCCATAATCCCACCAAGAAACAACATACTCTTTTGGATTAGAGACAGCTCTTAAATGTGTTAAAATTTGAACCTCTTTTTTAGTAAAAACAGTTGGTGCTTTATATTGTTCTACATGTAAAAGATTTGGAATTAAAATTAAAATCGTACCTATTGTTAAAATACTATATTGTAAAAAATAAGTTGGCATTTTCTTCGCAATTTCTGATATTAAAAAAGCGATTCCAAGCGCTAAAGGAACGATCGCATAAATTGTAAATCTAAGTCCGCTATGCATTGCAATAAATCCAAGCCCCACCATTGGTAAAGCAAACAACATAAAGCGAAACCTATAACTTAACCATAAATAACCAATAACTGAGATGATAAATGTAGCGATACTGCCACTTATTCTATCTGCAAAAAGAGTAAAAGAGATGCTAGATGATTCACGAATGGTCTGCATAACAGTAAAAAAATGTAAATCTAAACCTTTACTTATATTTACAAGATGACTTCTAAATACATAAATACTTAGCTCAGATATAATCGGTGCAAATCCACCAGTTGCAAACATGGCGACGATAGATAAACCAAAAATATAATAAACAAATTTATTATATTTTTGGTTTATAAACAAACGATATAATATAGCGATAATTAGGATTTTGATATAAACATCTATCATAATCATAGCTGTTAGCATTATAGCAAGCAGTTTAAAATTATAAATATTTTTTCTATCAAAAACAGTTGTATAAAGAAAAAATAATCCAAAAAAGGCAAAATCAAGAGAAAAACTTGCGTGATACCACCAACCATAAGTTGCTACAAAAATAGCTGTTAATAACAAATATTTGTCTTTTTTAGTTTGATTTGCTCCGATAATTGAGTATAAAATAAGCGAAGGTAATACAACTGTTAACATATCGGTGTCATAATATCCAACCATTGTACGATTATAATAACTCCAAGCAATTGATGAAAGAAGCGCAGCAATAAACCCTACTTCAAGACGCTTAAAAAATAAAGATATTAAAATAACTGGTACTACAATAAACGAACTTATAAACATTGGCATATAAAAAAGTACAGTATCTAGCGAAAAGGGAGAAAATTTTGTAAATAAATATGTAAGTTGTGACAAAGCACGATGTATCGGTGAGCCATACCATGTATTATTTGGGTCTGTTAATAAATTATTTGCACCTTGTGCAAAATAGTATCCATCGTTTGTATTTATCATAAATTGACCATGAAAAATAAATGGCTCATATCCATGAAATTGATAAATCCAGACAAAACGTACAGCAACACTAAAAACATAAGCTATAATCATTAAAAATATTATTTGCCTATTTTCTTTCACCATTTATATATCCCTTTTTATTGTAAATGTTTTTATCATTTTATGATAATGCTCTAAGGTTTTAAAACTCTTTTCAAAACGCCATCTTAATACAAATTTAACAACATTATCTTGTAATATTTTTTCTACTGATTCTACTCGACCAAAATATCCTAAAGATATATTTTTACTCTTTATAGTGGCATCCTTATCATACATAATTGCTAAAATCTGAAGATATCTTCCCTCTTGAATCTCTCCTACATTATCCTCTTTTAAAGATATGCCAGATAAATTAATAGCTTTAAATAAAAAAAGATCTTCAAAATCTTTAACTTTTTTATTTACATGTAAAATTACATACAACTCTTTTAGTAAAATAAAATTCTTTTTTCTAGCCATCTCATAGCTAGAAATTTTATTAGTAACATCTCTTAGTCTGTCTAGTGGCGTATCCATAACGCAAATTATACCTTTATTATCTTTTAAAAGTTATAATGCCATAAAAAAGAGTTGTATGGATTACTTAAAAATAATTAAATGTCATGGGCTAAAAGGCGATATAAAAATATCTGGTTCTAAAAATGCTAGCTTACCTCTTATTGCCATGAGTATTTTAGCAAAAAATAGTGTGAAAATACAAAATGTTCCGAATGTAAAAGATATAACAACACTGCTAAAATTACTTCAAAACCTAGGCTCATCATGTACGTTTACCAAAAATATAGCAACTATTGATACAACTACGCTCTCTCATACAAAAGCAACTTACAATATCGTAAAAACCATGCGTGCTTCTATTTTAGTATTAGGTCCTCTTCTTGCGAGATTTGGTCATTGTGAAGTTTCACTACCTGGTGGATGCGCAATAGGGCAACGACCTGTTGATTTACACCTTAAAGCCTTAGAGCTTATGGGCGCTAAGATACATATAAAAGCTGGTTACATTCAAGCAAAAGCACCAAATGGATTGACTGGTGCTGACATAATATTTGATAAAATCACAGTCACAGGAACAGCCAATATTGTAATGGCTGCGGCTATCGCAAATGGCGTTACGACAATTACAAATGCAGCACTTGAGCCAGAAATTGTTCAATTATGTCAAATTTTAAATAATAGTGGAGTCAATATCAAGGGTATTGGAACCTCGCAAATAACTATCATTGGTACTAATAAAAAATTATTAACCATTGATACATTTGCAGTCATTGCTGATAGAATCGAAGCTGGTACATATCTCTGCGCTGGAGCAATTACCAACTCAATTATTACGTTAAAAAATATTGAAAATCGACATCTAAACTCCATTGTTTCAAAATTAGAAGAGATGGGATGTACATTTATTAAATCAGATAATTCTATCACATTGCATCCAACAAATCACCTAAAACCGATAAATATTATAACTCAAGAATATCCAGCATTTCCAACTGATATGCAGGCACAATTTTTGGCTCTTGCAACACAAGCAAATGGGACTTCAATCATCGAAGAACGTCTTTTTGAAAACAGATTTATGCATGTAAGTGAGCTTCAAAGAATGGGTGCTGATATTCACTTAAATGGACATGTAGCAACAGTTAATGGTAAATCAAGACTATCAGGAACTGATGTTATGGCAACCGACTTAAGAGCTTCTAGCGCATTAGTACTGGCTGCTTTAGTTGCTAGTGGTGAAACACATATACATAGAATCTATCATCTCGACAGAGGATATGAAAATCTACAAAATAAACTACAAATTATTGGTGCAAATATTGTAAGATTAAAAGAATAAAGACTTAAAATTCCCTATATAACCATCTGATAACAAACTACAAAAAAGCACTATTTTCTGAAAAATAAGAGGTTTTGCTCATTTTTTTATAATACCTTATGTACGGAAATCCGTATATAATATATAATTATATGTATTTTTAACTAATTATAATTTATATTATATAGGTTTCTACGTATAGATTAAGTTTTAATTTTGTATAATTTACAATATGGAAGTGGCAGATCTTTTTAATATCCTTCATAATGCAATTGAAGCTAAACATAATGGTAAAAAAATATCTCAAAAAGAGATGGCAAAAAGACTGAATATTTCTATGCGTACATATCAAGATTGGAAATTGGGTATTGCAAAACCTCAAGCTTCGAAGGCCGTAATACAGATGCTTGGATATTTAGAAGATGATGAAATCATAAGAGTTGTTAGAAAAATTAATAAACTTAGAGGCTAAAAGATGAATACATTGACAGAAAATGAAAGAAATAGTTTAGATGATATTTTTTTGTCAATACATGTAAAACAAAAAAAATATTCGATAAGTAAATATCTATCATTATATTCATTCTTAAAAAAATCTATAGCAAAAACAAAAAAACATGCAAAAAGAATAAAAAAAGTATAAAATTAAACGGTTATTGAAAAAAAATAGCTAAAAGAAGAAAAAATTAAGCAAAGACATTATAAAGTATGTCTAGCTAATCACTTGAAAATTATATTGAAGTATAGTTTTTATGTGTATCGCGATCTATAAAATTAATTAAGGGTGAATTTAATGAATAAAGCACAGTTTGTTGAACTAGTTCAAAAAAATGGCGGATACAAAACAAAAGTGGAGTCTGAAAATGCTATTAAAGCTTTTACAGAGTCTATAACAGAAGCTTTAGTTTCTAAAGAAGATGTTTCTTTAGTTGGATTTGGTAATTTTGTAGCTACTTTACAAAAAGGCAAAAGTGGTAAAGTACCTGGTACTGACAAAACATACACAACACAAGACAAAATGGTTCCAAAGTTTAAAGCTGGTAAAGGTCTTAAAGATAGAGTTGCAGCTGGCAAATAGCTATTTCTTTTTATAGTTTTTAGTAGTAGTATCTATATGCTACTACTATGCTTTATACGTGTATTTTATTAGTTTATTAAATATTGCTGTCGCTTGAGTGTAATTAACAAAATAAATATTATAAATATAGTATAATTAGTTCATGAAAATAAAAACTATTTTAGGTATTGGTGTTATTGCACTTGGTCTTTTTCTTGAAGTCGTGTGGCTAGGTATCTGTTTTGGTACTGTTGTAGTTGGGATATTACTTCTAATATTTGCTCCAGGGGTGCTCTTTTTTCCATTTAATTTTTTCTTAATATTTGGATTATCTATTATGGGAGCTAAAACACATAAAACAAATTTTAAATATCAACAGTATTCATATAACCATGAAGATATCCATCAAGGTAGTTATGAACGCTACGATGATTTAGATAAATACTATAAAATACTAGAATCACACAGAACTGATAGTCTTGAAATGATAAAAGCAAATTATAGACGCTTAATTAAAGAATATCATTATGATTTTATAGCTAGCAAAAATTTACCAGAAGATATGATTATATTTGCCAAAGAAAAAACTCAAAGTCTAAACGAGGCATATGCAAAGATTAAAGAAGTACAAAAATAAGGATACCTCTAAAAATAGTATGTTTTTGAGAAACAAGAAGTTTTTACCTACTTTAATTAACTTTTAAATGTTTAATAGCCATTTTTTTGGCAGCTCCACATTTCATACTGTCTGCTTTTATTATAGCATGATGTAAATCTTTTGCATGCTTAATAGCATTTTTCTTAGATGAACCACATTTCATATTGTTTGCTTTTAACATCATGGACTCAACTTTTTTAACATCTACTCCTATCACCTTTGTTGCAGCTCCACATTTACCTGCTCCACATTTTGGCGCCTGTGTCATAGCAGACATTGCACTTACACCCATTAACAATATCGCACTCATAACAAACATAGATAATCTCATCTTTTTCATTAGTTCTTCTCCTATTGAATTATTTAAAAGAAATATAACATACTCTTTATAAATAATTTCTTATAGTTTGTTTTAGGATTGCTCTTTAAGTATAATTGATGTAGAATAAAAAAAAGGACGATGAAAATGAGGTTTAATTTAAAAATAAATAGATGTAAACCACCTAAAATAGATAAAAAAAATGAGATAAAAAGTATATCTAAAAAAGAGATAACTGCGGAAGATTTAGAAAATCATTACCAACAATATTCTCACTATGATTTAGGTAAAATAATCAAATTTTTTCAAAGATAAGTTTCATGTCCTGCTTGTGGATTTCTTGGAATTAAAAATGCAAGTAACAATGATACTAAAGCGATGCCAGCTCCTATTAAAAATACAGATGCTGGAGATTTTAACCAAACAAAACCTAGTAAAAATGGTAAAAAAACAGCTGCTATATGGTTAATAGTTCCACTAATTGCACTATTTGTTGATATATCTTTAATATCTGCAATTTTTTGAAAATATGTTGCTAAAGAAAAAGACATAGCAAACAGTAAACTATCAAGTAGATATAATACATATGCGATTTGTACATGAGAAACATATGCGTAAGAGATAAAAATGACAAATAAACCGATATATTCAATTTTTAAAATTGTTGCTTCACCAAATCTTAATATAAGTCGTCCGATTTTTGGAGCTAAATATATATTTAAAATAGCATTAGCAAATAAAAGTATAGCCATATGATGAATACTTACTCCAAATTTTTGAACTAATAAAAAAGCAGCAAAAACGACAAAAATCTGTCTTCTTGCACCTGCTAAAAAGGTTAAAACGTAAAAAAGCCAATATTTTTTCTTTAGTATAAGTTTTTTTTCAGAAATAACGTCTTCATCAAATTTTTTAAATCCTATCCAAGCAATAACTCCTATCAAGATTGTTAAACCACCAAAAAGTGCATAAACTGTTTTATAATCTAAAAAATAATGCCTCATAAAAATAAAAATAAAAATAAAAACTGCTAATCTTGTAAATGCCTGCATTGAGCTAAGCCTGCCAAGCACAACTGGTGCATCATGCTTTGGTATCCATTGTAGATTTAATGATTGACTAAGAGTATGTAGATAATGAAAACCCATTGACATAATAATAGTCGCCACATATAAACCAATATTTGTTGGTAAAAAACCCGTTATAAAAGTACCAAAGCCAAGCAAAATAATTGCAATATATGTTAATTTTTGTTGTGATACAAATAATAAGGCGATAACAACCGTAAAAGATAATAATCCTGGAATCTCTCTAATGCTTTGTAATATTCCAATCTCAGAACCATTAAAGTGAGCTTTTTCTATAACAAAATTATTTAAAAGTAACATCCAAGTGGCAAAAGAAAGAGGTATAGTAAGAGCTATCAAGTATAAAAGTATGATTTTAGAATTAAAAATTCTCATTATTGTTTTTCCTGCTAAAAAATGAGCATAATGATAGCACTATTTTATGATATTTTTTGTATAATAAAAAATATCATAATAAGAATTGTTAATGCACTATATTTTAAAATCTATTTTACTAAAGCACATCAAGACAATAGCTTGTGAATATGAATGCTATTTTAGTAAAGATAATGATATTTTTTATCCTCTTATAAACATTCCAATTCCAATCATTTTACTAGCTCCAACTAGAGGTGTTTATATACTTCAATACAAAAATTGGGACTATAATAAATTAAAAAATCTACAAGCAATAAAAAAATCAAATCAAAAATTATCACAAAATACATTAGCGTTTGAATTAATGCACCATTATATTGAAGAAAAATTTGAAAAGATAGCCAATATTGATAAAATTGATATTTTTCATTTTGCTGTTATGCCAAATCTACTAGAAGATGACTACAATAAACTAGATTCTACATTTCATCAATTAATGCCCAAACAGTACATTTTATTTAAAAATTCTACGAGAAATGATATACAAAATAAACTATTTACAATGCACAGTAAACAAAATAACATATTAACTAAAACCCTTATGGTCTCAACGTTGTATCTACAAAAGGCTATTATAATAGATAATAAACCAAAACTACTCTCCAAAGAGCAACTAGATATCATAAATATTGATATGCAGACTAAAGAATACGTGGCTTGTAAAGATTATAGTGGTAAAAGTAGTATCATTATTTTAAAAGCACTATATGAGTATTTAAAAAATACAGCTCTTAAAATCTTAATTATTGCACCAACATCCCTTTGTGTGCAATTATTACAAAAAAAGCTTTTAGAAGTTGTAGAATATCATCTCTTAAGTATTGATTTTTCAAAAATTAAAGTTATTCAGTCAAAAGATTTTAAAAATCAAAAAGCTGATATTGTTTTTATTGATGATAATAATTATTGTGGACAATTAGATACTATAAAAAATAGTAAAGTATTAATTTTTGAATATTTTAATAAAAAGCATACATATAAACATGGCTTAACAAAAAATTATACAGACACAGCTAAAAAAATAATAATACAAGCTGATATTTTCTTAGAACTATTTCTTAAAATTCAAGAATTATTAAAAAATGGTAACCAACCAAAAGATATATTAATTATTACCACAAGCGATAAAATGTGTAAAAAAGTTATGGAAGATTTAATTGACTTTAAAGAGGGACTCTCGCCTATATTATTAGATAAAAACTCATCTTTAACATCATATATGCAAAACAATATGATAGTTGCAAATTATAATGTATTGCATGGAATTTCAAGAAAATATGCAATCATTTTAAATCCTATAAACATACAAAATAATTTTATATATTCAAGAGCCACAAAGTTAATGTATATATTATGGCCCCCTTTAAGCACCTAAGAGGTACTCTTCAATTCCTTTTTACCTATTTTTTAGTATAATCTCATCTAAATATTTAGCACTGGAGAATAAATGTCATTATTTAAAAAAGAAGAACTAAAAGAGTATAATTTAACACAAGAAGAGCTATCAAAGTTGCAATGGGCAAAAATGACGACAAACAAGGGTGTTATGTGGATAAAATTATATCCAGATGAAACTCCAAACACTGTGGCAAATTTTGCCTATTTAGTTGATGAAGGTTTTTATAATAATCTTAGTTTTCATCGCGTTATAGCTGGTTTCATGGCTCAAGGAGGATGTCCAACTGGTACTGGTACAGGCGGTCCAGGTTGGGCAATTGCATGTGAAACAACGAACAACATACACAAACATGTAAAAGGAACAATTTCTATGGCTCATGCTGGTAAAGATACGGGTGGGAGCCAATTTTTTATCTGTTTTGTTGATTGTCCACATTTAGATGGTGTTCATACTGTCTTTGGTGGAATTGAATCTGAAGATAAAGAGAGTATGGATATCTTAGATGCTACTAAAATGCAAGATAAAATTGAAACTATCGAAATTTTAGAATCTAAATAATTTTTTTGTATATCTATTTTTAAATGAGTGCTTACAAACTAAGGAATATGAAATTTTAGTACATATATGCTGTTCAGTTGATAGCCACTTTTTTTTAAAAAGATTGCAAAAAGATTTTCCAAATGAAAAATTAATAGGTTTTTTTTATGACCCAAATATTCATCCATACTCTGAGTATCAACTCCGCTATCTTGATGTAGAGCGTTCTTGTAAAAAATTAGGTATTGAACTTTTACAAGGAGAGTATGATTTTAAAAATTGGATAGATGCCGTTAAAGGGCTAGAAAAAGAACCAGAAAAAGGTAAACGCTGTGAAGTTTGTTTCGATAAAAGATTTAGAATCAGTGCACAAAAAGCTCTTGAACTTGGTGAGAAAAAAATTACAACTACACTGCTTGTAAGTCCATTAAAATCTCAAGAACAGTTAAAAAGTATAGGATATGAATTTTATAAAAAGCATGGTGTTGAATTTATAGCAGTTGATTATCGCTCTCATAGCGGAACACAAGACCAAAGTCGCATAACAAAAGAAGAACAGCTTTATCGCCAAGATTACTGTGGCTGTATATATGGTCTAACCATGCAAAGAGAGGCTCAAGGCAAACTTTTAGATGAGCTGTTTTCTCCTATTTCAGATATAATTTTACCAGCTTCTATAGAACATAGACTTCAGCTATATAAAAAAAGAATTTCCTTAGAAGATAAAAATATAGCATATAAAATAATAAAATATAAATTTTTAAATTATCGCCAATTTACATGTAAGTTAGTTCAAAATAAGAATATTAATATACCATCTTACGCTCTCGTTTACTCAACTTTACCAAGAAAAAAAGCACAAGGAAAGATTGAGTTTGAAATAGATGACATCTATTATTTTAATAAAAATGAAATTAAATTTATAACATTAGATACATTTAATAAGCTTACATGTAAAGCTTTTTCATCTATAAAGGAACTAATATTTAATCCTTTATCATTTGAAGATGAAGTAAATCTAAGATATAAAATAATAGATAATTTATATGATTTAACACCAATAATTGTGATAGATAATATAATCCACAATAAACTAACTCTATATCTTGATGCAACAATATACGAAGATGTGCAAGAGAAGATAATCAAAATTTAACAAATATTTCGGTAAAATTAGCCAACTATAATAAAGGCGTACAAATCATGATGGATATCATAGAGATTCAAGAAATCATTCCGCATCGTTTTCCATTTTTACTAGTAGATAGAGTGACTCAGATAAAAAGCAATGAAAGTCTAATTGCTTATAAAAATATAAGTATTTCAGATCAAGTATTTTTGGGACATTTCCCAGGACATCCTATTTATCCTGGTGTTATGATTTTAGAAGGATTAGCACAAGCTGGTGGAATTCTTGCATTTAAGAGCATGAATATAACCAAAGAGGAAGCAGCTAATAAGGTTGTATATTTTATGAGTATTGATAAAGCAAAATTTAGAGTTCCAGTAAAACCAGGTGATCGCTTAGAATATCGCTTAAATCTTATTAAAAATAAAGGTGCTATATGGTTATTTGATGGTAAAGCCTATGTAGATGATAATATTGTTGCGCAAGCAGAGCTAAAAGCTATGGTTGTTGATAAGTAATGAATAATATTTCAAAATTAGCTATTATTGAAGACGGTGCAAATATTGACAAAGATGTTAAAATAGGAGCGTACTGTTTTATCTCAAAAAACAGTACTATTGGTGAGGGAACCATTGTAGATCAGGGTAGTTGCATTTATGGTAAAACAACAATCGGAAAATTTAATCATATTTTTTCACATTCTGTTTTAGGATCAATTCCCCAAGATTTGAAATTTGCTGGTGAGGATGTTGAATTAATCATAGGTGACTATAATAAAATAAGAGAATTTACACTATTTAACCCAGGTACAAAAGGTGGCGGCGGTAAAACAATTATCGGTAATCATAATTTATTTATGGGGTATGTTCATATAGGACATGATGTATTAATTGGAAACCACTGTATTTTAGCTAACGCAGCAACATTAGCAGGACATGTGGAGATGGGAGATTATGCGGTCATTGGCGGGATGACACCGATTCATCAATTTGTTCATATCGGAGATTTTGCCATGATAGCTGGTGCTTCTGCTCTTGCTCAAGATATTCCGCCATACTGCATGGCTGAAGGCAATCGAGCAAGTATTAGAGGTTTAAATCTAACAGGCTTAAGACGTCATATAAAAAAAGATGATATAAATGAGCTAAAGATGGCATACAAAGAACTTTTTGAAATGAAAAAACCATTAAAAGATGTGGCAAACAGTCTATTAGAATCAAGTTCAAATTTTTATATTCATAATCTTTGTAATTTTATTTTAAAAACAAAACGTGGAATTCCGTATGAAAGGAAAAATTAATGGTACATAAGCATTGTAGTTTTTGCGAAACCAAAGAAAGTGATAAAAATCCTCTAATTGCAGGTAATGGAGTGTATATCTGTAAGAATTGCGTTTTTTCAGCATACAAAATTATGTTTGGAGATGAAAAAACAGTAACAAAAGATAATAAAACTCCAATAGATGGCACTACGGTTTTAATTACGCCAAAAGAATTACATGAACATTTAAATTTATATGTTATAGGACAACAAAAAGCGAAAAAATTATTAAGTGTGGCTGTTTATAACCACTACAAGCGTATTTTTAAAAAAGATAATATTAAAAATGATGATACCGAAATATCAAAATCAAATGTTTTATTAATTGGACCTACAGGAAGTGGTAAAACACTTATGGCACAAACAATTGCAAGAATTCTTCATGTTCCAATAGCTATTGCCGATGCAACAAGTTTAACGGAGGCTGGATATGTCGGAGAAGATGTTGAAAATATTTTAACAAGACTACTTCAAGCCGCTGGTGGAGATATAAAACGAGCTGAACAAGGTATAGTTTTTATCGATGAAGTTGATAAAATTTCAAGAATGAGTGAAAATCGATCTATCACTCGTGATGTTTCTGGCGAAGGTGTACAACAAGCTCTTTTAAAGATTATAGAGGGTTCTATGGTAAATATTCCGCCAAAAGGTGGCAGAAAACATCCTAATCAAGAGTTTACACAAATTGATACTTCGAATATCCTTTTTATTTGCGGTGGGGCATTTGATGGTCTCGAAGACATTTTAAAACGTAAACAAGGGAAAAATATTCTTGGATTTGGACATGAGAAAAAAACAAATGATGAAAATAGCCCTACTTTTGATTTAGTTGAGCCAAAAGATTTAATTCATTATGGTTTAATACCTGAACTTATTGGACGTTTACCAATTATTGCTTCACTACAAGAGATAGATGAAGAAGACATGGTAAAAATTTTAACACAACCAAAAAATTCTCTTGTTCGTCAATATAAAAAACTATTTGCCATAGACCAAGTAGAATTAACTTTTGATAAAGATGCACTTTTATCTGTTGCAAAAAAAGCAATTGAAAGAAAAATAGGAGCACGTGGACTTAGATCTATTTTAGAAGAAAATATGATTGACATCATGTATGAGCTTCCAGAATATGATGGCTATGAAATAGTTATTACAAAAGAGGTTATAGATTCTCGTGAAAAACCTCTTTATATTAAAAAAACAACAAAAAAAACAGCATAAGGTAAATATATGATTTTTAACAAGTTTATAGGATTGTTTTCTAATGATTTAGCTATCGATTTAGGTACAGCCAACACATTAGTAATTGCAAAAGGTAAAGGTATTATTATTAATGAGCCATCGGTAGTAGCTGTAAAAACTGAAAGAAATGGACAGCAGCGTGTTCTTGCCGTAGGTCATGAAGCAAAAGCTATGATTGGCAAAACTCCTGGAAACATTAGGGCTATTAGACCCATGAAAGATGGTGTTATTGCTGATTTTGATATAACTGAAAAGATGATACGAAAATTTATAGAAAAAGCTCATGGAAGAAAAACACTTTTGAGTCCTAGAATTATAATATGTGTTCCCTATGGCTTAACCCAAGTAGAGCGTAAAGCTGTTAGAGAATCGGCATTAAGTGCTGGTGCACGCGAGGTTTTTTTAATAGAAGAACCCATGGCGGCAGCTATTGGTGCTGGTGTAAATATCCACGAACCGCAAGGCAATTTAGTAGTTGATATAGGAGGAGGAACCGCAGAAATTGGCGTTATCTCTCTTGGTGGTCTTGTTTTATCAAAATCTATTAGAATTGCTGGAGATAAATTAGATAAAGCAATAGTAGATTACGTAAAAAGAAAATATAACCTTTTAATTGGTGAACGGACTGGTGAGGTTATAAAAATAGAAGTAGGAACTGCTGTCACTTTAGATGAAGAGTTATCTATAATTGTAAACGGAAGAGATCAAGTTGAAGGATTACTTAGTTCAATTGAATTAACAAGCGAAGATGTAAGAGAAGCTATGAGCGAACCTTTAAGAGAAATTTCAGAAGCACTTCGTGATGTATTAGAGAACATACCACCAGATTTAGCAGGCGACATTGTAAACAATGGTATTATTTTAACAGGAGGGGGAGCACTTATTCGTAACCTTGATAAATTTTTATCAGATATTATAAAAATACCTGTTTATGTTGCAGATGAGCCTTTATTAGCTGTTGCTAGAGGTACTGGTCAAGTACTTGATGAGATAGATTTACTACAAGAGTTATTTGATAATGAATAAAAAACTAATAAGTTTTTTATTCATTATAATTTTATTTTTAATTGCTACAGTTTCTTTTACCAAGATTTTTCAATCACCCATGATTACACTATCTACTAAAATACAATCTACATATTTATCATTAATTTATACCTTTAAAAAAACTATTAATGAACATACATTGCAAGCTAAACATATTAAAGAGTTACAAAAAAAACTACTAAAATATCAAAAAAATTATCTCATCACGCAACAATTATATTCTCAGATAAATCAACTATTTAAAGAAAATAATTCAGCTATGTCAGTTAATCCAAAAGTTGAACTTGTTCGTGCGATATCGTATGTTAAATTCTCAAACTTAAATAAACTATGGATACAGATGAATGATTTTAATAAATCAAAAATTTACGGACTTGTATATCAAACAAAAGTAGCTGGTATTGTAGTTGCAAGAGAAAATAAACCTATGGCATTACTCATTCAAGATCCAAAATGTTCTTATCCAGTTTTTATTGGTTCAAACAATGCCCCAGGAATTGCCCATGGTAACAATAATGGTAATATTATAGTTGATTATATACCGCTATGGATAAAGATCAACATTGGTGACAAAGTTATAACATCAGGATTAGGTAAGATGTTCTTTAAGGGCTTAAGCGTTGGAATAGTCAGTAAAATTATACAAATTCAAGGTTATAAACAAGCCATTATAAAGCCTTCTTTTACCTCAAACACTCTAAATTATTTTTACGCAATTAAGGATGTTTTATGAGATTTTTATTAATCATTTTGCTGTTGCTAACACAGCTCTTAGCTAAAGAAAATTTTTATTTAGGGGTTGGTCCATATATTCAAACACAACCATACAAAGGTTTATCTTCACGGTTATACACTTCGCCCGTAATATTTTTTGATAATAAAATTTTTTATATCAGATGGAGTGAACTTGGTGTTTATATAGCAGGAGAGAGTAAGGATAATTATAGCTGGGGGCTCTCTATTGCGGCTCAGCCATTAACTCTTGGATATAGGGCAAATCGCTCAACAGAACTAAATGGCATGAGCAACAAAAACAATACTGTAGAGGGTGGTTTGGAGCTAGATGTAAAATACAAAAATTTACTCTTTAGTCTTACAACCTTTCATGATTTACTAGGTAATAATAACTCTTATGATGGACATTTTCAAATCGGAACAACTTTACATGTAAAAAAAATAACATTTTATCCAAGTATTTTAATCACATATTATACAAAGCATTTTAATAATTATTATTATGGCGTTACCAAAAATGAAACAAGAAGCTGGAGACCATTCTACCAAGCTAGTGGTGGTTTTAATTATGCTTGTGAAACATATATTAAATATCCATTAACAAAAAAACTACAAATTCTTAGTAACTTTGAAATACAATATCTAAATAAAAGTATTCAAAATTCACCAATAGTAAATAGTGCGTATATCTATTCTGCTCTTGTGTCAGTAATATATAAAATATCTTTGTAAGTGTTGGTTATGAAGTTATGATATACAAGGCAAAAATACGAAGGAGCTACTGGTAGCTTCAAGGTTTTTTAACGCAGTCAGCTTGTGACTTCTCTTTTTATTAAATTATGACATTTATTATGGTCTGGCACTTATCTGCTATAATATCAAAAATATATTGGATTTTTACAAGTCTAATAGATAAATTTTTATGTACTTTTAAAAGGTTAAAAAATGCCAAAACGTGTCGATATTAAAACAATACTTATCATTGGTTCTGGTCCAATTATAATTGGACAAGCTTGTGAATTTGACTACTCTGGAACACAAGCTGTTAAAACGCTAAAAAGATTAGGCTATCGTGTTATACTTATTAATTCAAATCCAGCAACAATCATGACAGATCCAGAGTTTGCAGATCGAACCTATATAGAGCCAATTCAAGAAGATATAATTGCTAAAATAATACAAAAGGAAAATATTGATGCAATTTTACCTACTATGGGTGGTCAAACAGCTTTAAACGTTGCTATGAGTATGCATGACAAAGGGATGCTTAACGGTGTTAGATTTTTAGGTGCTAATCCTGCTGCCATTAAAAAAGGTGAGGATAGACAAGAGTTTAAAAAGGCCATGATAAAGCTTGGCATGGATCTCCCATTTTCACGTTATGCATACAATATCGATGAAGCGATAGATGCTGCACATGAAATTGGATTTCCCTTGATTATCAGAGCATCTTTTACTCTAGCGGGTGGAGGTAGCGGTATTGCGTACAATATTGATGAATTTAAAAGCTTAGCAGAACGTGGACTTAATGAATCACCAGTTAGTGAAATATTAATCGAAGAGTCTTTACTTGGTTGGAAAGAGTATGAGATGGAAGTTATTCGTGATAGTGCGGATAATTGTATCATAGTTTGCTCAATAGAGAATTTTGATCCTATGGGCGTGCATACAGGTGATAGCATCACAGTTGCTCCAGCACTGACCTTAACAGATAAAGAGTATCAAAATATGCGTAATGCCTCTTTTGCAATTTTACGTGAAATTGGTGTTGATACAGGTGGCAGTAATGTTCAATTTTCTATCAACCCACAAACTGGGCGCATGATTGTAATTGAGATGAATCCAAGAGTTTCAAGGTCAAGTGCATTAGCATCAAAAGCAACAGGTTATCCGATTGCAAAAATTGCCACACTTCTTGCAGTTGGTTTTACTTTAGATGAGATCACTAATGATATCACTGGCACTCCTGCTGCGTTTGAACCAGTTATTGATTATATTGTAACAAAAATTCCACGTTTTACATTCGAAAAATTTCCAGAGGCACAAAGTACATTAAGCACAAGCATGAAATCAGTTGGCGAAGTGATGGCAATTGGTTGTACTTTTAAAGAATCTATTCAAAAAGCTCTTTGTTCTCTTGAGACTGATCTTAGTGGTTTTGATGAGATGAATGTTGATGATGAAACAATGTTGCATGAAATAAGACGTCCCAATGCCGATAGAATTCTTTATATCGCAGAAGGTTTTAGGCGCGGTAAATCAGTTGTAGAAATTTTTGATATTTGTAATGTAGATCCATGGTTTTTGTATCAAATACAAGAGATTGTAAACTTTGAAGCAGATATTAAAATTGATATATTACAAAATGCAGCACTTCTAAGAAAAGCAAAAAGTGATGGATTCTCTGATATAAAAATTATGCAATTAATAGCTAAAAATTCAAGAAAGCAAGTTAACGAAAATGATATTTACGAAGCTAAAAAATCTTTACATGTAAATGTACAATATAATGAAGTTGATACCTGTGCAGCTGAATTTAAAGCATTAACACCTTATTTATACTCAACCACAAGTATTACGCCACTATTAAATACTCAAAAAAAAGTTAGCAATAAACAAAAAGTATTAATTATTGGTGGTGGGCCAAATCGCATAGGACAGGGAATAGAGTTTGATTATTGTTGTGTACATGCTGCTTTTGCACTACAAGAGATGGGAATTGAAACAATTATGTATAACTGTAACCCTGAAACCGTATCAACTGATTATGATATTTCAGATGTATTATATTTTGAACCAATTACATTTGAGCATGTAAGAGAAGTGATACAACATGAAAATCCTGACGGCGTAATTGTACATTTTGGTGGACAAACACCATTAAAACTAGCAGACGCATTAACAAATATAGGTGCTAAAATCTCTGGAACTCCTGCCTCTGTGATAGATTTAGCAGAAGATAGAGAAAAATTCTCAAAATTTGTAACAAAATATGGATTAAAGCAACCAAAAAACGGACTAGCAAGAACTAAAGAAGATGCATTTGCAATTGCAAATAAACTCGGATATCCAGTTTTGGTTAGACCCTCATACGTTCTTGGTGGTCGTGGTATGCGTATAGTCTACCATGAAGATGAATTAAAAAAATATATGGATTTAGCGGTTTTAGTAAGTCATGATGCACCTGTTTTAGTAGATAAGTTTTTAGATCAAGCTATTGAGCTGGATGTAGATGCTATCAGCGACGGTATTGATGTATATATTGGCTCAGTTATGCAACATATTGAAGAAGCTGGTATTCACTCTGGTGATAGTGCTTGTTCCCTACCGCCCATGAATTTAAACACAAAACTTATCAAGCAAGTTGAGCAACAGACAAAGACTATTGCACTTGGACTAGGCGTACGTGGGCTTATGAATATTCAATATGCAATATATGAGCATGAAATATATATCATAGAAGTAAATCCTCGTGCATCTCGCACAGTCCCTTTTGTAAGTAAAGCAACAGGCATACCTTTAGCTAAAGTGGCAACACGTGTTATGATGAATGAACCACTTAGGAGTGCTTTAAAATATTATGATAAATATGAAGTTGTTATACAAGAAGATGGATTATTAAAACCAAAAATTAAAAGTCATTGTGCAGTAAAAGAGGCTGTTTTTCCATTTAATAAGCTCTATGGTGCGGATTTAGTACTTAGTCCTGAGATGAAATCAACTGGTGAAGTGATGGGAATTAGTAAAAATTTTGGTACTAGTTTTGCAAAAGCACAATTAGCTGCTGGAAATAAAATTCCAACATCTGGTACTGCATTTTTATCATTTATCGATATGGATAAAAAACATGCCCCCAAAATAGCAAAAGATTTAATACAACATGGATTTAATATCGTAGCTACTAAAGGAACTGCAAAAGTTATCAATGAAGCAAATATAACATGCAAATCAGTCCTTAAAATATCAGAAGGCAGACCAAATATAGAAGACGATATTAAAAATGGTAAAATAACCATCGCCATTAATACTTCAGATAATAACACCTCTAAAAAAGATGCAGTTGTAATACGTCAAGAAGTACTTAGACAAAATATCGCGTATTTTACAACACTTAGTGCCGCTCGTGCTATGATAGAAGCATTAAAGCAGATGAAAAATCAAGCATGGAATGAACCCCATTGTATTCAAGATTTTTTATTTTTAAAATGAGTATTTTTTTAATCCAAACAGATACTACCATTGGTTTTTTATCAGCTAAAGCTAATCGTTTAGCTGATATTAAAAACCGTCCTGCGACTAAAGCATTTTTAAAAGTATATCCATCACTAAAAAAATTTAAATCTGATAAAAACAGAGTTCCAAAAAAATTTAAAAATTTAGTTAGACGCTCACATAAAACAACTTTTGTGATTAAAAATCTAGCTTCAAGAGTTGTAAAAGAGTCATATCATTTAAAATTTTTAAAAAAATATGATTGGCTTTATTCCACTTCGGCAAATAAGCATGGCTGTTGTTTTGATAAAAATTTTTGCTTTAACAATAGTGATATTATCGT
The DNA here is from genome assembly GCA_964474335.1 of uncultured Campylobacterales bacterium. GTDB lineage: Bacteria > Campylobacterota > Campylobacteria > Campylobacterales > Sulfurimonadaceae > Hydrocurvibacter. The sequence continues at coordinate 89,672 of CAYYRS010000006.1, forward strand.
AGAAGACTTTAGAGGTTTAAAAGATGCTAAACCTTCTAAAATATACAAACTGTCAAATAAATCATTAAAAAGAATAAGATAAATGAAATGAAAAAAATAAAATTTAAAAAAATTATTAAAGAGGTGCTTTTTTTTATCGTAGCACTATTTATCATCTCAAATATTTTAAATTATTTTAATGCACCAAAATTAAATTCAAAAAAGATACCTAATTTTACAGCTAAAACATTAAATAATTATCTATTTTCATCCACATCGGTTAGAAAAAAACCTATATTGATACATTTTTGGGCGACATGGTGTCCTATATGCAAAGTTGAAAATAGTAGTATAAACTCTCTTTCTTCAAAATTTAATGTCATAACCATAGTTGAAAGTTCTGGTAATAATCAAAAAATTAAAAAATTTTTAAAAAAATATCATCTAAAGTTTCATGTAATTAACGATAATAGCGGTACAATCGCATCATTATTTCACATCACAGCATTTCCTACAACTTTCATATATAGTAGCAAAAATAAATTGCTTTTTAGTGATGTTGGCTACAGTTCTTATATTGGGTTATATCTTAAAATGTACTTTAGCCATTAGACTTCTTGATAAGTAAGAGACCATAAATGACTTCTCTTCTCATTGAATTTGAAGTTCTTTATGGTCTCTTACTTATAGCCTAGAAGTAACAGACAAGGCATGTGCTGTTAGGCCTTCAGCATTAGCTAGTTTTGCACAAGCTTTGCCCATCTCTTTGATACCATCTTTACTAAAATAGATTATAGAGCTTTTTTTCATAAAATTTTCAACTCCAAGCGGAGAATAAAATTTTGCAGTTGCTCCAGTTGGAAGTGTATGATTTGGACCAGCGACATAATCGCCTATTGCTTCAGGCGTATTATGCCCTAAAAAGATAGCTCCAGCATGTTTTATGAAAGGTAAAAGCTCAAATGGATTTTTTGTAGCAACTTCTAAATGCTCAGGTGCTATTTTATTCATTAAAATAATAGCCTCTGATATATCTTTAGTTACAATAATAGCCCCTCTTTGTTTAATAGACTTACTAGCTATCTCTTTTCGTGATAATTTTAAAAGCCATCTGTCAATCTCCTCCTTAACCTCATCTGCAATTTTTTTAGATGGTGTTATTAGTATCGAACTTGCCATCTCGTCATGCTCTGCTTGGGAGAGCATATCAATGGCTAAGTGATGTGGATTTGCACTATCATCTGCTAGTATTCCTATTTCACTAGGACCCGCTATCATATCAATATTAACATCTCCAAATACCATTTTTTTTGCAGTTGCTACAAAAATATTGCCAGGACCTGTTATCACATCTACTTTAGCAATTGTTTGTGTTCCATAAGCCATAGCGGCGATAGCACTTGCCCCTCCGATTTTATACACCTCATCCACACCACATAGATGACATGCTGCTAAAAGAAGTTTATTTGGTTCATTATCAGGTGTTGGAGTACAGACAATAATTTTTTGCACACCAGCAACTTGTGCTGGTATAACATTCATAAGTAGTGAAGATGGATATGCTGCTTTACCCCCTGGAATATATAGACCAGCCACATCCACTGGTGTAACTTTTTGCCCCAAAATAGTTCCGTTTTCTTCTGTGTCAAACCAACTTTTTGGTTTTTGTTTATTATGATAAGCCTTAATGCGATCGTATGCAAGATGAAGAGCATCTTTTAACTCGGCATCTAACATATCGTAAGCTCGTTTCATTAATTTTGTTTCAATCTTTAAATCAGTATCATCTTTTGGCTGCCAGTTATCAAATTTTAAAACATGAGCTTTGACAGCATCGTTTTTATCTTCTCTTATCTCTTTAATGATATCTGCAACTATGCAAGAAACCTGCTCTATATCCGTAGTTCCACGTTTTAATAGCGTGTCAAAAGCAACATCAAAATCTTTTGCATCGGTATTTGTAAAAATCATAATCTTTCCTTCATCTATATTCTTTTAATAATCTCTTTTGCAATCTCTTTTAAATCTTTATCGCTTACATTAATTACAAAATCTGCTACTTTTTTGTACTCTTTAACTCTTATTTGGTAAAGTTTTTTTGCTTTTTTAATATCTTGAAATAGCGGACGTTTTTTTAATTTTTTTTCGGCATTTTCATGTCCTAAAATTCTATCATATATTTTTTCAAATGATGAATCTAGCAATACTACTTTACCAATTTTTTTTAAATTTTTCACTTTAAAAAAACCTCCACCAGTAGAAATTAATGTTTTTTGAACACTTTTTTCTAACCAAAAAGCTATTTTTTGCTCTAATTCTCTAAAATATTCCTCACCATCAGTTTCAAAAATTTTTTTTATAGCTCTATTTTCAAGACTTTCAATTAAATCATCAGTATCTAAACAAATTAAACCGCTTTGTTTAAATATTTCACGTGCCACACTACCCTTGCCTACACCCATAAAACCAATTAATATTATATTGTCCACAAAAATTACTCGCTTATTTTTTAGAAGTATACAAAAAAAGCACTGATGCCAAGTTAAATACAAGGATTTTTAAAAGAACACTTCTGTATAATACGTCACTTACCTTATATACTTTTATAAAAAGACAGGTAAAAACTTCTTATTTCTCAAAAAACATAGTTTTTTGTAGCTTTAGGGAGTCGTAAGTGCCAGACCATATATTATGGTCTGGCACTTAACATCAAATGATAAAAAGTAAAAGCGAGAAATCTTATGAATAAACATATTTTTGATTTTGTTAAACTTGGAGTGTTATCTGGTGATGATGTTGGCACAGTTTATAAAATAGCAAAAGATAAAGGATTTGCTATTGCTGCTATTAACGTTGTAAATACTGATTCGATTAATGCTATTTTAGAGGCAGCTAAAGTGGCCAATTCACCTGTTATACTCCAATTTTCAAATGGTGGAGCCTATTTTTTTGCAGGTCAAGGGTTGGATAATACCAACTATAAAGCCTCCATTGTTGGAGCAATCGCTGGAGCCAAATATATTCACCTAATGGCTAAAGCTTACGGTGTAAGTGTTATACTTCACACAGATCATGCCGCGCGCAAGCTTCTACCTTGGATAGATGCACTCTTAGATGCTGGCGAAGAATATTTTGAGCAAACAAACAAGCCTCTTTTTAGCTCACATATGCTTGATTTATCTGAAGAATCTTTAATAGACAATATTTCTACATGTAAAGAATATTTAATTCGCATGGATAAAATTGGCATGACTTTGGAGATTGAATTAGGTGTCACTGGTGGCGAAGAAGATGGTGTTGATAATACTCATCTTGATAATTCTTTACTTTATACTCAACCAGAAAATGTTGCATTTGCGTATGAAGAGCTATCTAAAATAAGCAAGAATTTTACGATAGCAGCATCATTTGGTAATGTTCATGGAGTTTACAAACCAGGCAATGTCGTACTAACTCCAAAAATTTTGGATAATTCACAAAAATACATAGAAAATAAGTTTAAAACAGAAAAAAAACCAGTAAATTTTGTTTTTCATGGGGGAAGTGGTTCAAAGCTTAAGGAGATCAAAGAAGCTATCAGCTACGGTGTCGTTAAGATGAATATAGATACAGATACGCAGTGGGCAACAACACAAGGTGTCAAATCATACATAAATAAATATCAAGATTATCTTAAAACTCAAGTAGGCAACCCTGAGGGTGAAGATAAGCCAAATAAAAAGTATTATGACCCACGAAAATGGTTAAGAGCCGGTCAACAAACATTGATAAAACGTGTACAAAAAGCCTTTAGCGATTTGAATGCTTTAAATAGAAATTAAAGATACCTCTTAATCTATTTTTAGTACTTTTGAATGTATGATTGTTTGATTATCCATAAGCTCAAATGTGTCGTTTACATGCAAGGCTTTGATATTTATTGCTTTACCATTTTTACTAATTTGTGCAAATCCCAAAGCCGTTCGTTTAGCTGGATTGTTTGCTAAAATGTTTTCTTTAGATAATTTCAACTGATTGATTTTATTTTCTAAGATAACTTTGATTTGGTAATTAAATTTACCCTGCCATGGCTGTAAAAGTTGAGAAAAAGATTGTAGTTTAAATTTGATCTCTTGAGTAAATCTATTTTTTATCTGTATGAGTTCCTCCTGTTTATTTTTAATCTTTTGCTTAATGGAATTTTGCTGATAAAGATTTACTTGATGCTCAATTTTAACCTTTAAAGCAGATAATTTTGATGTAATGATATTATCATAATTTTGCATTAAAATATCAATATTTTGATAAAGCTCTATCGTATCTGGAAGTATCATTTCCATAGCCGCACTAGGTGTCGGCGCTCTTAAATCAGCTACAAAATCAGATATTAGCCAATCTATTTCATGTCCGATAGCAGACACAATTGGCGTAGTAGCTACAAATATAGCGTCTGCCACCTTCTCTTCATTAAATGACCACAAATCCTCAATACTTCCACCGCCACGACTAAGAATTATGATATCATATCCTTTTTTATCACTAATTTCTAAAGCATTTACGATTGAAGTAGCACTGTTTTGCCCTTGGACTACAACATCATATATATCAATCTTTAGAAGTTTATATCTTTGATTTGCAACTCTTAGCATATCTTGCAAAGCTGCCCCTGTGGCTGAAGTTATAAGTGCTATGCGTTTTGGATATTTTGGTAACTGTTTTTTAACTTCAAAATAGCCTTTAGATGAAAGCTTTTGTTTTAACTGCTCATACGCAAGAGCTAACGCTCCATGACCAGACGGCTCAATGCTAAAACAGTTTACCTGATAACTCCCACGAGGTAAATAAAGAGATATTGCCCCATTTACAATAACTTTCATCCCCTCTTTAAGACGAAATTTGAGTCGCGTGGCATTACCACGAAACATCACACAACTAATAGCAGACTCTTTATCTTTTAATGTAAAATATATATGTCCAGAGTTATGAAAAGTGATACGCGAGAGTTCGCCTTCAACAAGCACTTGAGAAAAACTGTCCTGCAAGAGATATTTTATCTGTTCATTAAGAGCTGAAACCGAAAGCGTGTGCATGATTTATCTTTTTTGAGTTTTTAAAAATTGTACAATATTTTAGCTTAAGCACAATAAATATAAATTTTGATAAAATAAGATTAAAGGCACCCATAAATTATAGAGGCTACGAAATGTTTCAAAAATCATTACTTAAAAATTTTATTAAATCTTTTAATACTCAAAATACAAATGAAATTATAAAATTTATTACAAAAAACAAATTTATAGCAGAGGATGCTAATGGTGCTGAATTTATAACTTTATTAGCCCGAATGCTAAATTGGATAAACTGTACACGCGAAGTTAAAAACGATACAGATATGAAAAAAGCAGATGGTGTAGTTTATGATAAAAATAACAATCCCATAGCGATAATAGAGCTTAAATCAAGCGATAAAAAAATAGCAAATCGTGACATCATAGCCCAAGCTTTCAGATATAAAAACGAGAAACCTACCTGCCGTTACGTCATAATTTCCAATTTTAAACAGCTAGACATTTACAGCGACAGCAGTGATGTGTGCTACTCTTTAGATATGACTGCGCCACAAAGCTATACTACACTTTATGCGCTGCTGAGTCAAGCATCATTAGAAAATAACGAAATAGCAAGACTCAAAAAACTCTCACGCTCACAAGATGAAATCACAAAAGCAGTCTATAAAGAGTATAGCAATTTTCGTCTCAAACTTTTAAATAACCTGATAGAAAACAACAAAGCGTTAGCAAAAGATACGATTTTTGCAGCCGCAAACAAGCTTTTAGACAGGTTTATGTTTATACTTTTTGCAGAAGACAGAGGGCTGATACCTGCTAACAGCATAGATACGGTTATAAAACAGTACGAAAACAACAGCGAATGGGGCGACGATACTCCACTGTACGACTACTATAAAAAATATTTTCATTTTATAGATGTAGGAAATGTCAAAGTAAAAATTCCTAAATATAACGGTAATCTGTTTAAACCCGATGCAGTGTTAGAAAATTTAATCATAGGCGATACAAGCATCAAAGATGACTTGTCGCATTTGTCTGCTTATGATTTTAGCGATGATGTGGATGTTGAAGTTTTAGGACATATATTTGAACAATCGTTAAATGACTTGGAAAAAATAAAAGAGTCATTTTTTGAAGAACACAAAATAGTTGACACAAGAAAAAAAGACGGGGTGTTTTATACGCCTAAGTTTGTCACCGAGTATATCATCAACAACACCATAGCCCTTACATGTAACGCTAAAAAAGAGGCGTTAAAACTCCATGACGAGTTAAAAGATACGAAAAAAGCAAAAGAGAAAAGAAGAAGTGCTTTACATGTATACAGGGAGTATTTGGAGGGTTTGAAAATTGTGGACCCGGCTTGTGGAAGCGGTGCTTTTTTAACGGCAAGTTTTCGCTACCTTTTAAGCGAGCATAAATGGATACAAAATGAGTTAGCAAAAGCAGATGCCGGACTTTTTGATTACCACGATGTCGATAAGCAAATTATAGAAAACAATCTGTTCGGTGTAGATATAAACGACGCTTCGGTAGGCATAGCAAAACTCTCTTTATGGCTACAAACGGCAAAAAGAGA
>CAYYRS010000007.1:0-92323 GCA_964474335.1 uncultured Campylobacterales bacterium
GCATTTTTGGAATTAAACTTTAGAGAAAATTGTTTGCTTTTGTGAGGGTATTATACCTGACATCAACAACCCAAACTATTTTTACAAAAAAAACTAAATGAATGGTATGAAAAGCATAAAGATTTTTTAGCAGAAAAGACTATAAATTCTGACACACTAAAAGAAGCATTTACTCATCAAAAACTTGTATCAGCTTACAAAAGTTTAAAGACAAATTCACCTTATCTTTTCACATATAAAAATGAGGAAAATATCAAGATTCACAACACTACAAATGCCATAGATGGAGGTGTATTTTCTCCGATGAAAAAGTTACTTAAAATACATAATGGATTTACTAAAAGTTTGAAGTTAAAAATGGTTGATGATTATCTGGTGAGTTATAAGAAAAAATGATTATTTAGACCTCCGTATTTTTCATTAAGTCTTATCTGTTAATTCAACATTTGTTAAATTAGATTGTTGTATCATACTTCTTAACATGTTGGTTTGTTCTAGCATTGGAGTGATAGACTTGTGACATAATTTAAATCCTTTGTTTGGTAACTAAGATTTTACTATTATGCTTCTAAGCTATCGCTTTTATTTTTATAAAATTTGGCAACCATAACGTGGTGAAATTGGACAACAAAGAAGTTGTTTATGGTCTCTTGCTTAGTGAAAGTTTTTAATTTTCTGCAAATATTATACTATATTTTTTTTGTGCCAGCAATATCCGTAATTGTGTTTCTTGTGAGCCAATGATCGCCATGACTGCATCTAGCGAAGGGCCAGAGGATTTACCAAGCAAAGTTACTCTTAAAGGCTGACCCAATTTTCCAAAGCCAATATTTTCTTGCTTAACTACTGTTTGCATCACTTCATGAAAATCGATTGGAAGATGTAGATTATTATTTTTTGCTAATGCTTTATTAAAAATTTGTAAAATCTTACTACCATCACCTTTAAAAGCTTTTTTAAATGCTTTTTCATCATAAATTTGCGGAGTTGTTAAAATATTTTTTATCTGTAAAGAAAATTCTTGTAGTGTTTTTACTCTTTCTTTTAAGCTATCTAGCAAGATAGTAGTTTTATCGTTTGAAATTAAAATTAAATCATAATCTTCAAGTAAAATTTTTAATTTTTCATTAGACATATTTTTAATATAATGTGTATTTAACCAGTTTAGTTTATCAATATTAAAAATGGATGCAGATTTATTAATATCTTTTGGATTAAAAAGCTCTTTCATTTCATTAAATGAAAATATTTCTTGATCACCATGGCTCCATCCAAGTCGAACTAGAAAATTTAAAAGTGCCTCTGGTGTGTATCCCATCTCCTTATATTTCATGACATCAGTAGCACCATCACGTTTTGAAAGTTTTTTTCCAGCACTATTGTGTATCATAGGTACATGATAAAATTTTGGTATTTTAAAACCAAGCGCATTATATACAACAATTTGCTTGGGAGTATTAGAGAGATGATCATCACCTCTTATGATCTCATTTATATCCATCAATGCATCATCAATAGCCACAACAAAGTTATAAGTAGGAGTTCCGTCAGCTCTTGCAATTATAAAATCATCTAAAATATCTTTGACATTAAAAATTACATCACCTTTAATTCCATCATGAACGGTAATAGTTCCACTTTGCGGAGATTTTATTCTAACGACTGGCTCAACTGATTTTGGTATATCTGCCTTAAAATCACGATATCGTCCATCATATTTTGTACGTTCTTTACGATTCATCTGCTCTTCTCTTAGGGCTGCTAGCTCATCTTTTGTCATATAACAATAATACGCTTTATCTTCATCAAGAAGCTTTTGTATATATTTTTTATAAATTTTGGTACGTTTTGATTGATACTCTACTTCACCGTCATGCGATAAGCCAAGCCATTTAAAAGCATTAATAATCGCAGTAGTTGCACCTTCGTTATTTCTACTTTTATCGGTATCTTCAATACGTAAAATAAATTTACCGCCATTTCTTTTTGCCCATAAATAAGAAAATAATGCCGTTCTTAGTCCTCCAATATGTAGATATCCAGTTGGACTTGGAGCAAAGCGTGTAACAATCATGATGAGCCTTTATTAATAATTATCTAATTTTAGATTATCATTGGTTAAAAGTTGGTAAAATATTACTTTTAAATCAAAATTAGGTCTTTTATATGTATAAAATATTTTTATTATTACTTTTTTCTATTGTTTTGAACGCTAAAATAATAGATTCTGTCGCTATTGTTGTGCAACATCAACCAATCACAACATTGGATATAGCACAAACTATGCAAAAAGATGGTATCAGTAGAAAAAAAGCGATCAATTTGCTAATAAGACAAAAACTTGAAGCTATTGAGATTAAGCAAAGAGATATCACAGTTACGTATCAAGAAGTATTACAAGAGATTAAAAGAATTGCTAAATTAAATCATATGAATGTAGAACAATTTTACACAGCATTGCAAAATAGTGATGATTTAACACCAAAACAGATACAAAAAAAAACAAAAAAAAGACTTCTTAATCAAAAACTTTTTCAAGCTATCGCTTTTGCTCACATGTATAAGCCAAGTAAACAAGAGATAAAAAATTATTTTGAACTTCACAAACGGGAGTTCGAACCACCTAGCAGTTATGTTGTTATTATATACTCTTCAACTATCAAAGCACTTTTACAGCGAAAAGTAACCAATCCAATGTTTTATTCACCAAGAATTTCTAGTGAAAATAAAACTTTTATAACAAGTAAAATCGCGCCTGGATTAGCTACAATATTAGCCTCAACAAAATTAAACCGTTTTTCAAAAATTATTCCTAATAATAAGCTTGGATATATTAGTTTTTATTTAAAACAAAAGGGCAAACCTATAAAAGTTACCTTATTAAATATAAAAGCACAAATAAAAAATAAACTTATGATGCAAAAAAGAGAGGAAGTTTTAAGCGAGTATTTTAAACGATTAAGATTAAATATAGATATAACGATACTTAAATTACCCCTATAATAAGCAAAGTTCATTATAGGGGTAAAGTTTAGCCACTATATCCATCTAAATATTTTGTAGTAAAATTATTGGTAATAAAATCATGATTATTCATCATCTTTAGATGAAATGCAACTGTAGTTTTTATGCCATTTACAGTAAACTCACTAAGTGCAACTTTCATTTTTGCTATAGCTTCATCTCTTGTTTTAGCATAAACTATTAATTTAGCTATCATAGAATCATAAGTTGGTGGAACAATATATCCTGCATGTACGTGAGTGTCAAGACGTACATCTTTACCTCCAGGAGCAATCCATTTACTTATTTTACCAGGTGATGGAAGAAACTTTATTGGGTCTTCCGCAGTTATACGACACTCTATAGAATGACCTTGTAGCTTAATCTCATCTTGTTTGATTAATTCTTTTCCTTCAGCTATTTCTATCATCATTTTAATTAAATCAAGATTACTAACCATCTCTGATACTGTATGTTCAACTTGCAGACGAGTGTTCATTTCCATAAAATAAAATTTAAGATTAGAATCAAGCAAAAATTCAAATGTACCAGCACCCTCATATTTAATAAACCTAGCTGCTTTTATTGCCGTTTCATGTAGCTGTTTTCTTACTTTGTCATTTAAAATAATTGCTGGCGATTCTTCTATTAATTTTTGATGACGCCTTTGCATTGAACAGTCTCTCTCGCCAATATGAATAACATTGCCATGCGAATCTGCCATTATTTGAACCTCTATATGGCGAGGATTATCAATAAATTTTTCCATATAAATCGTGCCGTCACCAAAAGCGATAATAGCTTCACTCTCTGCTGCTAAAAAAGCATTTTCAAGATAACTTTCATCATCTACAATACGCATACCACGACCACCGCCACCTTGCGCAGCTTTAAGAATCACTGGATAACCTATCTCTTTGGCTCGTTTTTTTGCATTTTGTATATCGTCTATCGCCCCATCACTACCAGCAACAACTGGAACGCCAGCTGATATCATCATCTCTTTTGCTTTTGACTTGTCACTCATAAGTGCCATCACATCAGGTGTTGGTCCAATAAATTTTATATTATGATGAGCACATATCTCAACAAAATTTTGATTTTCACTTAAAAAGCCGTAGCCTGGAAATATTGCATCACAATTACTAATTTCAGCTGCTGAGATTATAGCTGGAACGCTCAAGTAACTTTCATTACTCGGACCTTTTCCGATACAAATAGCACTGTTGGCTAACTTTAAATATTCACACTCTTTGTCTATAGTAGAATAAACTGCAACAGCCTCTTTGCCCATCTCTTTGATTGTTCTAATAGCGCGAAGAGCAATCTCTCCACGATTTGCAACAAGAATTCGTTTTATTTCAGCCATTTGTTAAATCTTTTTAATTTCAAATAATGGCATATCATATTCAACTGGACGTCCATCACTAACTAAAATATCTATAATTTTACAATCAAATTCAGCTTCAAGTTCATTCATAATCTTCATTGCTTCTAAAATTCCCAATACTTGTCCTTTTTTAACCATATCACCTTTTTTGACAAAAGGAGCAGAATCAGGTGAAGGTGATGCATAAAATGTTCCAACCATTGGAGACAATATAGCTTCACCAGAAAAAGTCTCTGATTTAGCTTCAGTAGATATCATCTGTTGTGGCTGTTGCGTGATAACTGGTGTATTAACAACAGTTGATGTAGTAAAAGTTTTTTCAAACTCTAGTTCTAAAATTTCATTTTTTAGTCTAAATTTACTAAGACCACTCTTGTCAAAGTCTTGCATTAACGATTTTATTTGCTTTGTGTCCATCTATTTTGCTCCAAAAATTATGTTTTAAAAAATAAGATATTTTTACTTTCTTACCGATGTTATGTACTACAACGAGCAATCCCCTAAAGCTACAAAAAACAGTGTTTTTTGAGAAACAAGAGGACTTTACCCGCTTTTTTTGCAAAAGCATATAAGGTCAGTTTCTTAGATAAAAATACACATTGTATTGTGATATAATACCATAAGTTTATTTAAGGATGGCAAGTGATAAGCGATATTCATTTTATAAATATTGCAAAAGAGATAGCTAGCGCATCAAAATGTATTTCAAAGCAAGTTGGAGCAGTTATCGTAAAAGATGGTAGGATCTTAAGCACAGGTTATAATGGAACTCCAGCAGGATATACAAATTGCAACGAGCATTGGGATAATGTATATACAAAAGAGCATCATGAATGGTCTAAAACATACGAAATTCATGCTGAAATGAATGCTATAATATGGGCAGCTAGAAAAGGTATTAGTATTGAGGGTGCTACTGTTTATGTAACCTTAGAACCTTGTAGTGAGTGTAGTAAAAATCTAATTGCAAGTGGTATAAAGCGAATAGTTTATACAGTTGCTTATGAATACAATGAATCCAAAATTATTTCAAAATTTTTACAAGACAATGGAGTCGTTATAGAAAAAATATAATACCTGTTTATTATTTTTGTATATAATTAAGTCATAAACAATTAAGGAGATTAAATGAGTAATTTTGAACAAGAATCACTAGATTATCACAAAGCACAAAGCGAATTTGATACAAATGGTAAAACAGGTACACTGTTAACTAAAAGTTGTCAAACTGAAAAAGAGTTAGCTATGGCATATAGTCCCGGTGTTGCGTATCCATGTCTTGAGATTGAAAAAGATATTAATAAGGCGTATGATTATACAAATAAAGGTAATTTAGTTGCAGTAGTTACTGATGGTACCGCAGTTTTAGGTCTTGGCGATATTGGTCATTTAGCTGGCAAGCCGGTAATGGAAGGTAAAGGTGTTTTATTTAAAGCCTTTGCAAATGTTGATGCTATTGATATTGAATTAAATACAAAAGATAGCGAAGAAATTATACAAACCGTTGCAAGAATGGCCGATAGTTTTGGTGGAATTAATCTTGAAGATATTTCAGCTCCGAGATGTTTTGAGATTGAAGATAGACTAAAAGAGATATGTAATGTGCCAGTTTTTCATGACGACCAACACGGTACAGCTGTTATTACAACTGCTGGACTTATGAATGTTTTGCAGATGAGTGGTAAAAAAGCAGAAGATTTAAAAGTTGTTGTTATTGGTGCTGGTGCATCTGGAATCGCATGCTCTAGGATGTATAAACGTCTTGGTGTTAAAAATATCACTATGCTCGATTCAAAAGGTGTAATTCATAACAAAAGAGATGATTTAAATAAATATAAGCAAGAGTTTGCATTTGATACGTCAGATAGAACTTTAAAAGATGCGATAAAAGGTGCTGATATGGTGCTTGGTCTTTCTCAACCTGGTTTAATTACGCCTGAGATGGTTAAATCTATGTCTGATATTAATCCAATTATTTTTGCTTGTGCGAATCCAACACCAGAAATCATGCCGCCACTTGCAAAAGAGGCTCGTCCCGATCTTATTATAGGTACAGGTAGAAGCGATTTTGCAAATCAAGTAAATAATGTTTTAGGTTTTCCTCAAATCTTTAGAGGTGCATTAGATGTTAGAGCAACTAAAATAACTGAAAATATGAAAATGGCTGCTTCAAAAGCACTTGCTTCATTGGCTCGTGAAGATGTTCCAGATTATGTTAAAAAGGCTCACAATAGAGGCGATGATATGACTTTTGGACATGAATATATTATTCCTTCACCATTTGATAAAAGGGTACTTCCATGGGTTGCAGCTGCGGTTGCACAAGCAGCTATTGAAGATGGTGTTGCTAGAAAAACTGATTTGGATATGAAAGATTATAAAGATTATTTAACAAGAATGAGAGAGCAGATGTAGTCATGATAATTACTAAACGTGTAACATTTATAGCAAAACCTGATAGCGTAGATAAAATGAAAGAGCTTTTAGAGGCTATGGTTAAGCCATCAAAAATGGAAGATGGATCTATTTTTTATGAAATTCTTCAATATAAAAATAGACCTGAAAAATTTATAGCGATAGAAACATGGAGAGATGAAAAAGCGTTAAATAGTCATAAACACTCAGAGCATTATAAGATTTATAAAAGTAATTATGGGTCTTATTGTGCCAAAAAATATACAGACGAATTAGAAGTTTTAGGTTAAAGTTTGAAAAATTTGTATGATGATGAGGTTGCCAAAAATTTTACAGATGATTTAGAAAAAAGGGTTTATACCTCAAATCTTTTAGGTAAAAATGACGAACTAGTTCTCCATGGTGGAGGTAATACTTCGGTTAAAATTCTTCAAAATAATCAAGAGGTACTTTATGTTAAAGGTAGTGGTTGGGATTTAGTAGATATTAAAGCACAAGGGTTTGCCCCTGTGTTGCTAAAAACATTAAAAGAGATGGCAGATTTAGAGTATTTAAGTGATAGTAAAATGGTACAAGCTCAAAAAAATGCGATGTTACGTAGTGATGCTCCAAACCCTTCTGTTGAGGCAATTTTACATGCAATCATACCCTTTAAATTTGTAGATCACACGCATGCTGATGCTATTGTAACTATTTCAAATTCTAAAACAGGTTTAAAAAATATTAAAAAACTTTACCCTAATTTTTTAATTATCCCATACGTTATGCCAGGATTTATCTTAGCACATACTATTTATAAAATGACACGAGATTTGGATTGGCTTACATGTAAAGGAATTATTTTACACAATCACGGCATCTTTACTTTTGATGATGATGCAAAGAAATCTTATACAAAAATGATAGATGCTGTACAAATTGCTCAAGAATTTTTAGAAATAAATACCAAAATAGAGTTAAAACAAAGCGATTTAACTCAGAAGTTTAATTTAGATAGCTTACAAAAGATTATTTCAAAAGAAAAAGACTATGAGGTAGTTTTAAAGGTCAACCGTTGTGATTTAGCTTATACATACGCTTCAATGCCAGATTTGAAACAATTTGTGACTAAAGGCGTCTTAACACCAGAACATATCATTAAAACTAAAAGAGTGCCACTTATTTTAAAAGATACAAATATTCAAAAAGCAGTAGATAAATTTAAAAAAGATTATCTAACATATTTTAAAAAATTTGCAACAAATGAAATATGCCTAAATCCAACTCCTTGCTATGCTGTGATAAAAGATTTTGGTATTGTTAGTTTTGGTAAAAATGAGCAAGAAGCGATGATTATTGATAATATAGTATCTCATACCATGTTAGCAGTTCTTAGAGCAGATAAGCTCGGCGGATATAAAAGCATAAATGAAAAAGATAGTTTTGAAATGGAGTATTGGGAACTAGAGCAGGCTAAGCTTAAGAGATGAAAAATTATTTAATGGCAATAGATGCTGGAACTGGAAGCGTGAGGGCAGTTATCTTTGATGAAAAAGGCAATCAACTTGGCATGTCTCAACATGAATGGACGCATATCGCTGAAAATCATGTTAAAAATAGCATGAGCTTTGATTGGGATAAAAATTGGATTCTTACAAGCACATGCATAAAAGAATCTCTTTTTGATGCCAATTTAAAGGGTAGTGATATTACAGCGGTTAGTGCGACTAGTATGCGTGAGGGAATCATTCTTTATGATAAAAATGGTGATGAACTTTTTGGAGTTGCTAATGTTGATGCAAGAGCTAGCGAAGAGGTAACATGGTTGAAACAAAATTTTTCAAATATCGAAGAGAAATTTTATGCAATATCTGGTCAAACTTTTGCACTCGGCGCTCTTGCGCGTATATTGTGGTTAAAAAACAATAAACCAGAGATATATGACAAAGTAGCTTACATATCTATGATAAGTGATTGGATTTTAGCTAAGCTTTGCGACAAAATAGTAACGGATCCTAGTAATAGTGGAACTACAGGAATATTCTCACTCTTAAAAAGAGATTGGGATAAGAGTATGGCAACCATGATTGGATTAAAAGATAATATTTTCCCATCATGCGTACAAACTGGAACTCTTATTGGCAATGTAAATAAAAAAGCAAGTAAACAAACAGACTTAAGCACAGACGTAAAGGTTGTCGTAGGTGGTGGTGATGTTCAGATGGGATCTATTGGTTTAGGTGTCGTTGAAATTGGAGATGTTGCAATATTTGGCGGTTCATTTTGGCAACAAGTTGTAAATATTTCCAATAAAATATCACCTCCAAAAGATATGTCAGTTCGCGTAAATCCACATGCAATAGATAAACTCTCACAAGTTGAGGGGATAACCTTTTTTAGTGGTCTTGTTATGCGTTGGTTTAGAGATGCTTTTTGTGAGATAGAAAAAAAATATGCTCAAGAAAAAAATATTGATCCATATACAGTTTTAGAGAAAAAAGCCAAGAGTGTTCCTGTTGGCTCTTATGGCATTATTCCTATATTTTCAGATAGCATGAATTATAAAAAATGGTATCACGCAGCTCCTAGTTTTTTAAATCTAAATTTAGACGCAACTGCATGTAATCCTATATCGATGTTTAGAAGCTTGGAGGAAAATGCAGCTATTGTTTCTAGTATAAACCTTGATAAAATATCAAAATTCACAGACATAAAAATAGATACTCTTGTATTTGCAGGAGGTGCTAGCAAAGGTGCTCTTTGGTCGCAAATATTAGCAGATGCAACAGGTTGTGAGGTAAAAATCCCAAAAGTAACAGAAGCCACAGCGCTTGGTACTGCCATAGCCGCTGGCGTTGGTGCTGGCATCTATAAAGATCTGATCTCTGCCTCAAAAAAGTTAGTTGTTTGGGACAAAATATATAAACCAAATTTAGAAAACAAAAAGATATATGATGATATGAAAATAAAGTTTAAAGAAGCCTATAGATTACAACTAAGACTTGTTGACAAAGGGGTTACAACTTCAATGTGGAAAGCTCCAGGATTAAAACTGTAAGATAGGTTACAAAAAAATCAAAGGATTTCTATACTACCATAATTTGTCAAGACAACTTTTTATAAACTCTAATTTTTTAAACACCTGTTAAGTTTTGATGCAGTTTAAAGTTGGTTTCAAGCAAAGCCTAAAATATTTAAGATTTTACCAGATGTGTTTTAAAATATTGCTTTTGAAATGATACAATGTGGTGAAACTTGAGACTAAACAAACCTTTAGGATTACAATTATAATGCACGATATACCAATAATACATTTATTTTACATAATGCTACCCATGGGTGTTGTCGCCTATTTTTATTATATATGGGTTAATGATGCAAAAGAGATAGGATACGCAACTGTTAGAATGGTTATACAGCTTTTAATTATAGGCTATGTTTTAGATGCGATATTTAAATCAAGCTCTATTTTTGTTGGTGGTGCGGTAGTACTGTTTATGATATCTGTTTCAAGTATGATAGCCTTACGTAATTTTAAACATAAAAATCTTATCAATTATTGGCATGTATTTATCTCTATCTCGATTGGAGGTACCGCTAATTTACTATTAGTTTTAGCTTTTATAATTGATACAAAACCACTATATACACCCATGATTGCGATTCCTTTAGCTGGTATGATATATGCAAATGCCATGAATTCAGTAGCTCAAGCAGCAGAGAGGTTTGAAAATGAGATACAAAGAGTTAGCTATAAAGAAGCTCGTTTGTTTGCCTTTAGAGCTGCCATGTTGCCTCGTGTAAATGTACTTTTGGCAGTTGGTTTGGTTTCGCTTCCAGGTCTTATGACAGGACAAATCCTCTCAGGCATCAGTCCACTAGTAGCCGCTAGATATCAAATTGTAATTATGAGCATGGTTGTTGGAAGTTCTGGTATCTCAGCTATTATATTTTTACTTTTTAAAAAAGTAAAACAATAGACTTATTGCACAAGTGCCTATCCAAAAGAAAACCCAATTTTTAAAACCTCAAAAAGAGGACTAATGCAAGGCGAAAGTTTGTATGAACTACTAGTAGTTTCAAGAACCTTTAACGCAGTCAGCTTGTGATTTCTCTTTTTACCCAAGGGACTTTTAGAATTTTTAAGTAAATTAGAAGATTAAGCCATGAACTTAATCCTATCTTGTTTTAATTTAGCCCATAGCACACAAAGTCTAAATCTTCTTCGTTTCGTATCTTCATAAAGTAACTATACCCTATATGATAATCTTCTCCTAAGAGCGATATCTATCGGGGCTATAGAATTTGTCAGGCTGTTCATAGTTCCAATTATATAAAAGGTTTAATGGTATGCTAAACTCTTTTTTGAGTATGGCAGCGCTACATGTAGAGCCTCTCTTTTATCTTCTTCTATGAGTGTGATTTCTCTAAAAACTTTGGATATATTTATTCTATTTATTTCATCTATGACAAAGTGAAACTTTTTATTTTTTTGTATTTCTTCTTCATTCATATGAAAGAGTATTCTGTACTTTGATATTCTAATCCTATAAATTGGAGGTATATCATTACCTGTTAATCTTTTAACATTTCCACTTGGTAAGTTTTGAATAGCATTAAATATTTTTTCTTGAAGTTTTCTATCATAAATTAAATTTACTTTTAAAATCATTGTTTGAAGTAAATTTTTCACTTGCTAATATTGATAAAATTTCTTTTTCATCATCTGCTTCTAATATTAAATTAGCTTGTTGTTTTGTTTTACTATTTTTTGAAAGATACTCATTTAAACTTTCTCTAATCATTTGAGAAATTGATTTTTTTTCAATAAAACTAAATGCTCTTGCCTGTTCACAATTACACCCCAGTGAGTGAATCTCCACTTTTAACCACTTTAGAGATTAAAGATTTAGAAACTTTCAAATACTTTGCGATAGCAACCTGAGAATATCCATCAAGATAAGCATTGATGATAGCTGCGTTTCGCTCACTTTTTGTGTCAATATCTGCAAAATGCTCTTTAAACTCTTTTGAGCATTTTACAATGATTCCGCCACTACTTTTTAAAACCTTTTGTTTCTCTCTTTCTTGAAGATATTGAAGTTCCTCTTCTGTAAGGGAAGAGTCTAAAAACTCATGGAGTGTTTTAATATCAAACTCTTTTATCAGTAGTGATTCTTTAGAGCAAGGGTATGTCTCTTTTGCGCGAAAAATAAGTGAAGCCAATGTAAAAGGGTAATGAGTAACTTTTTTACTTATTCCTGCTTCTATTGGGTTGTATTCAATATATCGAATAAGAGTATAAAGATAATCTTCGCAAGTGATATATCTTGATTTATATCTATCTTGCCATAAGCGACCACTGCGTTTATACTTTTTGTTGTAGTATTTTGCATAGTTAGCATTAACAATACGCATAAAAGTTGAAATATTCTCTTTTTTGGTTTCAATAAGAAGATGGTAATGATTGTCCATGATGCAATAATCATGTAAAGTCACTTTGCCAATAGTGGCAGATTTATTAATGATTTGTAAAAACATCTCTTTATCATCGTAATGGTCAAAAACTATAGAACGATTCACACCTCTGTTTATAACATGATGATACCCAGCTAAATCTACTCGTAATCTTGTAGGCATTTATTTACTCCACTTTTAAGTGATAGAAGTATATCATAAAAGTGGAGATTCACTCACAGGGGTGTAGCTTTGTAGCTTTAAATCCTTTGTTTGGTAACTAAGATTTTACTATTATGCTTCTAAGCTATCGCTTTTATTTTTATAAAATTTGGCAACCATAACGTGGTGAAACTGGACAACAAAGAAGTTGTTTATGGTCTCTTACTTAAGACTTTTTATTTCTAGAGATGCCTTTAAGTCTAAAAAATAAAATGTCGTATTAATATTTTTAATTATTATATTTAATTATTTCAATTTGGCAAATAAAATATTATTTACTATAATCATAAAATCTTATATATAAAGGGATCAAATATGAAGATTGTTAAATTATTGTTAGTAGTAAGCGTTTTTTTGCTTGCATCAGTACAAGTTGCATCGGCACATGCAGGACCTAAATGGGAAACGCCACTAATACATGGTTATGGAGCTATAAAAGTCTTTAAACATGCCGCTATTATGCCAGATAAGCACCTAGATTATAAAGTAGTTTTTAAAATCACAAGTGCAAAAACAAAAGATGGCGTTAATAATGCATTATTTCACATGGCAAGACTTATGAATTTATTATACGTAGGCGGTATCGAGTCAAGTCATATTCATATAGTAGGTGTTATAGCAGGACCTGCGACACTACTAGCATTAAGTAATGATGTATATAAAAAAAGAATGCATAAGTTTAATCCTGATTTAAATATTTTAAGACAGTTAAAAGAGCATGGCGCAAAGTTTTATGTATGTAATCAAGCTGCAGCGGAGCATGGAATCAATCCAAATAAACAGTTAAATAAATATGTAACACCTAGTTTTTCGGCTTTAATTGATATACCAACATTTGAATTAAAAGGCTACGCTCTTATTCCGTAAAAGGAGAGGCGCGCTTAATTGGAAAAAAGGAACATTATGCATAACACATTTAGCAAAACTAAAAGTTTCGTTTGTTTGTTTGTAGCCACAGCTTTTTTATCGCTATATACAACTTCATTATCAGCATACCAAACAAATACAACTAACGTATCTACATATATGCATGGGTTTAATAAGAAATTACTTAAGATTCAACCACCTTGGAATCCTCCCATCTATTTAGGAACGGAGGTTACAGTGCCTGGTTTGGAAAATGTTCCAGATATTCATGGAGATATTAATAAGCCGCAATTAGTTATCTTTTTTGCTGGTAATCAGTATATGCTAGTCAATAAGCTTATAAAAGCATTTATACACACATATCCACAGTATAAAAGAATAGTTGCTTTTACTTTACCTCCTGGTAGATTAATTACGGCTATTAAAAGACATACTGGAGTATTGCTTGGAAATATGTTAATTTCTTTAAAACCTGATATTTTAACAGCTGGACGTGGGAGTATGAAAAAGCTTCAACATAAGTATAATTGGTTTAATAAAATGGAAGTGTATGCTAAAAATAGATTAGCGATTATGGTATATAAAGATAACCCAGATCATGTTATTAATCTTAACAGTTTAGCTATACCTAAATTGCAGTTATGTATGCCAAATCCTAGGTGGGAGGGTATTGCCCAACATGCAATTATCCCAGTATTAAAAAAAGCAGGTGGAGAAAGATTGGTAAAAGAGATATATAGCACTAAAGTTAAATATGGCACAACATTTTTAACACATATACATCATAGACAAACTCCTATTAATATTATGGAGCATAAATGTGATGCTGGGGTTGTATGGTACACAGAAGCATATTTTCAGTCTAAAATCATGCATCATCCTATTTCAACTGTAACAATTGCCGATAAAGATAATAAAATTGTGAGCTATACAGCAGGATTATTAAAAACTGCACCACATAAATATGCAGCAAAATCTTTTATGAAGTTTTTGCTTAGTAAAACTGGACAAACAATATATAGACAGTATGGTTTTATGAAGCCATGAAGCTATTTATAAAATTTTTAAATATGAGTAATAGAATTAAATTTAGCGTCATTAAGAGCAATAACATAAGAAAAAATTATGCTTATTTGAATATTAAAATAAAATAATTTAAAAATTCAATTTTGTTATTACCTGAATTCACACTATAATTGATACATAAAAAAATAAGGAGTTTTACGTGAGAAGTTTATTAAAATTAGTTATAACTTTATTAGTTATTACACAGATCGCATCAGCAGCTGGAGGTCCTAAATGGGAGACCCCTTTTTTACATGGTTATGGACCAATTAAGTATTATAAAAATGCTCCAAATCAGCCAAATAAGCATAAGATTTATAATCTTGTATTTAGACTAACTAATCCTAAAAATAGACATGGAGTTAATATTCATCTATTTTTAATGGCACGATTAACAAACATGTTGCGTTCTGGCGGTGTACCACAAAAAAATATTCACATGGTTGGTGTTATTTTTGGACCAGATACTACAATAGCGTTAAATAACAAAGCTTACAATAAAAGATTTTTAACAAATAATCCAAATTTAGGCGTTATGAAAAAATTAACCGAGCATGGTGTAAAATTCTTTGTTTGTGATCAAGCATTAAATGAACATAAAATAAAACAGCATGGCGAAGTAAATAAATATGTTACTAAAACACTCGCGGGTTATGTTGCTATAATTAATTATGAACAAAAAGGTTATATATTGATTCAATAATATCTTGTGGTCTCTTTATATTTAATGATACATATCATTGATAGATACTAAAATAATCAATGATATGTATAAAACTTTACAACTTCTTTTAGTATCTGAGAAAAGCTCTAGTTTCTCCTGAAACAAGCTAGAGTTTTTCTCAGATACTAATCTCAAAATGAAAAAGGAATGAAAAAAATGAAAAAATTAAACACTGTAGCTATGTCTATACTCTTGGCACCAGCCTTATTTGCTACATCAAATTTAAGTTCAGCATTACATAGTGGGAAAGTAACTGGACAAGTTCGTTATTACTACATGAGAGTAGATAATGCACCTGGATTAAAAGATTATTTTGGTTCTGCAATTGGTGGACATTTAAAATATGAAACAGGATCATTTTATAACTTTAAAGCAGGTGTTGCTTTTTATACAACTAATTCAATCAATACTAACGTGAACGCTACTAGTACTCAACCAGGTACATTTAATGGGCATGGAGGTTATAGAAATTCACGTTATGTAATTAGAATGATTGATAGTACAGACCCTACAAACCATGCGGTAAATGGCGTAGGACAACTATATCTTAATTATCATCACTCTAAAACATCAGTAACCATTGGTAGAATGGTGTTAAAAACTCCTCTTTTAAATCCAGAAGATGGTTGGATGATTCCAACATTTTTTCAAGGTGCATGGGTAAAAACTAAAGCTTTAAAACATTTCATCCTACAAGCTGGATTTATTAATGGTATTTGGGTAAGAAACGTGCCAAGATGGAGAAATGTAGGCGATTCACTAGGGTATGGATATGGAAATGGCGCTTCTCCTGCTGGTGGTCCTGGCAATTATTATGGCAATACAAAAAGCGATGGTATTTTTGTAGCAGGTGCTAGATATACAGGAATTAGAGGTTTAAAACTTCAAGCTTGGGACTATTATGTTCAAAATATATATAATGCTACATACCTTGAGAGTAAATATGATAAGAAAATGGGTGGCTCTAAATTAGTGGCGGGTGTGCAATATTTAGGTGAAAGAGCAGTCGGTAATGGCGGTAATAGTAATCCAAAATTATCATATATGAAGCATGGCGAAATTAGTAATACTTATGGTGCAATGGTTGGTGCTGGATATCATGGTTCATTTTTATCTCTAGCTGTAAAAACCACAACTAAACAAGGACGCCTTATAATGCCAAGAGAGTGGGCTAAGCCACCTTTATATACATTTCAATTTCCTGAAACAGATGATGGAATGGGTGGTGCTGATGCTTGGGTTGTAAACTACAAACAAAACTATAAATTTCTTGGACTTAAGGGATTAAGAACCAATATTAGCTATGGTCGCCATTTTCATCAAAGTATTACAAACAATGCTCTTAACAAATACGGCTTTCCAAGTTATACACAGTTTGTTTTTGGTCTCTATTATAAATTTAGCGGAACATTTAAAGATTTACATGTTAGATATATGTTTGCTAGAAAAAATGCAATAGCTAGTACTAAAACAAATCAGCCTGCAAAATTTTTCAAAAATCAATATGTCTTTGGTAAAAATGGCCAGATAATTCAAGAAGTCGTTTTAAATTATAATTTTTAATTTTCATAATATAACAAGGTAATACATGAAATATTTTTTATTTTGTATCATAATTATCACAGCCTCTTTCGGGCTTGTGATACCAAGCAATCATATTGTATCTGATAAATGGTTAAATGGGCATTTGGATAATAAGAATATTGTTATTATTGATGCTAGACCAGCAAAAGCGTATAATAAAAATCATATTTTACATGCAATCAATATTCCGTTTGAACAATGGTTTAAAGGCAAAGTAGGCAATGTATCACACATGTATGATACACCTAGGCAAGTTGAGAAACTCTTAGATAAAACAGGTGTAACATCACGCAGTACAGTAGTTTTTTATAGTGCAGGACATAAAAAGAGAGATTATTGTGACGCTATTGCTGGTTTATACAATATCTGGCTTTATGGATTTAAACGCAGTGTTATATTAAATGGTGGATATGCAAAATGGAAATTTGGCAATAATAAAACAACATCTCACACAAGCATACAAATAAAAAGTAACTATGAGGTTAATGCATTTAATAATAAAATTATTGCGTCATTAAATGATGTTATTAATGCTATATATCATAAAAATATTCAACTCTTAGATGTTAGAAATTATACATATTTTGTAGGTAAAGATACCGATAAACTCTTAGTAAGACATGGTAGGATTCCAACCGCAAAATTAAGTTCATCTGCCTTAGAAGTTAAAAAAGTAAATAATTATTATCAATTCATATCCGCAAAGCAATCAAAAATATTAATTTCAAATGGTGGCTATGGGGTAAATATTACAAAACCAATTGTTATATATTGTAATACAGGACATAACGCAAGAGGCGTGTGGTTCGTGTTAAAATTTATTGATAATCTTAAATCTATAAAAGTATATGATGGTTCAATGTTAGAATATTCAAAAACGCCATTACCTGTGCTAAGAGGCGAACCAATGTCCTTTTAATAGTACTTTTATGATATAATATTTATAAGGGGATACGAGGGATGTCATTTAAAGAATTGGAATTGTTTTATTATTTATGTGATAATCCACATATATCTCAATTATCTAAAAAAATTTCTATGAGTCAATCGGCTATATCACTAGCCTTGAAATCGTTAGAGTCAGGTCTTGGAGAACCATTATTTGATAGAATTGGAAAAAAGCTTGTTTTAAATGAAAGAGGTCGAAATTTTAAAGATCAAACATTTAAATATTTTATATCTCTTATTGAAGCTGAACGTATATTTAAAACATCTCAAGTTGCTGGTACATTACGCATAGGATCAAGTAAAACAATTGGCAATTTTGTAACTCCTCAAATTGTTTATGATTTTGTTAAAAAATATAAAGACAGCATCCTCGAAAAAACTATTAAAAATTCATTTGATATTATAAATATGATTTTAAATGGTGAGATAGATATTGGATTTATAGAGATGAATTGTAGTGAACCTGAAATAATCAAAGAAAACTTAATAGAAGATGAATTAATAATAGTCTCAAGTAATAAAAAATTAGCACAACAGGCTTATTTTATAGATCAATTATATCAGTATGAGTGGTTAATGCGCGAAAAAGGCTCTGGCATTAGAAAACTTTTTTTTGAAACTTTTGGACCAATTTATAAAGACATGAATATTGTGATGGAGTTTTCGGAATTAGATGAAGCAAAGACATTACTGCAAAATAATCCTAAACTTATTTCATGTTTATCAAAATTTGCGGTTAAAAAAGAGTTGTTAGAAAAAACATTATTTCAAATACCACTAAAAAATATAAAGATGCCTAGGATTTTATATCTTATTTACCATAAAAATAAACATCATAGCATGTTTTTCAAAACTTTCAAGACATATGCAAAGCAATATTTTAGTAATTATTGGTAAAGCTTTAGATGCTCTTTAATGTATAAAACTTTTAAAAATGTTTTATAACAGATGTCCCATCTCGTCACGCTTTACATGTAAATAACTTTCATTATATCTGTTTGGTTCAATTATTATTGGAATACGCTCAACTATTTCGATATTTTCAATAGAATTTATTTTTGTTGGATTATTTGTAAGAAGTTTTATCTGTTGAATATTAAAATAATTTAATATAAATGTAACAATTTCATAAGTTCTCTCATCAGCACCAAATCCTAGTTGATGATTGGCTTCAACTGTGTTTAATCCACCATCTTGCAAGGCATAAGCATTTATTTTATTTAAAAGACCAATATTACGTCCCTCCTGACGTAAATATATCACCATTCCATTATGTTCTTGTGCCATTTTTAAGCCAATCTCAAGTTGATCACGACAATCACACTTCAAGCTTCCAATCGCATCACCTGTTAGACATTCGGAATGAACGCGTACAATTGGGATATCATTAAGATGCTCTTTATATATTACAAGATGCTCTTTATAGCCCTCTTTAAAAGCTTTTATTTTAAAATTACCAAAACGAGAGGGTAGGTTTGCTACTTCAGATATGATTATTTTCATTTGTTTAAACTTTAAATAGATAAAATTGTAATATTATATCAAATTAGAATAAAGGCACTATTATGTTTCATCGATTTCGTAGAACAAGATTTAATCCAAACCTTCGTAAATTAATTAGACAAACACATGTAAGCATAGATGATTTTATCTATCCTCTTTTTGTTCGCTTTGGTACAGGCATTAAAACAGAAATAACTTCAATGCCTGGAGTTTTTCAGATGAGTATAGATGAGATTATAAAAGAGTGTGCCGTTTTGCAAGCTTTAAATATAAATAGCATAATACTTTTTGGTATCCCTGAGGTTAAAGATTCTATCGGCTCTGATGCACTTAGTGAAAATGGTATAATTGCACAAGCAGTAAGAGCAATAAAAAAAACTTATCCAGATATGTTTGTAGTAACTGATCTTTGTTTTTGTGAATACACAGATCATGGACATTGCGGTATCATAAATCATGAACATCAAACAGTTGATAATGACGCTACATTAAAGATCTCCGCATCTCAAGCACTCATTCATGCAGATGCTGGAGCTGATATGATAGCACCATCTGGCATGATGGATGGTATAATTACAACTTTACGTAAAACATTAGATGAGCATGGATATAAAAATTTACCAATTATGAGCTATTCTACAAAATTTGCAAGTGGGTATTATGGACCATTTCGTGATGTTGCTGATTCTACTCCATCATTTGGAGACCGTTCTAGCTATCAGATGGATCCAGCAAATAGACGCGAAGCAATAGCTGAAAGTATTGCAGATGAAGCACAAGGTGCAGATATTTTAATGGTAAAACCAGCACTTGCTTATCTTGATATTGTGCGAGACGTAAAAGAAAGTATATCTTTACCCTTGGCTGTTTATAATGTTAGTGGAGAGTATGCCATGCTAAAATTAGCAGGTATAAATAATCTAATAGACTATAAGCGTGTTGTTATGGAAACTATGATAGCTTTTAAGCGTGCTGGGGCTGATATTATCATCTCATATCATGCAAAAGAGGTAGCAAAATTTTTAACAAATCCGTAAAAAAAGGGATATATAAATGAGACATTTTTTATCGCTAAAAGATTTCACAAAAGATGAGATTTTAGAGATTATAAATTTAGGTTTAAAAATAAAAAAAGATTTAAAAAATGGTATTTTAAAAGATTTAATGCCAAAAAAAACATTAGCTATGATTTTTGAAAAAAGTTCAACTAGAACACGTGTTAGTTTTGAAACAGGTATATATCAGCTTGGCGGTCATGGTTTATTTTTATCTAATCGTGATATCCATTTAGGGCGTGGGGAACCTGTAAAAGATACTTCACGTGTGATATCTGGAATGTGTGATATGGTTATGATTAGAACTTTTGAGCACGCAAAACTTGAAGAGTTTGCCAGATATTCAACAATTCCAGTCATTAATGGATTAACCGATTCATATCATCCAGTTCAACTTTTAGCGGACTACATGACCATGACAGAATATAACGTAGCAAATAATGCTGTTGTGGCCTATGTTGGTGATGGAAACAATATGGCACACTCTTGGCTAATGCTAGCTAGCAAATTAGGTTTTGAACTTAGAATTGCAACACCAAAAGGTTACGAGATAGATGACAAAGTGTTAAAAGATGCTTATATGTATGCAAAAATTAGTAATGCTCACATCGTAATAACAAACGATCCAAAAGAAGCGGTAAAAGGTGCTAACGTGGTAACCACTGATACTTGGGCATCAATGGGTCAAGAAGATGAAAAAGAGCAAAGAATTTGTGATTTTAAGGGCTATATGATTGATAAACCAATGATGTCTTTAGCGGCTAAAGATGCACAATTTCTACACTGCTTACCAGCATATCGAGGACAGGAAGTAAGTGAAGAGATATTAGAAGCATACAATGAAATAGTTTTCAATGAAGCACATAATCGTTTGCATGTACAAAAAGGCTTAATGGTTTGGTTGGCAAATATAAACTCATAAATTTTTCAAATAAAAATGAAAAAAAATGAAAATACTGTTTTCTCCAGCAGAGAGTAAAAAAAGTGGTGGCATAGTTAGAGAAATTACTAAAAATAATTTTTTATTTTCTGAACTATTTGATTACAGAAAAGAAATTTTAAGCCGATATCGCGATTATATTTACAACGCATCAAATAAACAGCTTAGCAAACTATTTGGAATAAAAGATTATACAAAATTTGAACAATACAAAACAGATATCTATAATCAACCCTTAATGAAAGTGATAAAAAGATATGATGGGGTTGCATTTGATTATCTAGATTATAATTCATTAGATAAAAATGCTCAAAGTTACATCGATAAAAATACAATAATTTTTTCAAACTTATTTGGTCCATTACTCGCAGGAGATATCGGAATTCCAAATTATAAACTAAAGCAGAGCGAAAAAATTGGCGATTTTGCTCCTGAAATATTTTATAAAAAATATTTCTCTAAAGCATTAGATAAATTTTTAATAAATGAGACATTTTTAGATTTAAGAGCTGGATTTTATAATAAATTCTATAAGCCTTCATCTGCATATACAACTTTAAAATTTATCAAAAACGGTAAAGTTATAAGTCATTGGGCTAAAGCATATCGCGGTATAATATTGCGTGAATTGGCAATCAATAATATTAAAACTATGCAAGATTTTTACAAAATGGATATAAAAAACTTAAATATTAAAGAGATTGTGACAAAAGGTATCTGCACAGAGATTATATTTGTTATAACGTAAATTAAGATTTATTATGGTCTGACACTTAAGTAGTTTAAAAAATAAAGATATTATTCTACCCCTAAATCTACCCCTAAAAATCAAAGTCACACATCATAGAAAGTATCAACAAACTCCACCACTTTTTGTAATACTCTTGGCACTATCTTTTTTCTCTCAAGAAGTTTTGGCTTGAAAAGCAGTGTTTTTGCTATGTTATCTTTGAGTGGCTTTCTCTCTTCATAGACATAAGTATCGACAACTTTTTTGACTTTTTCGCGGTCGAGTTTTTCGTCTAAACATAACTTATTGTAAGCATTCTCTTTTTCCTTCTCCCAAAACTTCTCAAACTCATTTTCAATATCGTCTGAGTCGCTGATGTGAAGCATATTTTCATTTATAAACTTCTCTATAAGCTCTTTTTTACTTCTTAAATGCGTTTGAGAGTTTATAATGTTCATAATGTTATTCTTTTGTGCTTCTTTGTCTTCTTTCTCGGTATCTTTATACCTGCCGAGAAGTTGCAGGATGTAGGCAACATTTATCTCATCTTTATGTATCAACTCTAACTCAAAATCGACATCATCAAGTATGGAAACTTTTTCACTGCCCTCACCTTTTTGGGCTTTGATTTTTTCATACATATCGAGATATTTGGACTTATAATCCTCAAACTCCTGCTCACTCATAGACAAGTCAGCCCACTGAAAGTCACTAAAGCTCTCAAGGATATTTTTAAGCCGTAAAATATTACGAAAAGCCCGTATAAACTCTAATGCTTTTTCTTCACTCTCGTCTTTTAAACCATCTACACTCTCTAGCATTGGAGCTATTTTCATGAACGTTTCATGCGCTTCGTTAAAATACTTCACATACTCCTCATACGGTTGCATGATGATTAACTCTTTGGCATTTTTGTTTGAAAAAAGGGCTATGGCATCATCAGTGTTTTGCTTTAGGTTTCTAAAGCAGACAATATTACCCTGAGATTTTTTCTCGTTTAAAATTCTGTTGGTTCTTGAAAAAGCTTGTATAAGTCCGTGATACTTAAGATTTTTATCAACATAAAGGGTGTTAAGTGATGGCGAGTCAAAGCCTGTGAGAAACATATTGACCACTAAAAGTATGTCTATTTCTCTCTTTTTTACTCTTTTTGAGATGTCATTGTAATAATTATAGTAGCTTTGCGAATCTCGTGTAGTAAATTTCGTGCCAAACATAGCGTTATAATCACCAATGTAACGCTCAAGTTTATCACGAGAGTGTTGATTTATATGTGCTTCATCTACACTTGCTCCATCGCTTTCATCAAGCTCGTACATGCCGTCGGCATCTTTGTCTTCTTCATTGGCACTGTATGAAAAAATGGTAGCAATTTTAAGATTATGCTCTTTACATGTAAAGAGTTCATAGTATTTTGTGAGCATATCGATACTGCCTACGCTAAGCATCGCCGTAAACTCTTTGGCATGTGTTTTTCTCGGGTGGTTGGCTATGATGTAGTCTGTGATTTTTTCCAGTCTCTCATCACTCTCTAAAAGCTCTTTGGTGTCAATGTTTTCTACATCTATGTCAATGCTCGAAGTGCTGTTTTTTTTCTCTTTGTATTTGCCGACATACTCTACGGAAAACTTCAGTACATTATCATCAGCTATGGCATCGGTAATGACATACTTATGCAGTGCCTTGTCAAAAAGCTGTGTGGTCGTTCTCTTGCCAAGTTTGTTGCCAACGGCATTTTGTTCAAATATCGGTGTACCGGTAAAGCCTATCATCTGATTTTTATGAAAAAACTTTGTAATATTACGGTGTGTTTCGCCAAACTGACTGCGGTGACACTCATCAAAAATGAAAACTATATGCTCATTTTGTAGCTTTTGCATCTTTGAGAGGTACTGCGTTTTACTGATGGCGGTATTTAACTTCTGAATGGTAGTCACTATAAGCTTTGTATCATCACTAAACTGTTTGACAAGTGCCTGCGTGTTATCCGTTCCATCGACAGAGCCGTCACTAAAGCTGTTAAACTCTTTGGTAGTCTGATAATCCAAATCTTTTCTATCAACCACAAACACAACTTTCTTTACATGGGGCAATTGTGTAAGAATTTGTGCCGTTTTAAAACTTGTGAGTGTTTTCCCGCTTCCTGTCGTGTGCCAGATATAGCCGTTCTTATCACTATTTTGCACTCTGTCAATGATGGCTTCGGTTGCATAAAACTGATACGGTCGCAGAATCATCAGTATCTTTGGTACCTGTGCCAAAACGATGTACTTGCATATCATTTTTGAGATGTGGCATCGCTCCAAAAACACCTCACTAAACTCTTCAAGATTTGTAATGTTTTTATTCTCTACATCAGCCCAGAAAAAAGTCTGCTTAAAAGACTGTTTACGGTTATTTGCAAAATACTTAGTATTGACACCGTTAGAGATGACAAAAATCTGTATGTAATTAAAAAGTTTGAAGCGTAAGAGTGTCTTTGGTAGCGGTTTATCTGATTAAAAGCCTCTTTTATCTCCAAGCCTCTGCGTTTGAGTTCTATCTGTACCAGAGGCAAGCCGTTTATAAGCAGTGTCACATCATAACGGTTTTTATACACACCATCAACGGTGATTTGGCTACTCACTTGAAAGAGGTTTTGGCACCAGTGTTCACTGTCTAAAAACTCTATGTATTTTGTCTCTCCATCATCAAGAGGAAGGGCAAACTTATCACGAAGAATCATCGCTTTTTCAAAGACTGAGCCTTTGTTAAGGTGGTTAAGCACTCGTTTAAATTCACTCTCACTCATAGAAAAATCATTATGTTTTTCGAGTTGTGTTTTTAAGTTCGCTTCAAGCCATTTATCATCTTTGATGCTAACTTTTTCATAGCCCAAATCTACAAGTTGATTGATGAGGTTTTCTTCTAAGAGTGCTTCGCTTTGTTTGCTCATATACTTTTTTCCTTTTATATCTTTCTAAGTGCACAAAAGTTATACTTCCCTCAAAGGTTCCCATCTACTGACAAGTAGCCAAGGGCGACTTCTTCATTTGAAGATAGGTTGATGGGTCATTTTTTATAGTAAAGCTTTTCCCTCAGTTTTGTCATATCATCCATTTTTATAATGTACTTTTTAATTTTTTGGAACGCTTTATCATCATTATGCTCATATTTTCTAAAAATAGCCCAACTAATATAATCAACTATTTGCAAGTTAGTACTCGAAGCACTACAGTGATGAAATATATCATACCTAAGCTCTAAATTGTTTTCTTCTATATATTTTGCTATACCTTGTTTGAGTGCTTTTGCTTGTAACTTTTCATTTTTTTCAAGCGGTAACCTGTCTGTAATAACGATAAAATTTTTATCTATTGCTAAAAGTTTAAGGAGTTGTGTAATAGCAAATGTAAGATTATCAATATAAAATTTATCTATCTCTTCTCTTTTTGTCGGATCAACTTTTGGTTTTTCAAGTATATACGAGTAAATTTGTACACTCTCTTTATCAAATGTTGTTATGAGGTTAAGCATATTCTCTCTTATATGTCTATTGTCTTTAGAAGCATGAAAGTACTCAATATTTAACCTTCTGTCATTCCCTTTGAAGGGATCTAAATTTTTTTCTAAAAGTGTATAACGATAATTTGCAATAGTATTATGGAGATTAAAAGGTCTTTTTTTCATTAAAAAGTTAAACATAAAGTATTTTGAACCTTTTTGTGTAAAATCTCTGTTACCTGATTCATCTACAAAAATATAAAGAGTATCGCTATAATTTTCTATTGAAATATTTGTATCTATTTTATAAGAGAGAGAAACAATTTCATCAAACTGATGTTTTAAACCATTAAACAAAGATAGCAACAATTCTTTGTCTATATCATTAATGGAATTTAATGTAAAAAAATGGTTTGAATTAACATAAATATCTACTCCTCCAAAATTATTAAAGCCAGAATAACTATTGCTTTCATTATAATATTCAAAATAAGCACCCTCTAACTTTAGAGCTAAATCATATCGATTTTGGGTTTTTAAAATATTTTGAATATATTTTATCTCTTGTTTACTCATTTATCTGTTCCCTTTACTTCCTTTTTTCTTATCCGTTACTTCCATATAAGCACAAAAGTATTACCTATTTTAGCCGTATTGTACTAATGCAAAGCTTATGCTTACTTCCATTTTTATCCGTGCGTTACTTCCATCTTTTACACAAACATCTGTTGCAAGAGTGCTTTTTTAAATGCTTTTGTGGCATCGAGTTGTTTTTGCGTAAGTGTTATCTTTTCATCTGCAGCAGAGAGAAAGGAGGCTATTTTTGTTTGTTCTTTTAGGGATGGGAGTTGTAAAAAAATATTTTTTAATATACTAAAATGTCTTTTATATCCTTCTGCATTAATATTATTATAGACTAAATTGTAAAACAAATATTTTAAATGATGATTATTTGATGATATTAAAAGTTTTGTTCCATCTGCACCAATGATAAAGTCAAAATCTACAAACTTTACTATTGTTGTATGGTCGCCATAAATAATAACACCATTATTTTTAAACACTTTATCTTCATTATTCGAAAATCCTGCAATAGCTTTTTGTCCTTGGTCAACAACTTTAAATTTACCAATTTTTACAATATTTGCACTAGGAATTTGATAAGGTTTTGTTGAAATAGTTTTTAATACTTCCCCCAACCTCTTCTCAACCCACTCAGGAAAAGCACTTCCATCGTCATCTTTAAAGCAAATCTCTTGTGAGAAGATTTTTTGCATTACCCCTTTTTTATACTCACGCAGGAGTTGCTCTTTTTTTGTGAGTTGTTCTATGCGACTATCCACAGCACTCAAAAATGAGGCTATTTTTTCTTGTTCTGGTTTTGAGGGGAGGTTTATCTTTATAGTTTCTATTGTACTCTTTGACAAACTAGGTACGCCAGAAGCTTCATTGTATTTTTTCCAATTAATTCTTTGAAATAATAAATAAATAAAAAAAGGCACTGATTGCTTAAAAGAATAGGTATAAAAGAGAGTATCAACTGTCCAAAATTTACCACTAATAAATACTGGTTTATCAATTGTACCCTTTCTGCCTATACAAACACTTTCTCCATCATAAAGAAAATTATTAACTGATGTCATATAACCACCAGTTCCAAAAACAGGAATATTCCCTTTTTCTAAATGTTTGTAATCCTTACCACTCCCAATCTTTAGAATTTCCCCCAATTTCTTCTCAACCCACTCCCCACTAAACTCCTTAAACCGAAGCTTTGGCACTTTACATGTTGTAACACGCATCACAACCCCTAAAACGGCTTAGATATACCAAGTTCATCACAAAACTTGCCTATCTCTGCATCTGTTACATGTAACGCACTCTCAAGCTCTTGTAGCTCTTTGCTTACTGCGTTTATGTCTATGGGCTCTTCCTCTTCAAAGGTATCGACATATCTCGGGATGTTTAGGTTGTAGTCATTCTCTTTTATCTCATCAAGTGAGGCTACATGTGAATATTTTTCTATTGTCTTTCTGTTTTTGTAGGTATCTACGATTTTTTGCACATTTTCATCTGTTAAATAATTTTGTGCTTTTACCTTTTCAAACTCATTTGAGGCATCTATGAAAAGGACATTGTCGCTATCTTGGCGGCACTTTTTAAAGACGAGTATGCAAGTGGGTATGCTTGTTCCGTAAAAGATATTTGCCGGCAGACCGATGACGGCATCAAGATAGTTTCTATCTTCTATAAGGTATTTGCGTATATGCCCCTCGGCAGCGCCTCGAAACAAAACTCCGTGAGGAAGAACCACAGCCATTGTACCATTGTCATCAAGCTGGTAAATCATATGCGTTACAAAGGCAAAGTCTGCTTTTGTTTTTGGAGCTAAACGACCATACTGAGAAAATCTGTCATCACTCATAAAAAGAGGGTTTGCCGACCAGTGCGCAGAAAAAGGAGGATTGGCAACGATGGCTTCAAAACGCTTGTCTAAATGTTGCGGATTCTCAAGCGTGTCTTCTTGTTTAATGTCAAATTTTCTGTAATGCACATCATGCATTATCATATTCATTCGAGCTAAGTTATAAGTGGTACGGTTGAGTTCCTGACCATAAAAGTTACTCACATCTTCGACCTCTTTGGCTACACGCAAAAGGAGTGAACCACTTCCACATGTAGGGTCATAAACTGACTTGAGTTTTGTTTTTTTGTTGGTTACAAGTTTGGCAAGAATCTTACTCACCTGTTGCGGTGTGTAAAACTCTCCCGCTTTTTTTCCTGCACTGCTGGCAAATTGGGCTATGAGGTATTCATAGGCATCACCAAGCACGTCTCTGTTATGGTTTTTCAGTTCAAAGTCGATTTTATCAAGATGCGCAAGCACTTTTGAGATGAGTGTATTCTTTGCCTCTTCGCTTCGTCCGAGTTTTGTAGAGCTTAAATCAAGGTCTTCAAAAAGATGCTCAAAATCATCTTCACTCTCATGCCCCATCGTACTTTGCTCTATGCTTCGTAAAATGGCTGTTAAATCTTCAAGTATAAAGTTGTTCTCATTGCCGTTGCCTCTTTTAGCTATGGCAGAAAAAAGCTCCGAGGGTTTTAAAAAATATCCGAGTGATTCGATAGCATCTTCTTTGATGGCTTCAAGCATCTCTTGGTCTTTGTTTTCATCAAGAGTGGTATAAATAACACCGTCTTCAACGAGCAGTTCATCAGCATAATTACGCATCTTTTCAGAGAGGTATTTGTAAAAAATGAACCCAAGTATATAATCACGAAACTCATCCGCATCCATTTTACCTCTGAGTGTGTTGGCAATATTCCAAAGTTGTTGTTCGAGTAGTTTCTTTTCTTCTTCGCTCATGGTTGATTCAAGCCTTTTTGTAGTGAAATCATTTTAGTATAAATTCGTTTGTAAAAGACTTTATGTATATTTGTTTTAAATTGCGTTGTGGTCTCCCCACGAGGACTCGAACCTCGAGCTATCCCTTAGGAGGGGACTGCTTTATCCAGTTAAGCGATGAGGAGTGATAAAAAGTGCAATTTTACCATTTAAAGCTCTAAAAGTACAGTGTCGCGTTTTGTTATATTTATTTTCTTACATGCCAATTCAAATGCCACACTCTCGCCTACTAAGATACATTTATGTCTAGCTCTTGTAATAGCTGTATATATTAACTTTGTATTATGCATGACAAAATGTGAAAAAGTAATTGGAATAACTACAATATCATACTCTTGTCCTTGTACTTTATGAACTGTTAGAGCATATGAGAGTAAAAGATGAGATTTTAACTGCCCGTATTCATACAAAACAACCATATCTTCATTTGGATAATATACAAAAATTTCCTCTTTTTCTTCATCAATACGAAAAAGAAGCCCTATCATGCCATTAAAAACTCTTCTTTGATATGAATCTTCACTCTCTTTAAAATCATCTGAACTCCAAGTATTCATATTTTCATTTTTTATATGTACTACTTTATCCATTAAACGAAATTCTATACCACCCTTTTTCACCATTTTTTTTGCATCTGGATTAAAATATTTTTGTAAAATTTTATTTAAGTTTATAGATCCAAGCACTCCCCCTTTCATAGGAGTTATAACTTGAAAATAGTTAAGATATGAACTAATCTCTTTATTTTTTAGTCTAAGTCTTGCTTTTGGTATCACCTTTACAGCTTCTTGCATTATAACGGCTAATATATCATCTAAATTTTTCTCTTTTAATTCCAAAAATTTAGCTTGTGATAATATTTTTTTTTGGACATAATAATTTGGTATTGAGATATCTATAAATTCAAAATCATCATATTTTTGTTTAAAATTGGGAACTATGGCTTGACGAATATCATTTGCTATGAGTGCGATAGCCTGCTCCTCGTTTTGCCTATATATTTTAGTTAATTTTACGATTGGGATTAAATTTAATGTTAAGATATCGCTTAAAATATTACCAGCACCGATTGGCGGAAGCTGTGCATCATCGCCGACAATAATTAAAACAGCATCTTTTTTTAATTTTTTTATAAGTTTTGCAAATAAAGATGAGTTTATCATAGATGCTTCATCAACTAAAAGAACAGAAAATGGAAATTCATCATTTTGTTCATATTTTACTAGCAAGGATTGGATGGTTGAACTTTTATATCCTGTTGTTTCTGCTATGCGTTGTGAAGCTATACCACTTAATGCGCAAGTCATAATCTCTTTTTCATCATATCTTACATTTAAAAGATTTAAAATAGTTTTTGAAGTTGTACTTTTTCCTGTTCCTGCGTAGCCCACAAGAGATAAAATCCCTATTCCCTCATTTATGAGAGAAACTGCTCTTTTTTGCTCATCTGCAAGCTTTAAATCATCGTTTTTTAAAAATTTGTTCAAAGATGGCACTAAAGTAGCAAATTCTAATTTTGAACGTGCTATAAAATTATCATGTAAAAACTTTTCTGCATTATAAAGCCTAGCTGGTGATATGCGGTTGTTTTTCATAAGTATTATACTTTGTTGGTTTACTCTTTCAATAAGTATCGCTTCATATAAAATCTCTTTATTGTGAAATTTTAAAAGTTCATTTAATAATGAAAAAAGAACTTCTTTCTCAACACAACTATTACCTTGTTGTTCACAATAATTTAAAAGCAAATAATCCATAGCACTGCTAATTCGCTTATCTGCATCTGTATCTATGCCCATTTTTAATGCTAACTCATCGACACGCCTAAAACCTATGCCCTCTATGTTTGTTAAGATATAAGGATTTTCTTTTATGCGACTAGATGGCTCTTTAATATCTTTCATAGCCGTTGCAATAGTTGCTAAAAGCTTGCCACTGACATTGTATGGACTTAAAAATTCTCCGAGCTGACGCATTGAGTGAAATTTTTTCCATGAAGCTTGAATTTTTTTAAGACGTTTCTCTTTTATATCTTTGAATTCTAATAACTGCTCTATATCATTATCTAATATATCAACTAATTTCTTATCTCCAAAAGTTTCAATAAGCTCGGTAACTTGTTTTTTTGTAAAGCCTTTTATAATATGATTTAAAAAGAAAAAAAGTTTATCTTGGTTTACATGTACAGAGGTAAATTTAAAAGTTTTACCATATTTTACATGTTCTTGCCACTCGCCTTTTAGGGTAACGGCACTATTTTTTAAATGGCTCACATCACTTTCAAAATAAGTTCCACTAACTTTTTCACCGCCTTTAAGACAAGCTATAAAAAAGCCATCATCTTCAAAAAGAATTTTATCAATTTGTCCTATTAGGGTTTGCATATAAATTTATTTTACTCTTTTTAATCTATCATCTTCTTGTTCTTTATAAAGTTTTGCACATCCTCTTGAGAGATCTCTTATTTTTAAAATATAATTTTGTCGCTCTGTTTGGCTGATTGCTTTTCTGGCGTCTAGTATATTAAATACATGTGAAGCTGATATACACAAGTCATACGCGGGAAGAGGTAAGCTTGCATCAAGTACTCTTTTACACTCTTTAGCTTTTGCTTCAAATTCTGCAAAAAGCATGTCAGTGTCTGCTATTTCAAAATTATATTTACTAAATTGTATTTCACTCTCTTTATGAATATCTCGATAGAGGGTTTTACCAAACTCATTTTCTCCCCAAACAATATCAAACACATTATCTACATTTTGAAGATACATAGCTAATCGTTCTGTTCCATATGTTATCTCAACTGCCACAGGATCACAAACCACACCTCCAACTTGTTGAAAATATGTAAATTGTGTAATTTCCATGCCATTTAACCAAACCTCCCAACCAAGACCCCACGCTCCAAGAGTTGGAGATTCCCAATTATCCTCAACAAAACGAATATCATGCTCTTTTAAATTCAATCCCAAATACTCTAGACTTTTAAGATATAGCTCTTGAATATTGTTAGGGCTGGGTTTAATTAAGACTTGAAATTGATAATAACTTCCTAAACGATTTGGATTTTCACCATAACGTCCATCGGTGGGACGGCGTGAAGGTGCAACATACGCAACAGCCCAAGGAGTCGAATCAAGTGAGCGTAAAAATGTAGCAGGATGAAACGTTCCCGCACCAGCTGGCATGTCGTATGGTTGAACAATATTGCAACCCTCTTTCATCCAAAATTCTTGTAATTTTAATAATATTTCACTAAAAGTAATCATATTTTCCTCTACCATTATTCATTTTTATCAATTGCATAATTTTCAACAACCTTGCCCCACATTAGTTTATATTTTCTACGTAAAAATTCAACTTCATCTTGAGATATTTTTAACTGCGTTGTTAATGTTTGTATCGTCTTTCTGTCTTCTTCATATAACTCTTGAAGTGATGATAATGCCTCTTTTAAAAATAAATTTTCATTTTTTACTGATTGTATAGTTTCCTCTTTTGCATCAAGAACCTTCTCATGTAGATTCATAATAGTACCAATAGTTTTTTCTACAAACTGAGTTGAAACAATAGCATCTTTATTTTGTTTAAGTTTAATATCTTTTAATTGCATCGGAATAAGCTCACTTGCTCCCTTTAAAGGATCTATTAAAGTTATTCCATTCTCTTTTTTAATTGTTAGTTTATCTTTTTGTATCAGATCATCAATCGCTATAACGTCAAGTCCTGTAAGCTTAGCATATTCATCTATATTCATCCACTCAATACTCATATCAAATATCCTTTAAAATCGTTTCTATCTCTAATGAATCTATCTCAACTTTTTTAGCCTTTGCAATACGATCTTCTTGTAATTTTATGCTAAGCTCTTTATTGTCGAGTGCTAAAATTTGCATGGCAAGATATGCTGAATTTATAGCTCCGGCCTTACCTATTGCGACCGTAGCAACCGGCATTCCAGCTGGCATCTGAACAGTTGAAAGTAGGGCGTCTATTCCACTTAATGCTGATGCACTCATAGGCACACCAATAATAGGTTTAACTGTTTTAGAAGCTAAAACTCCGGCCAAATGGGCTGCCATGCCAGCCGCGGCTATAAATATTTGAGCACCTTTTTTCTCAGCTTCTATCATGTATTGTTTAGTTCTTTGTGGCGAACGATGAGCTGAACTTATAATAAGTTCATAATTAACACCAAATGCTTCAAATGT
The DNA here is from genome assembly GCA_964474335.1 of uncultured Campylobacterales bacterium. Lineage (GTDB taxonomy): Bacteria > Campylobacterota > Campylobacteria > Campylobacterales > Sulfurimonadaceae > Hydrocurvibacter. Next base: position 32,983 of record CAYYRS010000007.1, read on the forward strand.
ATCTGAACAAGATTTCATGATATTAAAATCACTTTTACTACCAATGATTATAGAAACAAATCGCATGTTTTTTCCTTATAAGTAATTATTTTTTTGTAAAAGTTCCAAATTTCGCTGGAATTCTAAAAAATGTATATGATGGCATCAATATCGGAAGCTGTATTGGATTTAAATTACCACTGTGTACTTCTGCCCATTCTTTTTTATTTTGTGCTATCAATTTTTTAAATAAAATGTAGTATCTACTATCTTTTTGATAAATAACACCTATCTCATTATCAATTTCTTGTAATTTTGTATCATCAAAACAAATAATTTCAAGTTCATCACCTGGTAATATTTTATATTTACACATAAAATATTTTTTATTTTGCATAACCATACCACTTACTTGATGAGTTCCCATCTGCATAGTAAAATCTAAACTTTGAGTGTCATGCTTTTGAAATGGACGATTTATTAAGTAGGCATCGGTGTAACCTCTATTTTGCAACGAATTTAATTCATATTGATATCTATCTGGCTCATAAATATTATTATAATAATCATCAATAGCTAATCTGTATGTTTTTGCTGTAATAGCTGCATAATAGGCAGTTTTTGTACGTCCTTCAATCTTTAACGAATCAACACATCCAGAGGCAATAATTTCTTTTACATGTGAAGCTAAATTCAAATCTTTTGAATTCATGATATATGTACCAATTCCTGGATCTTCTTCAAGTCTAAAGAGCGTTCCAGTCTCAGGATTTGCAGCATAAAGTTCATAAGCAAATCTACAATCATTAGCACAACTACCACGATTTGGTACACGTCCACTTTGAAGTGTTGAAATTAAACACCGTCCACTGTATGCAAAGCACATTGAACCATGCACAAAAACCTCTATTTCTAAATCTGGCAACTCTTTTTTTATTTCACACAAATCTTTTAGGGAAATCTCACGTGCGGCAATAATTCTTCTTGCTCCCATTTCATAATACACTTTTGCATCAAGTACATTTAAAACATTTGCTTGAGTTGAGAGGTGTAAGGGAATATTTGGCGCTATGTCATGGCATAACTTAAGAACACCAGGAGTTGCCACGATAATAGCATCAGGAGAAAGTTCTACCATTTTTAAAATATGTTTTTTTAAAAGTGAAAGTTGAGAATTAAAAGGAAATCCATTGATTGTGGCGTAAACCTTTTTACCTCTTACATGGGCATATTTTATACCTTTTTCAAACTCTTCAAAGGTAAACTCTTTTCCGGAGCGGATACGAAGTGAAAAATGACTCACTCCTCCATAAACAGCATCAGCGCCATAGTCTATGGCAATACGAAGTTTTTCCAAATTTCCAGCTGGGCAGAGCAGTTCTACTTGTTGCATATATTTTCAACTCATTTTTTATACTTAATTATAAGTATATTTTTTAAAATTTTATCCATTTGTATCAAATTGCGCAAGTAACGCTTCAATATCATCAGCATTTACAACATCTTGTGTTGATTTATCGCCTACAATATGTACTGCCGAACCAACACGTTTGTCATCATCTATTTTACCAGCAAAAAGAGCGTTCATATAATTTGACAATGCTCTCATAACGTTTATGACTCGCTCAATTTTTTGACGATGAATATCTTGATATTGCATAATATCCATAACAGACATCAAAGAATCCCCACTCTCTTGAAGTAACCCTAAAATCTTTGTATTATGCAAAAGTGCCGTTTCATTTTTCTCTTTAGCGTTTACAAATGTTTTAATATCTGGAAATTTATCTGAAAGATTTGTAAAAAGTTTAACGTTATCTTCTAATGTTTTAAAACAAAAATTAACATCATCCTCTTTTTCCATAAGATTATCGCCAATTTTTTCGATAATATCAAAAATTTCAGTAGCCTTTTCTTCGCTCTCTTTTGTAACATCATCAAGTTGATGAACAACTTTATGATCTTCATCTGGTGGAGGTGGTGGCCAATTTGATGAAGAATCAACTTTAAAATTTTCTTTGTTTGGCATTTGGTCAATTTGATCTTTGTTAATATCTTCTTGCGCTTCATCTATTTGTGTTGATTCATCTTTTGCTGAATCTAAATCACCACTCATTAAAGCATCTAATTCTTCTTGTGTCATAAGCTACTCCAAAATATTTTTATTGTATTATGATACCAAGATAAACTTTAAAAATAATGAGAATTTAAAAAATGTTAGTAGATTTACATAATCATACAATACTTTGTAATCATGCAGAGGGTAGCGTAGATGAATATATACAAGTAGCAATACAAAAAAATATAAAATACTTTGGCTTTAGCGACCACGCTCCCATGGACTTTGATGTAAATTATCGTATGAATTTTGCACAAATGAGCCTATATGAATCATGGATTAATGAGGCAAAAAAAAGATATGAAGATAAAATTAATATTTTACTAGGCTATGAGGTAGATTATCTAAAAAATCATATGGACGAAAGAGTTTTAAATGCGGATGTGGATTATCTTATAGGTTCAGTTCATTTTTTAAATGAGTGGGGATTTGATAATCCAGAATTTATAGGAAGATATAAAAATAAAAATATTGACACGATTTGGCAACAATATTTTGATGCGATTAAAGAGATGGCACAATTTGGTAAATTTGATATCATAGGGCATCTTGATTTAATTAAGATATTTAAATTTTTACCAAAAAAAGATATTCGCCTCATTGCCTTAGATGCTTTAAAGGCAATAAAAAAAGCTAACATAGTTTTAGAAATAAATATGTCGGGCTTAAGAAAACCAATCGCACAGCCATATCCATCGAAAGAATTACTTGTACAAGCTTATGAATTAAATATACCAATCACCTTTTCTTCAGATGCACACAAACCAAAGCAGGTGGGAATGTTTGATAAGGAGATAATGTACTTAGCTAAAGATATTGGCTACACACAAGTTGCTATCTTTAAAAATAAAGATAGAAGTTTTGTGGCTATTTAAAATTTATTATGTCCTATTTTGTTTATATTATACAGTGTAGTGATAAAACTTTATATACAGGTATCACCAATGATATAAAAAGGCGCTTGTATGAACATAATCACACTATAAAAGGTGCAAAATATACTAGGTCAAGGCGACCTATAAAGCTGGTTTATCAAGAAATAAAAAAAGATAGAAAAGAGGCTTGTAAGCGAGAATATGAAATAAAAAAGCTAAAAAGGGTTGAAAAACTTAGCCTATTAGATGGCTATATAAGTGTCAGACCATAATAAATGTCATATTTATTATGGTCTGACACTTAATGAGCAAGGTGTAGTAGCACCTTACTTTATAAAAGGAAAAAGAAATGAAGTTTTACGTCAATTTACGGACGGCGTTTAAGTTTAAAAGAATATTCTAGCTGATAGCATATAACTATTGCCGTTTGTGTTAGCCCAACTAGAATTTCTTTGGTTATCGTAAGTAATAACATTTGCTACCCACATAACTTTGCTGTTTTCTTGCCAAGCAGCACCATAGATATATGTACGGCGAGCTGTTTGTGCATTTGAATTAATTTGTGTTTTTGGTTTCCAATTATCATATCTTGCTAACAATTTATATTGATAATTATCTCCGAAACGTGCTTCAGTATTTATGCTATAACCAGCACCCGCCTTACTTGTTTTATCAGTCACAACTCCACTGCCATTAAAATTAGCAACTGAATTTATATATCCGCCTGCTATTAAAAATGGTGCTGTATTAAATACTGCATGAACTGCATTAAATACTAAATTTTGATAAGGCGTACCCGCACCGCCTGGTCGGTAATGTGCTGCATTATATTGACCATAATACGAAACATTAAGATATGTTTTTTTCTTATCTTTGCCACCAATACCAAGAAGATGTCCTGTAATTCTCCACTCACCGCTCATACCGGTACCTGCTCCTGTATAATTACCAGTATTTGGATCTTTAATTGGATCTGCTGCGTGATAACCTTCACCATTATACAAACCGATTTGAGTAGTTAAATATTTTGTTTTTGTTTTAAAGTCTATTCCTAAATCAGCTGAATTTGATAAATTTGAACCATTTGTAGCTTCTAAAAAAGTTTTTGAAATACAACGGTATAGCCAAGCATTATGTTCTGCATAATCATGCCATGGGCGATGAACCTGACCAATTTCTATACCAGTATATGGGAGGATATCAGCTAAATAAAGATATGCGTATTTTACACGAAATGTTTTATCACCTGTTGTACTTGAGATATCCATAGTTAAACGTACATAATCTTTAGGATTTGGAAGCACATACGCTTTAACTTGTAAATATGCACGGCGGATTTGAAATTCACTTATATTTGCTGCACTTTGATCTTGTCCATGATATGATTTATTTACATGATTTACATAGCCTAGATAAAGTTCTCCGCCAAACTTTAACTTTTTTGCAATAGAAGATGATGCTATATCTTTTACAGCAATACGATTTTGTGCTGGTTTTGTAAATACTTGCCCCGTTGTTTCATTTGTATAAAATTGTGTCGTAGCTGACACCGAACTAGCAAGACAAAATACTGCCAATGCCGATAACGTAGTTTTTCTCATTTTGTTACTCTCCTAATTTTTGATAATGAAATTATAAAACTAAAGTGTTACATCTTGATTACATAAGTAAGAGGGAATAATTAATCTGAGATAGGTACTTAAGTGCCTGACCATAATAAATGTCATAATTTATTATGGTCAGGCACCTATAATGGAATACTATTTGCTTGATTTAATTAAAATATATAAAATTAGGATACAGATATGATAACTTTGATTGGTAAGACAATGTCCAAACAATCATCTCCCCCAAATGCTAAAGAAAAAGTTGAATCAAATAGTTCATTTTCACAAATGCTTCAAAAACTATCTAAAAAATCTATATCTGATAAAAATAAAACTTTGTTACTAAGGCTTAATGATGTTAAACATTCTAAAGCAGGCAATAAAAAGCAGATAAATCCACAAATATTGACCTCGCTAGATACTTCATCTCTCAAATTAGTGTTAAAAAGTGCTAAAAATTTTCTAAAAAGCCAAATACGAAATAATCTTGCTTTTAAAGATATAAAAAAGATGCCAAATACTATAAAAGGATTATTAGACTTAGCAAAAAGTTTAAAGATTAATATTAATAAAATAACACTAATAAAAGTTATAACAAAAGATTTGACACAAAATACCAAAGTTATAGATAAAACATTAATATCTGAAAAAAAAATAATTTCAAAATTACCTACAAAATTAGAAAATCTTCTTCAAACAAAAATAGCAACAGCTCCATTATTTTCTAATAGTAAAAAGAAGGTATCAACTCACTTGACTCAAGATTTAGTTAAAACAAAAGATACAAATAAAGTGGGCTTAAAAAAGGTTAAGCCAGGTAGTGATAGTTTAACAACTATTTTAACAGAGGATTTAACTAAAACAAAAAATATTAAAAAAGTAAATATAAAAAAAGCCAATCAAAGCAACAATATCTCAATAAGTAATTTAAAACAAAGTAAACAAGAACTAACAATAGATGTAAATGCCACCCTAAAAGATAAAAAAAGAGACACAAACGCCGCGCAACAAAGCATACAACCAAATGGCTTATCACATGTAAATACAGACAATCAAACATTTATGATAAAAACACATGAAGCCAAGCAGATGATTAAATATCTAGCACATAATATAAAACAGGCAATAGATGAATATAAACCACCGTTTACTAAAATAAAAATTAGATTAAATCCCCAAAAATTAGGCGAAGTTGATTTAATAATTATACAACGTGGTAAAAATATACATGTAAATATATCTTCAAATACAGCGGCAATAACGACATTAGCACAAAATTCTAGTGATTTAAGAGTTCAATTAACACAAAATGGAATGAATAATGCTTCATTAAATTTTAGTAATTCTGGCAATATGTCTGGTGAATCAAATGCACAACAACAACAACAACAAAATGCTAGAAAGTTTTATCAACAGTTTGATGATGATAAAAAGAGTGAAAATACTCTAAATTCTTTGGAAATTTTAATTCCACAGTATATATAAAGGAAAAATTATGACAACAGCTACAAATCCTCTAAATACAACTACTACAAATTCCCTAAATACAGTAGCACAAACTAATAAAAATGCAACTTTAAGTAAAAGTGAATTTATGCAACTACTCTTAACTGAAATGCAGCATCAAGACCCTACATCGCCTATGGATAGTACAAAAATTTTAACGCAAACATCACAACTAGCAACTCTTGAATCTGCTGATAAAACGAATAAAACATTAGCAAATCTATCTAAATCTCTGCAAAGCTCCCAACAATTTTCAATGATATCAGCCATTGGAAAAACAGCAAGCTTGGATAATAATACTATAGTCTCAGGGGGCAAAGGTGCATCTCAAAAATTTGAACTTTATTTTCCATCAGATGTAAAGAGTGGAAAAATCAATATTAGCAACGAATCTGGTCAAGTTGTAGATACAATAAATATTGGAAAAACATCAAAAGGCACATATTCATATACATGGAGCGGTAAAAATTCAGATGGATCTATTGCAGCTTCTGGCACATATCATGTAAATGCTTCTTACATAGATAACAATAATCTCTCACAAAATACTAAGCTCGGAGTTTATCCAATTGAAGCCCTTAAATTTAATGGTGCAGATACATTAGTTAAACTTGGGTCAAAATATGTTCCATTTACGAGTATTAAAGAGGTTTATTAGTCATGATTGAGGCATTATATACTGGGATAATGGGCTTACAGACAAATCAGTATGCTATGGATGTTACTTCAAATAATATAGCTAATGTAAATACAATTGGATTTAAAAGTAATGGAGTTGAATTTAAAAATATATTTGCCAAATCTCTTGCTGAAGCAAGTGGTCCAGCAAATTCAACAGTAGGACTAGGTTCAGCGATTTCAGCAACACCACTTAAAACTAGTAATGGTACAATATCTTTAACCAATAACAATACCGATTTATCAATTAATTCAAATGGATGGTTTGGTGTTACTGCAAATAAACAAATATCTTACACAAGAAATGGAGCTTTTTCTTTTGACGCAAATAAAAATCTTGTTACTACAAATGGTCAAATTGTTTTAGGTACATTAACTAATGCTTTTAATGCAAATGGTCTTATTACAAATTTAAATGCAACGGCTTCACTTGGCAAGATATCTACCCAACAACCAATTACACTACCAACTACTCTATATTATCCAGTCACACCTACAACTAAAGCTATATTTAAAGGTAATTTAGGAATTAACAATATCCCTCAATCTATAAGTGCAAAAGTAATAAATCTAAAAGGCAACACAGATAGTTTAAAACTACTTTTTACAAAAAATGCTATTCAACCAATTACTGGTACTTCGTGGGATGTAACTGCTACTTTAAATACTATAGCATCAACAAATAATCCGTCAAAAGTATTAGATACAAAAACTGGTATTATCACATTTGACAAAACAGGTGCCTTGCTTTCATCAACGCTACAATCGATAAACAATAGTGGTACACCTTTAAACATTGATTTAGGGAAAAACTTTAATGGTATAACTTCTAATGCTTCTAAAACTGGTAATTTAGCGAGTTCAACAAATGGTGAAATGGGTGGAGATTTAAGTAATTACAGCATAAATCAAGATGGTGATGTTGTTGCAACTTTTACAAATGCAAAGCAAGTACCCATGGCAAAAATAGCTGTATATCATTTTCAAAATGAACAAGGATTAAAAAGTCTAGGTGGTGCAGATTATGGAGTAAGCAACAATAGCGGCAAGGCATTTTTTTATCAAGATTCAACTGGTAAAAATATTTTAGGTACATCTATACTAACAGGCACATTAGAAAATTCAAATGTTAGTTTAAGCACAAGCCTTACGCAATTAATAATTTTACAACGCTCTTATGATGCAAACGCAAAATCAATAACAGTAGGTGACCAGCTTATAAAAAAAGCATTAAAAATGTAAATGGAATAATTATTGCTTTATAAAATATACGATACATAAAAGGATTTCAAATGTTAAGATCACTCTCTTCTGGAGTTTCTGGATTACAAGCCCATCAAGTAGCTATGGACGTTGTTGCAAATAATATTGCAAATGTAAATACCACTGGTTTTAAATATTCACGAGCAAACTTTGCAAATCTACTCTCTCAAGTAAGCCAAATTGCAACCGCGCCGCAAGGCAATCTTGGAGGAAAAAATAATATTGGTGTTGGTCTTGGCACATCAATAGGCTCTATGACAACTATTTTTTCAGAAGGCTCCATAACACAAACTGGGAAAAATACAGATGTTGCTATTCAAGGTAGAGGCTTATTTATAGTAAGTGCTGATGGAGGTAAAACATTACAATATACTAGAGATGGTAATTTCAATTTTGATGCAAATGGTAATTTTGTAAATAGTGGTGGTTTGGTCATACAAGGTTGGCTAAGAGATAAAAATACAAATAAAGTCGATTCTTCTGCCCCAATATCACCTATACAAATTCCGCCAGGACTTACAACTCCAGCACAAGCTACATCAAAAATTGCTTTAAAAGCAAATTTAAACTCTGGTAGTGATGTTACAAATTTTAGCGCTATTGACGGTCTTGATAAATTTCCAAAAGCCATAGATTTAAATAATGATGGAATTCTTAATAAATCAGATTCATTAGCAACGCCACAAACAACATATAATGGTGCTGCTGTTTATGGTGGTACATCGCCGTATCCAGATCAAATAAATGAAAACTCCCCTACACATATTTTTCAAAATGCCAACGGTAAAATTATTGAACGTGGTCAAGATATGGGTGTTATGACCAATTCTATAGGAAATGGTCTTTTGCTACAATCTGGCTCAGCAGTCGGTCAAGGTCAAGGAGAATGGATAGGTTTTAGAAATGCTACTGCAACAGCTTCAAATTCAGTAAATTCTGGTGCTCTTAGTATAGCAAGTGGTGATATCACTATAAATAATTTTGCAATTCCTGCAATCTCTTCATCATCAACAAATACAGCGGCGCAAAACGCCTCAGCAATTGCTGCAGCAATTAATGCACTTTCAAAAAAGAGTGGAGTAACTGCTACTGTTATAGGTACAAATAATGATATCATAGAATTAGATAATAATAATGTGGGAAGTGTTAAAAATGTTGATGCGGTCATTAGCGGTAATGGTAATCAATCTGGATTTTCAACAGGTACGCATATTGATGCTCCTATGAAACAATTTAGATACACAAATAATACTGTTAATCAAGTTGGTTGGAATGCCGCTGGAAGTATATATTATTTTAACACAAGTGAAGATTTGCGTCAAGGTATGCAGCATCTACTTAGAAATCAAGCTGCGACAGCTGCTGAGCTAACCAATTCGGCTTCAAATCATATCGGAGTAAATGGTACTGGTGCTTATGTAACTATTGATTCAACTGGTAAATTTAATATTTATAATCCTGATAGTACTGGGTATTCCTTAAATATTGGCGTTTCTGCTATAGTTGATGCAAACACAACAGAAAATACACCTCTTACACAAATGCTTCAAGCTATGGCTGGTTCTTTGCCAGCGGGCAGTGTAGGAGCTAGAAATTCTCAAGCTTTTAATGTTCCAACACACTCCGCGAGTATAGATATATATGATTCACTAGGCTCTAAACATTCTGTTAAAATAGATTTTACAAAAGCTACATTTAATCCAACAACAGGCAGTTCTTGGAATGTTATGATAAGCGTTCCGAATCCTGGAGTCATAAATATTGCAGGTGGTCCAACAGGTATTCCCAAAAATATAATTACAGGAAAAGTAACGTTTAATGCTGATGGCTCATTATCAACATTTACACCACCTAGTATCAGCTTCACCGCCAATAATGGCTCAGCGCCAAATCAAACTGTTTCATTATCAATTGGAGCGGCTAATTCATTCGATGGAATTACAAGCTTTAACAGTACTTCAACAACCTCTGGTATAAGTCAAGATGGATTTACGGGTGGGGATTTAGTTGGCATTAGAATTGATCAAACAGGTACTTTAGTCGGCTCATTTTCAAATGGAAGAAGTTTTGGTTTAGCACAAATTGCTATGGCAAAGTTTGCAAATGATGAGGGCTTAACTTCAACTGGAGGAAATGTTTATACTCAATCAGCGAATTCAGGTGATCCTATCATTGGAACAGCCGCAACAGGCGGTCGTGGCGCAATACAATCATCATCATTAGAATCATCAAATACTGATCTATCTAAAGCTCTAACTGAACTTATAGTTATACAAAGAGGCTACCAAGCAAATGCAAAAACTATCACAACATCAAACCAACTGCTTCAAACACTTTTAAGTATTGTACGATAATTAAAATATTTTACCATATAGCTCATTATAAAGCTTAATGGCATATCTATCACTCATAGAGGCTATATAATCAGCTATAACTCTATGCTTATTTCTTGCATGTAAAAGATTTTTATAGCATCTTGGTAGCATATTTTCATCTTCACTTAAGGCTTTATAAATTCCACTAATTGCTTGCTTACCCGCGTACATTTTTCTGGAAATATCCTTACTTCGGTACATTTTTGTAAAAAGTATCTTTTTAAGTTTTTTTATATTGGTTTCTAATTCATCATTAAATCCAATTGGGAGCTCTTTTTTATTATCTATATTTAATTTTGAATAATCAAGAAGAGAATAAACTAGATGATTTATAAGATGAGAGATGAAACGATATCTAAACATCTCATCACCCTCTTGGTTGATTCCTTCATCATATACTTTTTGTAATATAAAAGAGGCAAGCTTATTTTGCCTTAAATCATCAAATGTAATAAGAGTAGAGTTTATACCATCATCAATGTCATGACTAATATAAGCAATTTCATCAGCACGATCAACAATCATAGCTTCAATACTTGGATGTTTATTAAGGTGAAAAACTTTATCTATCTCTTTTGGTAAAAAATCTTTTTTATATGGATATGAATGTTTTAAAATTCCCTCTAATGTTGCAAATGTAAGGTTTAATCCATCAAAATCTTTATATCTTTTTTCTAAAGAATTAACAACTCGAAAACTTTGAAAATTATGTTCAAAACCATTTTTAAATCCATCATCTTTTAAACATTTATCAAGCGTATCTCCACCAATATGACCAAATGGGGTGTGCCCTAAATCATGAGCTAAGGCTATAGCTTCGGCTAAATCTTCTCGTAGATTTAGATGTTTTGAAATTGACCTTGCGATTTGAGAAACTTCAAGAGAGTGAGTTAAACGAGTTCTAAAAAAATCACCTTCATGATTTAAAAAAACCTGAGTTTTATACTCTAACTTTCTAAAATTTTTTGAGTGAATAATTCTATCACGATCCCTTGAAAAGGGTGATCTAAAATCATCATCAACTTTAAAAAAACGCTCTTGTGGTCTCATTTGGTATTATCCACTTTAAATATTTCTGTTGGTTTGACAATGGTATTTTCATTTGAGCCATTATCATACGCTTTATACGCTGCTTTTTTATTATATTGTCTGCACTCTTTTGGTATAATAGCATTTGGAGTTGAATATATTTTATTACACATCATGGGAGTTATCTTTATATGGCTGCAACCGCCTATAAAAAATGGCAATAATATTATAACATATAAAAAATTACGCATCTTTATTTTCCTTTTTAATTATTAGATCCAGATATTTTTTTGGTGTGGCTTTTATCATAGCTTTAGCTAAAGAGCGTATAGCAAAATATGCAGCTCCACTATCTCTTAGAGTTAAATAATTTTTTAAACTTCTAAGATTAAAAGTTATAACCATATCAACTTTTACGTTATCAGTAATAATATGTTTAAAAGCATCTCCAACATTTCGCTTCTTTTTACCATTTTGAAGTTTTATATATAATTGTTCTTTATCATCAATTTTTTCCAACAAAGGTAGTGAGCTTTTGGCAACTGCAATTTCAAAAAAATTATCAATTTTATTTTTTTGATACACCAATTTTTCAAACATTGCACCAATTTCTATCTTTAAATACTCTTTATTGTCTATAACAAACATATTCAAGTCATAAACTTTTTCAAAAAAGAATTCCTTATCATCTTTGCTTGCAACAAAAGCATTAATAATATTTGACATTGTATATCTTGTACTTCTAACAGAGATTGCCTGCAAGCGATGTCTTGCATGTTCTTGTAATACCCCTCTGCTTGTTCCGCGTACTAAATATGTAAGATTGATATGCTCTAAAATACTATGATGAAAATATGTCCAAGCTAAATCATCTAATAAATTAGACTCACATAATTCATTTATCTCTTTGCATGTATCTTTACTTGGAAGCTTATCTCTTAGATTTTGTATAGCCTTACTTTCGCTATTTTCAAATGAATCATAACAGGTTCTAGCAGCCACTTCGGATATTCCAAGACCACTTTCTTGTAAAAGAGTAACGCTAGGCTTTAAAAAAGATATGCCGTACATGTAAAGCTCACTTCTGTATTTTTTATATCACAACAAGTTTAAGTGCTAGACCATAATAAATGTCATATTTATTATGGTCTAGCACTTATTATACACTTTATTACTTTTGTGTACCATTAATAATTGGTACAAAATCACAAATTTCTAGTTCTGTTTTACTGATATGTTCGCCATATTTTATAAATTTTGTAATAATTTGTTTATTGCCCTTTTGTATTGGTGCCACTAAAATTCCATCATTACTTAACTGAGAAAATATTTTTTGTGGTATTTCACAAATTGAAGCTGAAAAAAGTATTCTATCATAGGGTGCATATTGTATCCATCCATTTTGTCCATCATCATGTCTGGTATGAATATTGTTTGCTCCTATTTTTTTAAATTTTTGTCTTGCTTCTTGTAATAAATATTCAATTCTCTCAATTGTAAATACTCCACGAAATAGATGAGATAAAATGGCAGCTTGATAACCACTCCCACAACCAATCTCTAAAACTTTATCAGCTTTTTTAATATCTAAATATTCTGTCATTTTTGCAACTGTCAAGGGTGAGCTTATCCACTGATTTTTAGAGATTGGCAACGCATCTAGCTTATATGCTTTAAAGCCAAAGCCTTTAGGAACAAAATATTCACGATCTGTTTTAGCTATTGCATCATATACAGGCTTTGAGAGAGCAAATTGTTCATCAATCTCCTTAGCTAACCTTTTTGTTTTAATTGTTATTATATTATTCAATATCTATTTCTCAAAAAATCAAAAATCATCAAAATTTAAACTTCCTTTTGAATAATTTGTTACCTTTGCTTCAAAAAAGTTTGTTTTTTGGTCATTAAATTTTGAAAAATCATCTACCCATTTTATTGGATTAGTAACATTATATATCGGTTTGAAACCAACTGATTTTAATCTATCATCTGCTAAATATTTAATATACTGTTCAACTATTTCATTGGTTAATCCTAAAATCTGACCCTGAGTTATATATTTTCCCCAATCACTCTCAAGCTTAACCGCTTTTTTAAACATTTCTATAACATCAGCTTTTAGTTCATCTGTAAAAAGATATGCTTTATCGCGCCTTAGTGTATTTATCATATTTTTAAAAAGAATCAAATGCGTTACCTCATCACGCTGAATAAAACGTATCATCTGCGCAGAACCTAACATTTTTCCAGAACGTGCCAATGTATAAAGATATGTAAATCCGCTATAAAAATATATTCCCTCTAATATCTGATTTGCAAATGCTGCTTTTAAAAGATTTGTTTCAGTTGGTTCATGTGAGAGGGTTTCATAAATGGCAGCAATTGCATCATTTTTTGATTTTAACATCTTGTCTTTACGCCAAAGTTCATATATCTCTTCACTATTAGTAGAAATGCTATCAACCATCACCGCGTAACTTTGTGAATGAAGTGCCTCTTCATAAGCCTGACGAACTAAAATGAGATTTACCTCTGGTGCTGTAATATATGGGTTTAAATTATCAATTAGATTGTTTGTTTGAAGTGAATCCATAAAAATCAGTTGTGAAAGAGCCTTATCATAAGCTGTCTTTTCAATATCTGTCAAATTTTTATAATCATTTGCATCACGCGTTAAATCAACCTCTTTTGGAAACCATGTATTATTTAACATGACTTCCCAAAGATTATAAGCCCATTGATATTTTATATTATTTAGTTCAAAAATTCCTGTTGGATCTCCACCAAATATCTGTCTATCATTTACATGCTCATTTGAAAGCGGATTATATATTTTTTTTCTATTTATCATGTATGTCCTTCTTATAAAATAATATCTAAATTAACCAAAATTATTTTATAGCACCTCTAAAAAGAGTAATTCTTTGAGAATGAGTTATTGCAATTGCCATAGCATCTGTAATATCAAACGATTTTATCTCTTTTTTTATATTTAAAAGTCTTTTTACCATAAAAGCTACTTGACTTTTATCTGCCTTTGCTTTTCCTGTTAGGGCTTTTTTAATTTGTAAAGGTGTATATTCTGCAAAATTTCCAAATTCTTGTAAAAGTTTTAACATCAAAGCCCCACGAAATTGTGCTAATTTTATAACTGTTTTCGGATTATGGGCATAAAACATACTCTCAACTGCAACTTCATCAATATCAAATCTTTTAAACAATCCCTCAATTGCCTCTGCCATTTGTGGAACTTGAAATTGCACATCTTCAGCCTTCATTTTTATAACTCCAGCCTCAATCAAAGAAATTTTTCTATCATTTAAAGAAATAATAGCATATCCCATATTTCTTGTCCCTGGATCTATTCCTAAAATATTTATCATCTTTAAATAACCGAAGTAATTCCAGCATATATTCCCATTATGCTTGTAACTACTACAACCATACCAACTATAATGGCATAAACACCTCTTAGACGATATTCATATGGTAAAGCTTTTAGTGATAACAGATAAAGAAAACCAAGTACTATAGGAAGTAAAGCTGCATTCATAACCTGAACTGCTACACTCAATTTTATAAGATTAATTCCTGACATAACAACTATACCACCAATTATTAATACCAAAGTATAAACTATATAAAACCAAGGAGCTTCTTTTGGATGGTCTTCTAATGAATGTTTAAAACCACTAACCTCACCTAATCCCCAAGCAGCGGCTAATGATACTACAATTGCGGCTACTAATGATGCTCCAATTAATCCTAATGAAAATAAAATTGTTCCAACTGTTTTACCTAAAAATGGTGTTAGAGCATCTGCAATTTGTTGTATTGTATTTAGTGATTGACCTGGATGATGTATGCCAATAGTTGCAGCAGTTGCTACTAAAATTGCTATCATAATAAATTGTGTTATAACTGCACCTATTGCAGTATCTAAACGTGCAATTTTTAGATGTCTTTTTGTCATACCTTTATCTATAACAGCTGATTGATGGTAAAAAACCATCCAAGGCATAATTACAGCACCAATGTTGGCAACAGCCAAATAAATATATCCATGTTCACGCCAAGGAATATCTGTTAAACCCTTAGCCATAGCAGATATATTAGGGTGTGCCCACCAAGCTACAATAAGAAATACTAATTCAAACGCTCCTAAAATAATAGCAACACGCTCAACAGAACGATATGAACCAGTCCATGCTATCGTGGTTAAAAGTAATATAGTTGCACTTACACTAAGCCAAGTTGGAATTCCAAATAATAATCCAGCTCCTGCAATTCCTGCAAACTCTGTTATTAATGCTCCAATACATGCAATCGCCAAAGTTAAAACTGAGAGCCAAGCCCATTTTTTACCAAAATATTCTTTAATTAATTCTCCATGACCTTTGCCAGTTGTTAAACCTAATCTAACTGCTAATTCTTGTACTATATATACAATAGGAATCAATATAAGCTGTAAAAGTAATAGTTTATATCCCCATACAGCACCACTTTGCGCAGCAGTAATTACACTTCCAGCATCGGTATCTGCAAACATAACTACAATTCCAGGTCCAAATATAGCAAAATAAGCTAATAAATATTTTTTCATAAATAATCTCCTAATAATTTGATATTGATTATTATAATTAATTTTGACTTTATAACAGCTTATATATTTTTTCTTACTCTTTTATAAAAAAAGCAATAAAATGCCCCTTATTTCCTCAAAAAAACATATTTTTTCCGAAGAAACATTGTTATGCAAACACCTTGTTTGTTTTATAGTTTTAAAAGTACTTTAATATAAAATGATAGTTTAGTTTCTTTTTATATAAAATAAGCTAAAATTAACTCATGACTATAAATATAGATGAAATAATAGAAGAATTGAGGCTTAGTTTTATTGATCAAAATTGTAAAATTTTTTATAATGAAATTGAAAAACAAGAAATCTTATTTCACTATAAAAAGTGTTTAAATTCAGTTTTTAATTTTAGTGAAGAACAGGCTTTAAAAGATTTTTCAACTTTAGCAAATCTAAAATTATTACAATATACTCCTTACACAATAGTTTTTAATGAACTAGCTTTTATACAAACTAAAGTTTTAGATTATCTGTTAAAAAATAATAATATAACAAAAATTTATAAATTATGTAAGTTGTTTAAAAAAATAGAAAATAGAGTTGCTAAAATATTTTTAGATTCATATATTAATGAATTAAAAAGAAAAAATAATATAAGAATAAGTAGTATAGAAATATTTAAAGAAAAAAATATTATTAAATATTATACTCAACATATTATTTGGTTAAATGATGTAGCAAAAGCAATACAGATACTTGATATCTCAATATTTCCAGAGATTGACCCAAATATGTGTAATTTTGGAAAATGGCTCAATAACAATGCAAAATTAACTATCTCAAATAATAGTCAACACAAAGCACTAAATATTTCACATATAACACTTCATAAGTTAGCAAATAAAATACAATCACTCATGAAACAAAAAGGAATAATTGAATATATGCCTATATTAAATATGTTAAAAAAATGTGAAGCTACATCCATTGATATAGGTATAGAACTTTCATTTATTAAAAGTTCAGAATATATACAACAAGCTCATTATGATAAATTAACAAATTTATTAAATAGAAACTATCTTGATGATATTTATGAAAGTGCATATAGATTATCAAAAATTACAAATAGACCATTTTGTCTAGCTATGTGTGATCTTGATAATTTTAAAAATGTAAATGATACCTATGGACATGATTGTGGTGATATTGTACTTAAAACTTTTGCAGATTTTTTACAAAATACTATTAGAGAATCTGACTATATTATAAGATATGGGGGAGAAGAATTTTTAATAATTTTTCCATCAACAATACTTAAAAATGCTAAAATAACTATTGAAAAATGTATAAAAAGTCTAGCAAATTTAGATATAAAAATAAAAATAAAAATTATACATATAACCGTTAGCTTTGGTTTAATTGAAATAAATCCAAATGATGGGGATAGATATGAATTTGATATAGAAAATAGTATTCATAAAGTTGATCTAAAATTATATGAAGCTAAACGTAATGGAAAAAATAAAGTAATAATATAAGTATACCTCTAAAAAACTACTTTTAAATAATTAAATGGTATTATTCACATAATAGACTTTTTACACAACTCTTAACAGCTCCAACATTTTAAAGAGAGTTTTAATCAAGGCAGATATTTTCAAGTGTAGTCACAGCTATGGTTGAAATTAAAAATTTATTTTGTACAATCTTACCTTTTTTTATTTTTCTTAGGCTATTAGGAATTTTGTAAGAAGTCTAATAATTCACTTTTCATTCACATAAGGTAATAAATGAATATTGGTTATCAAATTTTAAAAACTCTAAAAGATGAAATTCCAGATATAGAATATAATAGATATATTAAACAATTAACATATGATGATAAACATTCCACAAGTGATAGGGCAATATATTATACACCAAATATTTTAATTGCAAATTATATAAAAACTAAATATTCTAAAAAATTATCTCATCTTTTTGAAGTAAGAACATCAAATAAAGTAACAGTTTTTATAACTATAAAAAATAAAAGAATAATAAAAACTAAATTTGAAACTAAATTTATTGATAAAGAAAAGATAAAACACTCTTTGCTTAATCCATCACATACATTTGATAATTTTGTAGTTGGTGGTTCAAATCAATTTGCTTATGCTGCTGCAAAAAGTGTAAGTGAAAAACCAGGTGATATTTATAATCCATTATTTATATATGGTGGTGTAGGAATTGGAAAAACACACCTAATGCAAGCTGTTGGTAATGTATTACAAAATCATGGTAAAAATGTAATTTATACATCAGTTGAACAATTTTTAAATGATTTTTTACGTCATTTAAGAAATGCAAATATGGATAGATTTAAAGATAAATATAGAAAATGTGATATTTTATTAATTGATGATATACAATTTTTAAGTAATAAAGATTCAATTCAAGAAGAATTTTTTCACACTTTTGAAGCTTTAAGAAATGATAAAAAACAAATAATTATGACAGCTGATAAACATCCAAAAAGGATAGGTGGTCTTGAAGAAAGATTAAAAAGTCGTTTCGAATGGGGATTAATTGCAGATATTCAACCTCCAGAACTTGAAACAAAAATAAATATTATTAAAAAAAAATGTGAAATTAATCGTATCACTTTAAATAATGAAGTTATAAATTATATAGCAACAATTATAGAAAATAATGCACGAGAAATAGAAGGTATTTTATCAAAATTACATGCATATTCAAAACTTATGAATATAGATATAACGATTGAATTTACAAAAAATGTTTTAAAAGAACAGTTAAGAGAAAATAGAGCAAACATAACAATTGATAAAATTACAAATATTGTATCAAAAGAATTAAATATTAAACCTAGTGAAATAAAGTCAAAAGGAAGATCTAGAAATATAGTTTACGCAAGACGTATAGCTATATATTTATGTCGTGATTTAACTACAAATTCTACTATGCCACAACTTGCACAATATTTTGGTATGAAAGATCACACAGCTATATCACATACCATGAAAAAAATTAATGAATTAATAAAAAATGATGAAAATTTTAAAACAAAAATAGAAGAATTAACAAATAAAATAACATCTTCTTCATAATTTTATTAAATGTTTTGTAAGCTAAGAAAAAAAAGATATAATTATTGATGTGAATAGATGTGAAAAAACTAGGTTATTGTTTTCACATCTATAAGTATTAAAATAGTGGTATTAATTAACCTTTTTCACATATTCACTGATACCTACTACTACATACTAAAATTTTAAAATAAATAGGGAAAAAATATGAAAATTGTAATAGCAAAATCTATCTTAGAAAATATTTTAACTTCATCACAACCATTTTTAGAAAAAAAAGATACTTCACAAATAACTTCACATGTATTTATAAAAGCACAAAATAATATATTAACAATCAAAGCTACTGATTTTGAGATAGGTTTACAAATAACTTCAGATCAAGTAAAAATAATTGAAGAAGGACAATTAACTGCAAATGGTAAAAAATTACTTGATATTATTAGAATATTAAAAGATACAGATATAATATTACAATACAAAAATAATCAATTATTTATTAATCAAGCTCATTCAAATTTTAAATTACCTACATTTTTAGCAAATGAATTTCCAGAATTTCCAGAATTTGAAAATAAATCAAATATTTTAATAGATTCATATACTTTAATACAATCCTTAAAAAAAATAACACCATCAATAGATACAAATAATCCAAAATTTGAATTAAATGGAGCATTAATAGATATAAAAAATAATGGTATAAATTTTGTTTCAACCGATACTAGAAGATTATCATTAGTTAATATAGAAAATCAAAATCAAAAAGAATTATCAATAATAATTCCAAAAAAAGCAATTATAGAAATTCAAAAACTTTTCTTTGATAATATTGAAATATATTATGATGATACATATCTTATAATTCATTCACAACAATATCTTTTTTTTACAAAATTAATTAATGGTAAATTTCCAGAATATTTAAGAATTATTCCAAAAGATACTAATAAAAATCTTTTATTACCAAAATTAGCTATAGCAGATGCTTTAAAACAAATAACTACTATATCAAATGATATAAAAATTACATTTTTAAAAGATAAAATAATTTTTGAAAGTTTAAGTGATGATAATATTGAAGCAAAAATAGAGATAGATTATATTACAAATTTTGATGAAAATTTTACTTTTGCAATAAATAGTCGTTATTTACTAGATTTTCTAACACAGATAAATAATCAAGAATTTTCAATTGGTTTAAATGAATCAAATTTGCCATTTATTTTAAGTGATGAAAATTTTAAAACAATAATTATGCCTATAGTATTATAAAAATAACTCTAAATAAATTTATCTCTTATAAAAGTTTAGATAAAATGATATATTAATTATATCTTTGGAGTAAATATGGATTATGATGCAAGTAATATTAAAGTTCTTAAGGGATTAGAAGCCGTTCGCAAGCGACCTGGAATGTATATAGGTGATACAAGCCATTCTGGATTGCATCATTTAGTTTATGAAGTTATAGATAATTCGATTGATGAAGCAATGGCTGGGTACTGTGATACTATTACCGTTACACTTACAAAAAATGGAACAGCTAAAATATCGGATAATGGTCGTGGTATTCCAACTGATATTCATCCAACTGAAGGTATAAGTGCTGCTACTGTTGTTTTAACAGTTCTTCATGCTGGTGGTAAATTTGATAAGGATACTTATAAAGTTTCTGGTGGTCTTCATGGTGTTGGTGTATCTGTTGTAAATGCTCTTTCAGCTAATCTTAAAATGACTATTTATAGAAAAGGTAATATTCATTTTCAAGAATTTAGTCAAGGTATTCCAATTAAAGAATTAGAAAATATTGGAACTACTAGAAAACATGGTACAACTATTGAATTTTTTCCAGACCCAAATATATTTACTGAAACTATCATTTTTGAATATGAATATCTTTCACGTCGTTTTAAAGAATTAGCATATTTAAACCAAAAAATAAAAATAATATTTATCGATGAATCTAATAATATAAAAGAAATTTATCATTTTGAAGGTGGAATTTCACAATTTGTACAAGATTTGAATAAAAATCAACAAATGGCATCTGTTTTTGAATTTAATGAAAAAGTTGGAGATATAGAAGCCGATATTGCTTTTATGTATAATGATACTTATGCTGAAAAAGTATATAGTTTTGTAAATAATATACGAACAACAAATGGTGGAACTCATGAAACTGGTTTTCGTGCTGCCTTGACACGTGCTATTTCTAATTATAATTCAAAAAATGGTAATGTAAAAGAAAAAGATATAAAGATTAGTGGTGATGATGTAAGAGAAGGATTAATTGCAATTATTTCTGTTAGAGTTCCAGAACCTCAATTTGAAGGGCAAACAAAAGGAAAACTTGGAAATACTTATGTCAAACCATTAGTCCAAAAAATGACATATGAAAGATTAAATAAATATTTTGAAGAAAATCCAATAGAAGCAAAAGCAATTGTTCAAAAAGCACTTTTAGCTGCAAAAGGTCGTGAGGCAGCTAAAAAAGCACGTGAATTAACTAGAAGAAAAGATAATATGAGTGTTGGAACACTTCCTGGAAAATTAGCTGATTGTCAAAGTAAAGATGCTTCAATTTGTGAACTTTATTTAGTTGAAGGTGATTCTGCTGGAGGTTCTGCAAAACAAGGTCGTGATAGGGTTTTTCAAGCTATTTTACCACTTAAAGGTAAGATTTTAAATGTTGAAAAAGCTAGATTAGATAAAATATTAAAATCTGAAGAGATTACAAATATGATTACTGCTATGGGTTGTGGTGTTGGTGAAGAATTTAATGAAAAAAAACTTCGTTATCATAAAATAATAATTATGACAGATGCTGATGTTGATGGTTCTCATATTCAAACGCTTTTACTTACATTTTTCTTTAGATATTATAAAACTATTATAGAAAATGGTTATTTATATTTAGCTCAACCACCTCTATATAGATATAAAAAAGGAAAAACTGAAATATATTTTAAAGATGATAGTAAAATGAATAATTTTTTAATAGAAAATGGAGTTGAATTATTAGATATTGAAGGAATTGGACATAATGATCTTATATCATTTTTTAAAATGGTAGATCACTATAAAACTTCACTTGATGCATTAAAGAGGCGTTATTCATTAATTGATTTAATAAGATATTTTATAGAAAATCCTGATATTATTAGTTTATCAAATGATGATATGTTTGAAAAAATAAAAATTTTTTTGAAAAATAATAATAATAATTTATTAACATATAATATTACAGATAAAAATATTCATATTTTTGTTCAAACAAAAGATGGAATGGAAGAATTAATTATTGATGATGAACTTTTTTTAGCACCACATTTTAATGAAGCAAATTATATTTATCAAAAAATAAAAGAGTGGGATATAAATCTAGGTAAAGATATTTTAGTTTCTTTAGAAAATATTAAAAATCATGCTAAAAAAGGTTCTTATATTCAAAGATATAAAGGTTTAGGTGAGATGAATCCTGAACAGTTATGGGAAACTACAATGACACCTGAAAATCGTGTATTATTACGTATAAATATTGAAGATGCAGAGTTAGCATCTGATACATTTACATTATTTATGGGTGATGAGGTTGAACCTCGTCGTAATTATATACAAAAACATGCAAAAGATGTCAAACATTTAGATGTGTAAATGTTATATCCAAAAATAAAAGAAAGAGAAAATAGATTTAAATTAGCATTAAGAATGGGATTACCAATCTTTTTTTTCGGTGTTTCTTTTATAATTATTAATATTTCAACTATTGATTTTAAAAGTTCTTTTTATATTGAACTATTATTACTTCTTGCTATTATGATATATTTCTTTTTATATATGATATATGTTGGATTTAATGAAAATATTATAGATCCTATTACAAACACTTTTACACGCAGATATATATATAAAATATTAAAAAAAGAAATTAATAAACAAGAATATTCAATTATACTTATCTCTATAAATAATCTTCATAATATTAATGAAAAATATGGTATTAAAAATGGTGATTTGGTACTTTCAAAAATAGTTTTATTTTTAGATAATTTTTTATCTTCTAAAAATATAAAAAAATTTCCAATTGGTCATTTAAAAGGTGGAGATTTTTTGATAGGTTTAAAAGGAAACAAAGATAAATATAAAGATATTTTTGAACTATTTTCTTTAAAGGTATTAAATTATAAGATAAATAATATAGAATTACAAATAGATATTTCTATACTAGATAATAATTTTTCTAAAAATCTAGATTATATGATAGATTATTTATTTCAATTACAAAAATTGGTCAAATCATCTAAAACTCTTTTAAAAGATGATGAAGAACAAATCAATCCAAAAAGTCTTGAAATTTCTATAATTAATGCTATTAAATCTAATAATTTTTTACTTTTTTCACAAAATGTTTATGATAAAGATAATAAAATTATGTTTAAAGATTTGTCTATTAGATTAAAAATTGAAGATAAAATGATTTACCAAAAAAGTTTTATGCCAGTTATTAATAGATTAGGATTGTCATATGAATTTGATCTTATACTTTTTGATAAGATAGCACTTAAATTATCAAAAAATAATGATAAATATGCTTTTAATATTTCTCCTACAACTTTAAGAGAGCCAAAATTTATATTACATGTAAAAAAATTATTGTTTAATTATCCAAATATAGTTAAAAGAATCATTTTTTTGATTTATGAAAAAGAATATTATTATAATGTTTTATATTTTAAAAAAGTTATTCAAGAAATAAGAGATCTTGGATTTTTTATTGCAATAGATAAATTTTGTGGATGTTATACAAGTTTTTTGTACTTCAAAAAATTAGAAGTGGATATGGTGAGATTTGATTCAAAATATGTAAAACATCTTGATTTAAAAGTTTATAGAGAATTACTTTTTGGCTTACAAATTACAATAGATAAACTAAAAATCAAATCTTGGATAAAAATGATAGAAGATAAACAAAGTTATAATAAATTGAAAGATATTAATATTGATATCTTTCAAGGTAGATATTTGGATAATCTAAAGGAAATATAAAATGAAATATGGTGAAAAAATAATTAAAAATTTTAATGTAGAAAAGGATTTAGAAATATGGTCAAATAAAAATAAAAAAAATTATCTTATAAAATTAACACTTCCTGAATTTAGTTGTTTATGTCCTAGAAGTGGATATCCAGATTTTGCAACTATTTTTATAGAATATATACCAAAGAAGTGGGTAGTTGAGTTAAAAGCGATAAAATTGTATATAAATTCATTTAAAGATAGATATATCTCACATGAAGATAGTGCAAATGAGATTTATGATACTTTACAAATGAGATTAAAACCAAAATATCTGAAATTGATAGCAGATTTTAATCCAAGAGGAAATGTTCATACCCAAATAGAAATTGATAGTTCAAAAATTATTTTTTAACCACTTTTTAGCATCATCTTTTGTTAGAAATAACTCTTTTAGTTGAGCATCATATGATTTTTTTAAGATAATTGAAAATTTTGGTGAGGGTAACAAACCTAAATTAATTAAATCTATACCACAAAGAAGTGGTTTTGGTTTTTTTATTAATATATTTAATTTTATAGCCTGATTTTTTATATTTTTATATTTTAATTCTCTGGCTTCATTAATAATTAAAAGATTTTTAATATTTACTTTTGTACTTAATAGATAAATATCATAATTTGTAACTATTTTTAAAGATAGTTGTTTTAAACTATCTTTTTGTAAAAAAAGATTTTGTACCTCTCTTTTTATAAATTTATTATCTAAAAATCTATCTAAAAAAAGATCAACCTCTTGTTGCGAAGAAAAATCAAAAGCTAAGATTCCAAACATTAATATGATATTTGTTTTTGTATCTTTAGTTTTTAGTTTTACCATATTATCAAGATATAAAAAATTATTTTTTACATGCAAGAGTTCTGGAAAATATTTTATAAGATTAAATGTATGAAAAAGTTTAAAGCCAATAGATGGTTTTTTACTTAAAAGCAGAAGCTTTAATATTTCTTGATATATTCTTTGTTTTGGTAATTCATCTATAAAGTTATTATCTGCTAAAAAACGACATTTTTTTATTAGATTATCTTGACATGTAAGCAAAAATCTAGCACAAAAACCAATAGCTCTAAAAACTCTCAATGGGTCTTGTATGAACGTTTGTTCATCTACATATTTTAACACTCTATTTTTTAAATCTTCAATGCCATTATATGGGTCTAAAATAGTTTTTGTTTTTATATCATAGCCTATTGCATTGATTGTAAAATCCCTTCTTTTTGCAGCTTTTTTAAAGTCAAAATTATTAATAAATAAAATATTAAAACCTTTATGACCTGTAGATACTTTATATTCAATTCTTGCAAGGGAAATATCTATATCATATCCATCTATATTTATCTTTAAAACTCCAAAATTTTTGCCAACGAGAGTTGCATTCCCATAATCTTTTAAGATTTCATAAAGCTTATTAAAACTATCAAAATTATATATCTCTAGATCTATATCTTTTGATTTTATTTTTAATAATGAATCTCTAATAAATCCACCCACTAAGATACATTTACCACCATTTTTTTCTATGATATTTATTAATGGTTTTATAATTTTTGGTATTTTAATCATATTTTTAAAGATGATAGATCAAATCCAAAAGATGAACCAATATTTGGTTTGCTTTTAATAACTAAATTTAAATTATTTAATTTTAATATATATGACACAATAGTTAATCCCAAACCTATTGAATTATCCCAATTATTTGTTTTTATACGATAAAATTTTGAAGTAATTTTATCTATTTGTGTTTCATTAAAACCTATACCATTATCACTTACAGATAAAAAGGAATTTTTAAGTGATATATTTACATCATCCTCAGAATATTTTAATGCATTATCAACAAGATTTATAATTACTAACTCTAACATTGTTTTATCTGAAAAAATAGTATATTCTTTTACATGTAAAAGAATTTTTCTATTTCTATATTTTATATTTAAAATATTTTTTACATCAACACATACGTCTGCTATATTAAATTTTACTGGTGAGATTGTTAAGTTATTATTTTCTAATTTGATAGATAGAGCAAGTCTATCTATCATGGTTGTTATTTTTTGTGCATTAGATAAGATTTTATCTAAAAATCTATCGCGTATATTTATATTAATATCTTGATCTTCACGGATTGTTTGGGCATATCCCACAACAGCAGCAATAGGATTTTTAAATTCATGTGAAATGGCAGAGAGAATATCATTTTTTTGTTTATTTATAAGTCTTAATTTAGCATTATATTTATCTTTCTTTTTCTCTCTATTTGCCAATTTTTTTACTAAATTTTTTAATAACAGAGATATATATAAAAATTCATTAAAATATCTAGTTTTTATAACGGCTTTATAATTTTTATCTGATATCTCATTAAGATAATTTGTAATTTGGTTTATGTCATATTTTACTTTTTTACTCATTTTATATATCACAATTAATCCAATAATCATAAAAAGTAAAAAAATAGATAAAATTTTTATATACATAATATAAAATTCATGATAAAAAACTGTTAAATCTTTTGATATTATTAAATAGATATATTTATGTTTATATTTTGTATATTTTGTAAGATATAAAATTCTTTTATTTTTGTTAAAATTACTTTTAGCTAAAACAATTCCAGTAAAAGTGATAATTGTTATTTCATCGCCTGTAATTTTATGTATTTCATTTACAAAAGAATTAATATTTTTTGTAGATGGTAATAGTTTTGATGATAAATTAATAGATAATATAAGTTCATTTTTCATTTGATTTAAAAAAATTGTTTTTAAAGTAAAATATCCGAAAAAGGATATAATTAAAAAAGTTGATATATAAATTCCTAAAAAATTATATAGAAAAAATTTATGTAATTTTGGCATAAAATCTCTTTTTAATATAAAAGGTTTTAAAGATGCCCCATAGTATATCCAATACCACGGACACTTTTTATATACTCTTTTTGTTTTGTTGGATCTATTTTCTCTTTTAGACGACTTATTGTAACGTTTACTGTTTTATCTTGGTAAATATCATCTAGCCCCCAAACTTTTTGTAGTAAAAATTCCCTATTTAAGACACTGTTTTGATTTTGTATTAATATTAAGAGTAGATTAAATTCTAATTTTGTTAATTTTACTTCTAAATTATCTACTGTTACTATATATAAATTTAAATTAAGCCTTATATCTTTATATTTTACAATATTTTCTTCATTGATATATTTAGTGCGTTTTAATACAGCTTTTACACGATAAACTAATTCCTTAATATTAAAAGGTTTAGTTATATAATCATCACCACCACGTAAAAATCCCTCTTCTATTTGTTCGTCACTATCTTTTGCACTTAAATAAATTACAGGTGTATTAATATCATTTTTTCTAAGGGATGTTATAAACTCACTCCCTTCAACATTTGGGAGATTTCTATCCATTATTATAATATCAACATCTTCTTCTTTTAAAACATTTTTAACATTTTTAGTATTTAAAAACCCTATTACTTCAAATCCTTCTTTTGTTAAAGAGTACTCAATAAGTTCTAAAATATCTTCCTCATCTTCTACGATAATTATTAATGCATTCATAAAAATACCTATTTTTTTATGATAATAACAAAAAATAGATAAATTACAGTATATTTTAGATATAATCGCGAAAATTTATCCCTACATATGTAGAATATTATTAGGAAATAGCTTGCAAAATATTAGAAATATAGCCGTCATAGCACACGTTGACCATGGTAAAACAACATTAGTTGATGGATTACTTGAACAATCTGGAACATTTGGTTCTCATGAACAACATGATGAAAGAGCCATGGATAGTAATGCACTAGAAAAAGAAAGAGGAATTACTATTCTTTCTAAAAATACTGCCATTCGTTATAAAGATTACAAAATTAACATTATTGACACTCCAGGTCACGCTGATTTTGGTGGAGAAGTTGAACGAGTTTTAAAAATGGTTGATGGTGTATTGGTTTTAGTTGATGCTTATGAAGGCGTTATGCCTCAAACTAAGTTTGTTGTTAAAAAGATGTTAGCACTTGGTAAAAAACCAATAGTCGTAATTAATAAAATAGATAAACCATCAGCTGAGCCTGAACGCGTTGTTGATGAGATGTTTGATCTTTTTGCTGCTATGAATGCAACAGAAGATCAACTTGATTTCCCAATTATTTATGCTGCTGCACGCGATGGTGTGGCAAAGCTTGATATGGAAGATAAAGATGGTGATTTTAAATGTATTTTTGAAACGATTATAAATGAAATTCCACAACCAGAAGGTGACAAAAATAATTCAGTTCAAGCACAGGTTTTTACACTCGATTATGATAATTATGTAGGTAAAATAGGTATTTCACGTATTTTTAATGGAACTATCAAAAAGGGTAATAATATTATTCTTGCAAAAGCTGACGGTGAGTTTGTTAAGGGACGTATAACAAAACTTATTGGTTTTTATGGCTTAAATCGTATGGAAATTGAAGAGGCCGAAGCTGGTGATATTGTTGCGTTTGCAGGACTTGAAACAGTTGATGTGGGTGATAGTATCTGTGATTTAAATAATCCAATTCCACTTGATCTTATGCATATTGAAGAACCAACACTCAGTGTTGTTTTCTCTGTAAATGATTCACCATTTGCTGGACAAGATGGTAAACATGTTACATCAAATAAAATAAAAGATCGTCTTGAAGCTGAGATGCAAACAAATGTTGCTATGAATTTTGACATTGTAGGAGAAGGCAAATTTAAAGTTTCAGGTCGTGGAGAGCTGCAAATTACAATTCTTGCTGAAAATATGCGTCGTGAAGGTTTTGAATTTGGGATATCACGTCCAGAGGTTATTATAAAAGAGATAGAAGGTATTAAATGTGAACCATTTGAACATTTAGTTATTGATGTACCAGAAGAGTTTAGTGGTAGTGTAATAGAGCGTCTTGGAAAAAGAAAAGCGGAGATGAAATCAATGCTTCCTATGGGTGAAGGTTTTCAACGTATTGAATTTGAGATTCCAGCACGTTCATTAATCGGATTTCGTGGACAGTTTTTAACAGATACTAGGGGTGAGGGTATTATGAACCACTCATTTTTAGAGTTTCGTCCATTTAGCGGACATGTTGAATCACGTACTTACGGTGCACTTATTTCGATGGAAGCAGGTGTTTCATTGGCCTACTCTTTGTTTGCTCTACAAGATAGAGGCGTTTTATTTATTGGACCACAAACTAAGGTTTATGAGGGCATGATAATTGGTGAACATACACGTTCTAATGATTTGTCAGTAAATCCTATTAAAGGAAAACAACAATCAAATGTACGCTCAAGCGGTGCAGATGAATCAATAAAACTTGTTCCACCACGAAATATGAGCTTGGAGCGTGCATTAGAATGGATTGAAGATGATGAACTACTCGAAGTTACGCCAAAAAATATTCGTGTGCGTAAACGATATTTAACTGAAAATGAGCGCAAGCGATATTCACGTAAAAAATAATTTTAAAGGATAAGGCATGTCAGAACCAGTAGCAGTTGAATTAGAAGCAGGAAAAGAGTATCATTATTGCACATGTGGCAGGAGTGGTGATAAAGCACTTTGCGATGGGAGTCATAAAGGAACAGGAATGACTCCTACAGCATTTAGTGTTGATGAGAGTAAAACATATTATATTTGTACATGTAAAAAAAGTGCAAACGAACCATTTTGTGATGGTACTCACACAAAAGATGCATGTTAAATATTAGACTTGTTGCGACAAGTCTAATATTTAAGCTAAAATCCTTACAATCCCTAAAGCTATAAAATAAGCAAAGCATTTGCGTAGCAATGAAAAAATACTGTCTTTTGAGAAGTGTGCAAGGTCAGTTATTCATAAGGTTCTACGCTACTAACTGTTGTTCCATATTTTTTAATAATTCTTACTCTTTCACCTATATAAAATTCTTGTCCTTTTACGATAGTCACAACTTCATTATTATTTTTATCAAGACGTATGGTTAATTCTTGAGCATTTGTTTTTGCTAATTGGTGTCCTGCATAAGCACCTCCTAAACCGCCAGCTAGTGAAGCAAGCGTACTGCCATTTCCTCTACCTATCATTGAACCTAATATTGCACCAGTAATCGCGCCTATAAATGTTCCAGCTCCATTGTCTTTGATAACAACAAGTCTAATTGCAGTAATTTTTCCAGTTTCAAAATGCATAATATAATTAGTTGCAGCTGAGTCAACTTCTATAGCACCTTTTTGAGCACAACCTGAGAATGCTATCAGCATAGCTAATATTAATATCCTAAATATCTTCATAATTCACTCCTTACTTTATAAGTGCCAGACCATAATAAATATCATAATTTACCCAGAGGGCAAATTTTAAGAGGCTTATTTTCTGCGTTGCACTTTCGTTAACGATACCAGTATCGCCAACAAAAGCCCGCCTTAAAACTAAACCTTTTAAAAATTGTTAAATATGACATTTATTATGGTCTGGCACTTAATTATATCATTTAACTCTTTATAAGAAATATTATTGTAAACTCTTTTATGAAAGATGTTATCGTTACAGCTAAAAAGAGATTTGGACAAAACTTTTTAAAAGATGAAGTGGTTTTGCAAAAAATTGTCGAAGCGATGCCCAAAAACAACAATAAAATTGTAGAAATTGGGCCTGGCTTAGGTGATTTAACTAAATTTTTAGTTAATGTCAAAAGTGTAGAAGCTTTTGAGGTCGATACCGATTTATGTAAAAGATTATATAAAAGATTTAAAGAACAAATTAGTTCCAAACAACTTCATATTAATTGTGGAGATGTTTTACAGAGTTGGAAGAATTCACTAATATTACAGCCATATGATTTAATAGCAAATTTGCCATATTATATAGCTACAAATATAGTTTTAAAAGCACTCGCAGATCCAATGTGTAAATCTATTTTAGTTATGGTTCAACGTGAAGTTGCACTTAAATTTACGGCAAAAAGTATGAATAGGAAGTTTAGTGCACTTAGTGTTATAACACAAAGTGTAGCAGATGCCTCTATTATAATAGAGGTTCCTCCTACTGCATTTGAGCCTATGCCTAAGGTAGATTCATCTGTTATATTAATACAAAAATATTCAGATGCAAGGGATAAAAAATTTCAAGAAATGTTAAGAGGTGCATTTACGCAACCCAGAAAAACACTTATGAAAAATTTATCTTCATATTATGATAAAACTATGTTAATAAAACTTTTTAATGAATTAAATATTTTACATTCAATCAGACCTCATCAGCTAAGTACTAGTGACTATCACCAACTCTATAAAAAACTAAATTTATAATAAGGAGTTTGGATGAATAAAGAGCAAAAAAGCGTACAGGCAAAATCTGTACATGTAAAATCAACAGACAATGAATTAAAAGAGCGAAGACCAAATAATAAGCCTTCTCAAGGTAATAAAAATAATTCACGTCGTCGCAGACACGCACCTTCCCCAGTAAATGCAAAATTAAAAGAATTTGTTATCAAAAATCAGGAGATGCATAAACAAAGACTTAACCCTCACTATAAATTAAATTTGGAGAGTCAAAATAAAATTAAAATTACTCCACTTGGTGGATTGGGTGAAATTGGCGGAAATATCACCGTGTTTGAAACTGAAAAGGAAGCGATTATTATTGATGTTGGCATGAGTTTTCCTAATGAAGATATGCATGGTGTTGATATTTTAGTACCTGATTTTACATATATTAAAGAGATTAAAGATAAAATCATAGCAGTTATCATCACTCACGCCCATGAAGACCATATTGGAGCTGTACCATACCTATATAAAGAGATGCAATTTCCAATTTATGGTACACCACTACCTTTAGCTATGATTGAAAATAAATTTAATGAACATAGATTAAAGGAATATAAACGATATTTTAATCCTGTTGAAAAACGTAAGATTTATAAAATAGGTAATGATTTTGAGATTGAGTGGATGCATATGACTCATTCTATTATTGATTCATCTTCACTAGCCATTACTACACCTGCTGGCACCGTTATTCATACGGGAGATTTTAAAATAGATCATACGCCAATTGATGGTTATACAGCAGATTTGCATCGTTTTGCTCATTACGGTGAAAAAGGAGTGTTGTGTTTACTTAGTGATTCTACAAATTCATATAATATTCAGCCGACTCCGAGCGAATTAACTGTCGCACCTGGTTTTGATAGAATTTTTGCAAGAGCTCAAGGACGTATTATTATGTCAACATTTAGCTCTAATGTACACCGCATATATCAAGCTATTCAATATGGTATAAAACATGGACGTAAAGTTTGTGTGATAGGACGTTCAATGGAGAGGAATTTGGAGGTTTGCATGCAATATGATTATATAAAACTTCCTAAAAATATTTTTATAGAACCAGACGAAATATCTCATGTTAGTGATAAAGAGGTGCTTATTGTCACAACAGGTTCACAAGGAGAGCCTAGCAGTGCATTATTTAGAATGTCAATAGGCGAACACAGACATGTAAAAATAAAACCAAACGATTTGATTGTATTATCTGCTCGTGCAATTCCTGGTAATGAAGGTTCAATTTCAACTATGTTAAATCATCTTCAACGTGCAGGTGCAAAAGTAGCATCGGATAAAGATATACATGTATCAGGGCATGCTAGCATGGAGGAACAAAAACTTATCCTTCGTCTTGTTAATCCTAAATTCTTTTTACCAGTTCATGGTGAATATAATCATATTGTTAAGCATAAAGAAACCGCAATGCTTTGTGGTGTTCCTGAGCGTAATATTTTACTTATGAGTGATGGTGAATGCATCGAAGTTAGTCCAAAATTTATGCGTAAAACAAAAACCGTTAAAAGTGGAAAAACATACATTGATAATCAAAATAATAACAAAATTGAAAATGATATAGTAATAGATCGTCAAAAATTAGCCCAAGAGGGTATAGTTATGATAGTTGCTCAAATTAATGAAGATAATTCAACTATGATAGCAAAACCAAGAGTGACAACATTTGGTTTAGTGCCAGATAGACAAGATAGAGTATTTGCAAATGAGATGGAAACTGTATTAGAACATTTTCTTGCAAATATTAAAGAGGGGCTTATTAAAAATCCAAGAGCATTAGAAAATGATCTTCGTCAAATTGTACGAAAACATATTTATCGTAAAATGAAAAAATATCCGCTTATTGTACCTACTGTATTTGTTATGTAAAATAAATTTTTTCTTATATGTTTTAAAACATAAGCAAGAGACCATAAAATTATTTATGGTCTCTTGCTTATAAGATTTAGATATCTAGCTTACTTTTTCACTAAGTGCTTTAATATGAGCACTATCACCGAGAACTACTAAAATATCACCCTTGTCTAAAATATCATCTTTTTCAAATGAAGTGTGCCAGACTCCCTGATGTTTATAAGCGATTGGTTTTACATCAAATTCATCTTTAAAAAGAGGTGATAATATGGATACATCAACTAAAAATGGTGGAATTGCTATTTTTGCTATTTTCATAGTGATTGAAAGATTTATTGTTTCATAATTTAAATTTTGAACTATTGATTTAACGAGCCTTATTGCCGATTCTTTTTCTGGGTAAACAACTTTATTAACACTTAATTTAGAGAGAATCTTGCCATGCATCTTGGTAATTGCTTTTGCTACAATCATCTCAATTTTTAATTCTTTTAATGCCATAACGGTAAGAAGACTTGATTCTATATCTTCACCAATACTTACAATTGCTACATTTACCTGTCCGATACCTGCTTCTTTTAATGCATGAAGATCTGTTGAATCTAGTAAAATTGCATCTTGAACATATTCACTAATTTCACGAATCTGTTCAGGCTCATTATCAATGGCTATTACATTTATACCCTGTTGTGCCAAACCTTTAGCTATGTGAAATCCAAATCTACCAACACCAACAACCGCGTAACTACTCATATTAAAACCTTTCCATCTGCATATTTTATCCTGCTTTGTACAGTTTTACCAACAAGAATTGCTGTAAAAGCAAAAACACCAATACGACCTATAAACATTAAAAATATAATATTTATTTTCCCAAAAGTATTAAATAAGGCACTATAGCTTAGTACTCCACCATTACCAGTTGAGAGTCCAACTGTGCCAAATGCAGAGCATGACTCAAATAAGATTCTTAAAAATGGCATATGTTCAAATTCGCTTAAAAAAACTGTTGAGCAAAAAATATAAATTGATGCGATAAATATTATAGCATAGGCTTTATTTATTTGATATTGTGGTATTGAGCGGCGAAAAATATGTGCGTTAGTATCACCTTTTAGAGTATACCATACGCCAATAAAAGCTAATGCGACAGTAGTTATTTTAATACCACCTGCTGTACCACCTGGTGCGCCACCTATCATCATAAAGATTGTTGAAAAAAATAGATTTGCATTGGACATGTGAGCTAAATTAACTGTATTAAATCCAGCAGTTCTAAAATTTACAGAAGTAAACCAAGCAGCTAGTATTTTATATGGCCAACTAAGCGATTTAAAAACGGTATTGTAATCTAGTGATAGGAGTAATATCATACCAAGAAGGATTAAAATAACTGTTGAGATAAGGACAATTTTTGTATGAGTTGAGAGACGTGGGATTCTTTGCTTACGAAAACTATAAAGTTCTATTAAGACAAAATATCCAAGACCCCCTAAAATAATTAAAACTGGAATAGTTATATTTATAACTAAGCTATGTTGGTAACTCATTAAATTATTGCTAAAGAGCGAAAAACCTGCATTATTAAATGCAGATATCGAGTGAAAAACTCCAAACCAAACAGCCTTATCAAGTGGCATATTTGTCCAAAATTTTAGTGTTAAAATCACTGCTCCTATAGCCTCAATTAAAAAGATAGAGGTAAAAACAATCTTCATAAATCGTACTAATCCATCCATTCCAGGATAATTCAAAGATTCTTTTAAAATTAAACGATCTCTATAACTTATTTTATGGCGCCTCATAACTGCTAAAAATGTTACAGCAGTCATATAACCAACTCCACCAATTTGAATAAGAATTAAAATAATTAATTGTCCAAAAAAAGTAAAGTTTATAGCAGTATTTTTAACAATCAAACCAGTTACACATACAGCAGATGTTGATGTAAAAATAGCATTTATAAAACTTAAATTACCATGATGAGCAAAAGGCATTAACAAAAGTACTGTTCCAACTAATATAAGTCCTATAAAACTAAACACTATCAGTTTAATTTCATGAGTCATGCCCGCTTGTCCTTGCTTGTTAAATTATGAGATTGTATCACAAATATGATTATTTTTAGCATATCTGCTATAATGTTGAGAAAGGTTAAAGGTGGTATTTTGAGTGATAAAAAAGAGGTTCAGTTCGAAAATGCAGTAAGACAAATGATGCTTTATATCAATGAAAATCCGCAAAGAGAAGGACTTTTAAAAACACCAAAACGTGTCCGCAAGGCTTATGAATTTATGTTTGGTGGTTATAAGCAAGATGCCAAAGAGATACTCTTATCAGCTCTTTTTACAAGTTCAAATGATGAAATGGTATTAATTAAAGATATAGAAATATATTCTACATGCGAACATCACCTACTTCCCATTATTGGCAAGGCACATGTGGCTTACATTCCTGATGGTAAAGTTGTAGGTCTTTCAAAAATTCCACGTGCTGTTGATGTATTTGCACGCCGTATGCAGATACAAGAACAGCTAACAGAGCAGATAGCTGATGCAATTATGCAAACAATTAAACCAAAAGGTGTGGCTGTTGTTATTCAAGCACGTCATATGTGCATGGAGATGCGAGGGGTAAAAAAGATAAATTCCACCACAACTTCGAGTGCTTTGCGGGGACTTTTTAAAAGTGATGAAAAGACTAGAGCAGAATTTTTCTCTTTAATTAATGCTCCAATTGGAAATCGTTATTAAAGTGTTTATGCAATGCCTCTTAAATCATTAAAAAATAAACTGTCTTTACAAAATTATTCTGTCCTTTTCGGAGAGATTGTTAAGATAAATGCTAATGTCATTACGGCAAAAGGCTTGCATGTAAGTATTGGCGATATGGTTAAAATTGTATCTAATGATAAAGAGTTGCGACTCGCTGGTATGGTAACAGAGATAGAGGATAATCTATTTTTTATAACTCCTTTTGGTTTTGTGGAGGGATTTTGTTCAAAAGATAAAGTTTATCAAGATTCAAATGGTATGAACATTCCTGTTGGTGATGAGCTTTTAGGTCGTGTGGTAAACCCATTTATGAATCCAATTGATGATAAAGGAAGCATAAAATCACAAAATTTTAAACCCATTATAAAAGCACCAATAGAGGCTATGAAGCGTGGCTTAATTGATGAAAAGTTTAGTGTTGGAGTAAAAACAATAGACAGCTTTTTAACTTGTGGTAAAGGTCAGAAATTAGGTATTTTTGCAGGGAGTGGGGTTGGTAAATCAACACTTATGGGTATGATTGTAAGAGGTAGTGAAGCACCCATTAAAGTAGTTGCACTAATTGGAGAGAGGGGACGTGAGGTTCCTGAGTTTATTGAGAAGAATCTTAATGGCAATCTTGAAAATACAGTGATTATAGTAGCAACATCTGATGATTCACCTTTAATGCGTAAATATGGTGCTTTCTCAGCTATGAGCGTTGCGGAATACTTTAAAGATAAGGGAGAGGATGTACTTTTTATTATGGATTCTGTAACAAGATTTGCCATGGCACAGCGCGAAATTGGACTGGCCTTGGGTGAGCCCCCAACTTCGAAAGGTTATCCACCATCTTCACTTACTTTATTACCACAACTCATGGAGCGAGCCGGAAAAGAGAAAGGCAAAGGCTCAATTACTGCTTTTTTTACAGTTTTAATTGAAGCAGATGATATGAATGATCCAATAGCTGATCAATCTCGCTCTATTTTAGATGGGCATATTATTTTATCTCGTGAACTTACAGATTTTGGTATTTATCCTCCCATAAATATTTTAAATTCAGCCTCAAGGGTCATGACAGATATCATAGGTAAAGAGCATTTAAATGCAGTTATGAAATTTAAACGACTTTACACTTTATTGCGTGAAAACGAAACACTCATACGAATAGGTGCATACAACAAAGGAAATGATCAAGAGTTAGATGAGGCGATAGATAAAAAAGAGCAGATGGAAAAATTTATGGTTCAAAGTGCAACTTTTGTAAGTAATTTTGATGAAACTATAAAAGAGTTGATAACGCTTATGCAGTAATTAAGTGCTTATCCATTATTAATTGAATCGAAATATTTTTATTGAAAATATTTTTATTTACTGTAAAACTACATGTAATCTTTTTATTTTTAGGCATCGCAATGATTTGCCTAAAAGCTATGACTTCAACTAATTTTTTATCATAAGGCTTTAGTTTTATGCTTAGTTTACTATGTGATTTATCTACACCAAAATATTTTATATGTATAATTTGTGCATTTTTTATTAAAAATTTTGGGCGTGGATTTGCTTCTCCAAAAGGTTCGAATTTATCAAGTAGATTTAAGAGTTCAAAATTAATGCTATTTATATTTAGTTGTCCTACAATTTCATGTTTTATAATAAAATCAGATGGCTTTAGTTTTGATGCTGTTTGATTTACGATTTTTCTAAATCTATCTAATTTATCTACATGTAAGCTAAGACCTGCTGCCATTTTATGTCCGCCAAATTTTATTAGCAACTCTTTAGCAGAATTAATTATTGAAAATATATCAACTTCACCTATACTTCTAGCACTGCCTTTTGCAATATCTTCATTTATACTTAAAACAATTGCTGGTTTTTGATATTTATCGGCTAATTGTGAAGCGACAATGCCAACAACGCCTTCATTCCAATTTTCTTTTGCAATGACTATAATTTTATCATTTTTATTTACATGCAAGCTTGCCATCTGTACAGCTTCAAGCTGTAAGCCTTTTCTTTGTTCATTTAAATTATTTAATAATTCAAACTGCTTTACTGCATCTGCATGCGTACAAGAGGTTAAAAAATCAAGTGCAATTGATGCATCTTGAAGTCTTCCCGCCGCATTTAATCTAGGAGCTATCATGAAACCTATATCATCACAAAGTAGTTTATCTTTATTTAAAAATTCTTTTATTATGACAAAACATGGACGAGTGGAGTGTATTATATGATTTAATCCAGCTTTTACAATTGTACGATTTATATCTTTTAATGGCATTATATCTGCTATTATTGCAATAGCAACAAGACCTAAATATTGTTTTAAATCTACATGCAAAGATAATTCTTGCTTTATAAGCCCTAAAAATAGCCATGCTACTTGTGCACCACAAATCTCTTTAAATGGATAGAGGCATCCATCAATCTTGGGATTGATAATTGCGTAAGCATCTGGGAGTATATTTGGCGGTGTATGATGGTCAGTAATAATTAGATCAATACCTCTTTGCTTACATAATTGTGCTGCTAAAATAGCTGAAATCCCATTATCTACCGTGATTATAATATCTGCATCAACTCTTTTTAAAACTTCAGTATTTATACCATATCCATCTGTAAATCTATTTGGTATTATACACTGTATAGGATAATTTATTTCTCTAAAAAAAAGAACCATAATTGATGATGAGGTAACGCCATCAACATCATAATCGCCAATGATTGTAATTTTTTCTTTATTTTTTATTGCTGTTGCCACTCTTTTTGCTGCATATTTAGCATTTTTTAAAAGATTTGGCGGTGGTATATCTTTTAGTTTTTTTTCGTCTATATCAATACGTTTTGATAATAGTTGATATAGCTCATCAAGTGTTATCAGATTTGTGTTATCAAGCTTGTTCAAGGGCTGCTTTTACAAATGCTAAGATAGTAGGGTTTGGAGTTTGTAAGCGAGAGGTAAATTCTGGATGAAATTGAACACCTAAAAACCAAGGATGATTTTTAATTTCAACTGTTTCAATTAAACCATTCGATTCACCAGTTACGACCATCCCAGCATTTTCAAACTCTTGTCTGTAGATAGGATTTGCTTCATAACGGTGTCTATGGCGTTCATGTATAATCTCTTCATCATTATATGCTTTACGAAGAATTGAATCTTTTTTTGTTTTGCAAGGATACTCTCCAAGACGAAGAGTTCCACCCATGGGAGAGGTGTGGGTGCGAAGTTGTTTATTTCCACTTTGATCTAAAAAATTATCTATTAAAAAAATAAAAGGATGCTTAGTGTTTTTATCAAATTCTATGGAGTTAGCATCACTGTAACCCAAAACATTTCTAGCATATTCAACGATTGCTAGCTGCATTCCTAAGCATATTCCAAGATATGGGACTTTATTTACTCTTGCATACTCAATAGCTTGAATTTTCCCCTCTATTCCACGATTTCCGAAACCACCAGCTACTAAAATACAATCACAATCTCCTAATAACTCTTGCGTATTTTTTTCCTCTATATCTTCACTATCTACCCAACAAATTTCAACTCTAGTATCAAGATGAGCTCCTGAGTGAATTAGTGATTCTGTTAAAGATTTATATGATTCTTTTAATTGAAGATATTTTCCAACAAAACCTAAAACTATACGATTTTTTGGCTGAACAATTTTTTTTACCAAGCTATCCCATTCTTGCATATTGGGAGTTAGAACTCCTAGTTTTAATTCTTTAGCTATTGGGGTTAAAATATTTTGTCTTAAAAATGAGACCGGAACATCATATATAGTTGCTGCATCAAGTGCCTCAACCACACTGTCAGGACTAACATCACAGCTCATAGCCAATTTTTTCTTAAAAGTTTTTGGAAGAGCATTCTCACTTCTAGCTATTATCATATGAGGTGTAATACCAATACGGCGAAGCTCTTGTACTGAATGTTGAGTTGGCTTACTTTTTAGTTCACCAGCAGCTTTTATATATGGAATTAATGTCACATGAATAAAAAATGTTCCCTCAACCTCATCATCATGTTTCATTTGCCTAATTGCTTCCATAAAAGGCAAACCTTCAATATCACCAACAGTTCCACCAAGTTCTATGATTAAAATATCATGTCCTTTGCCAGCTTTTTTTATTCGTTTTACAATTTCACCTACGATATGAGGTACAACTTGTATGGTTTGACCTAAATATCCGCCATTTCGTTCACGCTCTATCACGCTAGAATATACTTGACCCGTTGTAAAGTTACTCGATTTTAAAAAAGATTCATCTAAAAATCTTTCATAATTTCCTATATCTAAGTCGGTTTCAGCACCATCTTTTGTTACAAAAACTTCGCCATGCTCAAGTGGACTCATAGTTCCTGGGTCAACATTTATGTAAGGGTCAATTTTTAACATGCCTACATCTAGGTTTGAATGTTTTAATAAGGTGCCTACACTAGCGGCAGTAATCCCTTTTCCAAGCGAACTTAAAACTCCTCCAGTTACAAAAATATATTTAGTCATTAATTTATTCCTCACAAATTTTATCTAAAGGTATCCTAAAATTATATAATATTACTACTAAGAAATTGATGAAAGTTTTTTTTGGATAGGTACTTAATCTTGTCTTGAGCCAGGTTTAATAGCTATGCTTCCAGATTTACATAGCGGACACTCGTTTGATTTATATATCTCAAATGTAAAATCTGCAAGTGCAAAAAATGGTATATCTTGTGGTAGTTTACAATTTGATTTCGTAGCAATATCGCTATTTTGTCTTTTACAAAATCCACGATTTGCAAGAGCTGCAAAACCAATGATAGTACCATTAAGAGATTTTACAACTTCGGCTGCCTCCATAGCTGAACCGCCAGTAGTTATAATATCTTCACATATTAACACTCGTTCATTTGGTTTTATTTCAAAACCACGACGAATACTCATTTTTGTTTGTACGCGTTCCGCAAATATATATCTACAATCAAGTGCTTGAGCTAATGCATATCCAACAATTAATCCTCCAAGAGCAGGAGCACAGACGGTATCTACTTTAAGTCCACTTTGTTTTATTTGACTTGCTAAAGTAGTCGCTAAAAGATTTGTTATTTTTGGATTTTCTAAAACTTTTGCAGATTGTAGATAATATGTGGAATGATTTCCTGAGCTTAACTTAAAATGTCCTTTTAAAAGAGCATCCGCATCCATGTAGATTTTTTTAATATCCATATTCATAATTCCTAATATATCTGTTTGATTAAACTTTTAAGATTTCGGCTTCTTTTACTTTTAATATTTCATCAATTTTAGAGATGTATGTATCTGTTGTTTTTTGAATCTTTTCTTGAGCTGATTTTGATTCATCTATTGTTATATCTTTATTTTTTTCAAGTTTTTTAATTTTATCATTTGCATTTCGTCTATCATTTCTGATAGCAACCTTTGCATTTTCACCCATAATTTTCATCTGTTTAGCACTTTCTTGACGCTGTTGAACTGTCATCGGCGGAAAAAATAGTTTAATTGTATCTCCATCATTATTCGGATTAACGCCAATATTTGCCTTTTTTATTGCGGTTTCTATATCACTTAATAGATTTTTTTCCCATGGATTTATTGCTATGGTTGTGGCATCAATTGCTAAAACTGATCCAACTTGATCAAGCGAGGTCAATGTTCCATAATAGTCTATTTTGATATTATCAAGCACTTGCGTAGTAACTTTACCCGTACGAAGTGTCTTAAAATCGCGCATCATGTGTTCAACGCTATCTTGCATGTTTATTTCACATTCATCAAAAATTTTATTTAACATAAACTTCTCCCCTTTTTATTTCTTAGTAGATTTTATTTGTTTTATTTTTTGTGCAATAACTGGAGCTTGAACAATATGTTTATTTGTAACTAAATTTACAACAGATTCATTTTTTTGTTTAGAATACATGTAACCAAGCGCTATGGTGTTTGCTAAAAATAGAAATCCTATAAAAAATGTTGCCTTAGCTAAAAAACTATTTGGTCCTTTTGCACCAAATACAGATTCGTTAGAACCGCTGTAAGCACCAAGACCCATACTCGAGCTTTTTTGTAAAAGCACAACTAACACAATAAGTATAACCAATATAATTTGAGTAGTAAGCAAAAAGCTTGTAGTCATATAAAATTCCTTATTAAAGTTGCAATTATATCAAAATATCACCTTACATGCAAAGAATTGGGTAAATAAGTAAGAGGGAATAATTAATTTCATTGACTATAAAATTAATTATTCCCTCTTACTTAAAAGAAGCTTGCGTGATACCGCACGGTTTTGTCTTATATCTGCTATAATTATAGTATATATAAATTGGGAGTTGTTATTTTGAAAGTTATTAAGATAGTTGTAATTATTTTAATTTTATTTATAGGTATTTATTTATACAAGATAGCACATACTAGCAACGACAAGTTAAATTTACAAGTAAGTAAGCCAATAATTGCTCTAAGCACATTTGCTCTTTATGACATGGCTAAAAATATAGCAGGAGGCACACTCTCTTGTTTTATGATTGATCCAATTGGTGTTGATATTCATGATTTTGAACCAACACCAAAAATGATGGTAAAACTATACCGTGCTAAATTAATAGTTTATAGTGGGGTTGGATTAGAACCGTGGGTAGCTCCTTTTATACATTCTAAAAATATTTTGGATATGGGTAAATACGTTAAATTAAGAGATATAAATGGTGTAAGAGATCCTCATTATTGGCTAGATATTGATAATATGATTATTATGGCTAAACTTTTACGAGATAGATTTGAAAAAATATCTCCACAAAATAAAAAATTATATCAAACACGTACAAAAAAGTTTTTAATATTGTTAAAAAAAATAGATAATAAATATAAAACAAAGCTTCACTCTTGTAAAAAACATACAATAATAGTAGGACATAATGCTTTTTCATATCTTGGGCACAGATACCACTTTTATATAGATTCCATCAGCGGTCTAGCACCAGATGCACAACCTAGTGCAAAAACTATACAAAGAATTATGCAAGATGTAAAAGATAATAATATTTCAACAATCTTTTTTATACCGTTTACAAATACAAGCGTTATGAAAAGTATTGCACATATGACAGGTGCAAAAATTGGAATTTTACAGCCGATTGTAAATATAACAGCAAAAAAATTTAAAGAGCATGCAACATATTTTTCTCTTATGATGGAAAATCTTAAAAAAATATCACATGTTTTGCAATGTCAGTAAAATTTAAAATTCCTATTTTTGAAGTTACAGCTTTGGATTTTGAAGTTCAAAATCAAAAGATACTTGACTCTGTATCATTAAAAATCTTTGCTGGTGAATATGATGCTATAATTGGTCCAAATGGGGGTGGCAAAACGACATTTATTCGCATGCTATTAAAATTACAGACTCCAACATCAGGTAGTATCAAAATTTTTGGTCAAGATATCAATAAATTTAAAGGATGGAATAAAATAGGCTACGTTCCACAGCGTACAGTTTTACTTGATGCTACTTTTCCCGCAACTGTTTTTGATATTGTAAAAATGGGCAGAACATCAAAAAGCGGTTTTTTTAGACGCTATAATAAAAAAGATTTAAAATATGTATATGATGCTATGAAAAAAATGGATATTTTAGATTTAAAAGACAAGATGATAGGTTCTCTCTCAGGAGGTCAAAGACAAAGAGTAATGATAGCAAGAGCATTATCATCAAATCCAACTGTTTTGATATTAGATGAGCCAAATACGGGAGTTGATGTAAAATCTCAACATCTTTTTTATGAGTTATTACGTGATTTGAACAAAAATGAAAATATAACAATACTTTTTATCACGCATGACGTGGGAGTGATTATAGATGATGTTAAAAGAGTACTTACAATAAATACAAAACTCCTCACATGTAATAATCCAAAAGAATCTATAAGTTGTGAAAATATGAGCGAACTTTACGCAACTAATGCTCATCTTTTATTTAATCATCATGTTCATTAAAGTAGTCTTATTATGCTAGATATGTTTCATTATGAATTTATGCAAAGAGCGTTATTGGCTGGCTTTATCATTGCTATTTTGGCATCAGTTAGCGGCTCTTTTATTGTTTTAAAAAGATATTCTTTGATAACAGAAACATTAGCTCACTCATCATTAGTTGGTGTGGCCATTGGAATATTTACCGGAACTTCAACTTTATGGATGGCTGTTATTGTCTCGATTTTAAGTGCATGGCTGATTGAATATTTACGAGATAGATTTGACCTTTATTCAGATGCTATTTTAGCAATTTTTCTCTCTGGTTCTTTAGCTCTTGCTATTATTATAGTGTCTCTTAGCGGAGCATTTAATAATTCACTCTTTAGTTATCTATTTGGCTCGATTTTAGCAGTT
Source organism: uncultured Campylobacterales bacterium (assembly GCA_964474335.1). Lineage (GTDB taxonomy): Bacteria > Campylobacterota > Campylobacteria > Campylobacterales > Sulfurimonadaceae > Hydrocurvibacter. The sequence continues at coordinate 77,517 of CAYYRS010000007.1, forward strand.
AGCAATTATGATCTTATTGTTATGAGTATTTTTGGTATCATCTCTTTAGTATTATTGCTAGGCTTTTCAAAAGAGCTACTTTTTATTGCTTATGATGAAGAGGTTGCAAAAACAAGTGGTATTAAGATAAAAAGATTGAACTACCTTTTAGTTACAGTTGTTGCCATCATAGTTGCTTTATCTATTAGAATAGTTGGAACATTTTTAATAGCGGCTTTAATGGTAATACCTACAATTACAGCTTTGCAATTTAAAAAGAGTTTTGTAAAAACTGTACTTTTATCACTTCTTTTTGCTTGTTTGTCTGTTTTTATAGGCATGGTACTTTCATACCTTTTTTCACTTCCATCTGGCGCGACTATTGTTATGTGCGTTATAATAATTTTTATACTCTCTTTACTTATAAACAGATGAAAATAAAAAACGAATTTTCAAGATCTGCAAATTACTATGGACATTATAATACCATTCAAGAGCAAGTAGTAAAGAAATTAATTTCTATGATAACGTTTAAACCTAAAAATATTTTAGATTTAGGTTGCGGAGATGGAGCGGTGTATCAACAGATAAACTGGAATATTGATTCATTTATTGGAATTGATTTTTCTAAAAAAATGCTACAAAATCATCCTTTGTCAGAAAAAATAAAACTAATTAATGCTGATTTTAATGATGAAAGATTGCTTAAAAGCCTTGCAGATTATAAAATAGACTGTATTTTATCATCATCAGCACTACAATGGGCCAAAGATTTGGATATAATTTTTTATCATTTATTTTTACTAAAAGTTCCAATTTATTTAGCAATTTTTACATCAAATACTTTTAAAACATTAAATAGTGTTGCTAAACTTGATTCGCTTATTTATTCAAAGCAAAAGATTGTTTCATCAATAAAAAAATATTTTGATATAAGTTATGAAACTGTTAATTTTAATTTAAAATTTGATTCTAAAGTTGAAATGTTTAAGTATATCAAAAAAAGTGGAGTAAGTGGAGGCAGAGGGACACTTACATTTAAACAAACAAAAAAATTGATGCAAGAATATCCACTTAATTATTTAGAATTTGAAATATTGTTAATAACTAATATTATGCACTAAATATACCAAGTTTTTTCTACTTGGTAAAGTGCATATCTAATCTCTTTAAAATTAGCAGAAGTTTGTGTATTTATTAGTTTATTCATCTCCTCTAAAACCCTTGAAGATTCCTGTGTCCGTTTAAAATTAGCAATAATAACATCCTTAATATTATCCCTTTTCATCTCTGAGTTAGTAGATTGTTTTAAAACATCACGCACACTATCACGCGCATTTAGCAAAGCATCACTATTATCAATCTTGATTTTATGACGTAATTCTTTTAACTGTAACGATATAATTTTATTATCATCATAATACCTTGCTATGTCCTCTAGGACTCTAATCGCCTCTTTTAAGCGATTAATATTTGCATCTATCACCCGATATATTTTAGGTGAGAGTGCGTTAGTTTTCACTTGAGCCAAATACTCCAAATAACTGTAAAAGTGTTATAAATAGATTAAAAAAGTCTAAATAAAGTGCAATTGCGCCATCCATCGGTGTCTCATAAGCACCTCTTATCACATTTTGAGTATCATGAATTACCATGATGCTGATAACTAACAAAAAAGCAGCTTGAATTACAAGAAAGATCATAGGGCTATGTATGAAAAATATATTTATTAATGAAAATGCAATAATCACAAAAAATGCAATGATTAATGGTTTTGTGTAGGTTGTAAAATCTTTAGAGGTTTTAATCGAAAAAAAGCTAAGAGCTCCAAAAAGTGCAGATGTCATTAAAAAAGCATCAGCCACCAATGCTCCTCCGCCTTTCATTCCTAGAACATGGCTAAGAAGAGGAGTAATTATAATGCCACTAACAAAAGTAAATATGAAAAGTACAATCATATTTATTCCAGGTTTCTTTTTAGCTATATTTAACCCAAACATACCAAAAAACATCCAAGGTAATGCTATAACCCAATAATGGGCAGCAACAACAGGTGCAAATGGTATTCCAACATAAGCACCAACGGCAGCGGCAAACATTGAGGCTGCAAATAATTTATATGTCTCTTTTACAAAAGAGACAATCTGCGCTTCACTGCGGTGTATGCGCTCAAATCCAAATGATGAAGAACGTGCATAATCTCTATTATATAATCCCATGAAAAATCCTTTATTTTAATGAAATTATAACAAAATAAGACAAACAAAAGATAATAAACGAAATTAACTTTAAAGTTTTAACAAATATTTTAAAAAGTAATGGTACAATTTTTTTCAAAAAACTTGAGTTAGAGTTTTATTTTTTTGACATCGGAGGTTATTATGTGTAATATTGGTAAAATAGATAAGTTTTTAAGAGTGCTAATTGGTTTTATTATCATGGGATATGGTGTTTATGATAAAAATTTTTGGGGAATGATTGGTCTTGTTCCAATTGCGACAGCGGCCATAGATTTTTGTCCATTATATGCAATTTTTAAGATAAATACAGGATGTAAATCAAAAATAGTATAAGGTCAGTTTTAACTTATTTTGATATAATTTCGCCCTAAAAGTCTATTTTTTTCTAGAAACATTGTTTTTTTAACATAGACTTTGCTTGTTATAGAGCGTAGCATCAGTTTAATGATAGCTTTAGAATTTTACAAAGGAATCAGGATGCCAAAAATGAAGTCAGTAAAAGGCGCTGTTAAGCGTTTTAAAGTGAAAAAAAACGGTACAATCAAGCGTGGAACAGCGTTTCGTAGTCATATCTTAACAAAACAAGATGCGGGGACTCGTAGGGTACAAAATTCACCAAAAGTGATTGCAAAAGTAGATGCAAAAAATATTAAGGCAATGATAGCGTAATTTTATGCTATTTAATATCTCCATATTATATGGGAAAGTCCATTAAAATGGCACCTTTTGATACAAAGTCAATAAGGTAAAGAGGGAAAAAAATGCCAAGAGTAAAAACAGGTACGGTGCGTAGAGCACGTCATAAAAAAATATTAAAACTTGCAAAAGGTTTTTATAGTGGTCGTCGTAAGCATTTCCGTAAAGCAAAAGAGCAAGTTGAGCGTTCAATGGTTTACGCATTTCGCGATCGTAAACAGAAAAAAAGAGACTTTAGAAGTTTGTGGATTATTCGTATAAATGCAGCATGTCGTTTAAATGGTATAAATTATTCAAACTTTATTCATGGTTTAAAAAAAGCTGGTATTGAACTTGATCGTAAAATTTTAGCTGACATGGCGATGAATGATGCAGAAGCATTTAGTTCTGTGGTAACATCTGCTAAATCAGCTCTATAAATTTAAAGGCCTGTAAGCCTTTAAATACTTTCTAATTAATCATCTTTTATTTTTAATATCATTTTACGAGCTTGCTTGAGTGCTTTATTTATTTTTCCAAATACTAAAGCTACCGCCATTCTTCGTCCCTTATGTGACTCTGGTTTACCAAATATTCTTACAAACGAATTGGTACTAAAGAGACTATTATTTATATTAATAACTGGTGCATGAGAATTTTTATTTGACTTAAATGCCGCTGATACTCCTTCTCCATAAAATGTGAAGTCTAAAGGAAGCCCTAAAATAGCCCTTACATGTAAAGCAAATTCACTTTGACTTTGTGTGATAAGCGTTACCATACCGGTATCATGGGGGCGAGGGCTCACTTCACTAAAATATATCTCATCATCTTTGATAAACATCTCAACACCAAAAATACCTCGACCACCCAAGCCATCAGTTAATGTTTTTGCCATCTTTTTTGCTTTGTTTTTTATCTTTTGACTCATGCGTGCAGGCTGCCATGAAAAGATATAATCACCATCTTTTTGTTCATGCCCAATTGGCTCACAAAAGATAGTTTCTTTGCCGTTTTTTACTGTTAAAAGTGTTATTTCATAATCAAAATCAATAAAAGCTTCAACGATAAGCTCACTAGCATCACCTCTAGCCTCTTTTGCTATCTCCCAAGATTTTTCTATGTCATCAGGACTTTTTACGATACTTTGACCATGCCCAGAACTACTCATAACAGGCTTTATGACACAAGGAAATCCAAGCTCCTTAGCTGCATTTTTAAGTTCATTTTTTGATTTAACAAATCTATATGCACCTGTTTTTAATTTTAACTCTTCAGCAGCAAAACGTCGTATATTTTTACGGTTCATGGTTTTATTTACAGCATCAGCATTAGGTATAACACAAAAACCTTTTTTCTCGGCTATAAAAAGAGCTTCTATACTGATGGCTTCTATTTCAGGCAGTATAAAATCTGGTTTTTCGCGATAAATTATCTCTAAAACAGCATCCTTGTCTTGCATATCAATAATATAACTTTTGTGAGCCATACTGTGTGCTGGTGCATTTTGATATCTATCTACTGCTATAACCTCTAAACCTAGACGTTGGGCTTCTATAGTTATCTCTTTACCTAATTCCCCAGAACCTAAAAGCATAATACGTTTTGAATTACTTTTTAATGCAGATGTAAATTTCATGTAAAATCCTACTATTTTTTCTAAATTGTACCAAAAACTACAAATTTATATCCAAAGCTTCATTTATAGTTTTACTCATTAGTTCTTTTTTAAAATCAAGCACAGCAGCTTGGTATGCTTTTTGTTTTGAGTTGGTATATCTTTGCTTAAAAGTAAACGTATTACCACCTACATGCAAAGCATTATTAAAAATTTGAATCTTTACATATATGGTTATAATGTTCATATATTTATTTTTATAGATATTGTCGTTTACTTTTATATGTAGATTTATAGAATTCTTATTTTTTTTATTAAAAACAGTAAAGTTATGCTTTGTTAGAAAATCTTTCATGGCTTCAATAAATAGTGATGAATTTTTATTTGGTTTTATATAAAAAGTTAATTTGTTTTTTAGAGTTAAAAAACGTTGCTCAACTCTTATGATATCAGCAAGATATAGCAATTTATCAAATTTTTGATTATGCGTAAGCTCATCTATAATCTGTAATGTATGTTGCATCTTTTTTGCATTTTTAGTCAACTGTTTTAAGGCATGATATCTCATTATAACATTTTGGTGTTTTAATAAACTATATCTTAAATTTATCCTTTTTCGCATATTATTTAAATTAACGATTAGTCCATGTACAAATTTTCTTTTATTTGTTTGTATCAATATAGCAAATTTATTGTAGCCTATTAGTTTCGTTCGTAAAACTTTATAATTATTTATTTTAATTAATGAAATAGTAGTTTTAATATTATTTGAAATATTTGTATCTGTATAATAATTATTTTGCTGAACCTTACTATTGTATGTCGATTTTATATTTATACTCAGTTTTGAAATCATATCATCAAGTGCTTTTTTTATAGCTCCTTGTCTGCTATTTGCAATTGCGACTCCATACATGTAAGTATTATCTGTTTGTGGCGGATTTAAAAACCAAGAGGGAACTTGATTCTCAGCCGATACTATCGGCTTTGGTTTTGATGAACAACCGTTCATTATCATTAATATAATCAGAGAAAAGATTATGTAAGTTATAAATATTTTTTTATTTGGCATCTATTTGACGCATAGCTAGATTTCGTTTTATTATTAAATTATTTATACGGTTTATTGCTTTATCTAGTGCCGCAATAGGCTTATTAGTTAAATTATCGGCCACATGATATAGTTTTTTTGCCTTATTTAATTCACCTAAAGCTTCGTCTACTGTACCTAAATCGTAAGCTATAACATAACTTTTGCCATGCAATTTAAACATGAGTTGTTCTAGTATTGTTTTTGCTTTATTTAAACGATTTGCTTTTATAAAAAGTAGCGCATTTTTTAAGGCATCTTTTTGTTCACTCGTAACATCTATTTTTATATCATCTAAAAGCGTAACTTTAAAATGGATATAATGAGGGATTAAATTATTTATAAACTCATGAGCTATCTGCGAAGTTAGTAAATTAAGCGCTTGCCCTTTTGAGAGAAGCTTATTAGAGCCTATGTTTATTGATAATAGATATAAATTTATATTTCTATTTTTACAACTATCGCCATTATAATTTTTAGATAGCGTGTCACTGTAAATGATTGAGCCCGTTTGTATGTTTACAATATTTATATTTGCCGATAAAGTCGCTTGAGTCGCGTAGCAGACAACTTTATAAACATGCCACAAGGTGCATTCTAAATTTTTTTTAGAAAAATTTAAACACTCCTTTTTAGCTTGATAATATCTTTTAGATGAAGCACTCTGTATTCCTATACCACCTGTAACTAATGCCTGCGCACCTATTAACTTGCCAACTTTTGTTGCGGTATTTGCATTTATTAATTGTGATGACTGAAGTTTTTGTTCAGTCAATATTTTATTTAGATTTTTTCTGCTAAGTAATGTAAAATATGGTTTTGAATTAACAGTTTGGTTTGCTAAAAGAGCAGTTATTTTATCTGATAATCCAATCCTATCATGTTTAAAAGGCATAACAGCAATTCTTCTAGCACTTGCAATAGATGCTACTTTAGCAGGTGCTAAAACCCGAATCTCAACTTGCTGAGAGCAACCAGCTAAAAATATAGTTAAAATTAGTAAATATAATTTCATTTTTTTATCCAAATTATTTTTTTAATGTTTTTAACCATTCTTTCATCTTCTTTTCATATCCTATACCTTTTAATTCCACAAATTTTAATTTTTTTGACAAGTATTCTTGTTTAACATATCCTCCATAATCATGAGGATCTAGATAATTTCCATTTTGTTTGATTATATTTTTTGGGATATCTAGAATTATACCATCTTCTACGGCTTTTAGTGCTTTATTTATAGCAATGTATGGACTGTTTGATTTAGGAGATGCACACAGATATATGACTGTTTGGGCTAAGATGATTTTAGCCTCAGGATAGCCTATTTTTGAGATGGATGTCATAGCAGAGGTTGTAAGTGTGAGAGCTTGAGGATTTGCATTTGCTATATCTTCACTAGCTAGTATTACCAAACGTCTTGCAATAAAATCAGCTGATTCTGCTGCTTTTATAAGTCGTGCAAGATAATAAATAGCCGCATCAATGTCACTTCCGCGGATAGATTTAATAAGTGCACTTATAAGATTATGGTGCAAACTAGCATCACTGCTACCATCATTTTGTGAGGTAGGTCTGATAGATTTTAAAAGCTCAAAAGTTATCTCATTTTCAAGAGATAAGGCAAATTCCAATAGTTTTAACATAGCCCTTGCATCACCATTTGAGCTCACGATAAGATATTCTCTTGCATCATCTTTACATGTAAAGCTCTCAAGAGATAATGCTTTATTTAAGAGTTTATTCATGTGATTGTTTGATATTCGTTTTAGCTCAAATAAAAGCGAACGTGAGCGCATAGCAGATGTAAGAGAAAAAAATGGATTCTCAGTAGATGCACCGATGAGCAAGATATGATTTTTTTCCATAACAGGCAAAAGTACTTCTTGTTGATTTTTAGATAGACGATGAATTTCATCTATAAATATTAAAGGACGTTCTAATGTATTTTCATGTTTAATAAAAATCTTTCTTAAATTTTCTATTTTTATGGAAGTAGCATTAAATTCATAAAAAGGGAATTGCATAGTATTTGCTACAATATACACAAGAGAAGTTTTACCACTTCCTGGCGGACCATAAAAAAGAGTATGCCCAAGTGAGCCATTTTCGCATAAGCGACGAAATGAAGCATTTTTTAAAACAAGATGATCTTGACCTACTATTTCATTAAAATTCTTGGGTTTTAAAAGATAAGTAAAATCCATTATCCAGCTATTATCTTTATATATACTTCACGTACCTGTCTTGGACCATCAAATTCTCCAAAAAATATACCTTGCCATTTTCCAAGCAATAAATGGGCATTAGAGATAGGAATGGTTACAGAATTTCCCATGCGCGAGCTTTTTAAATGTGCAGAAGCATTTTCTCCAGCGTGTTGATATAAAGTATCACTAGGAGCTATACGACTAAGAGAGTTTAAAAGATCGCGTCTTAAAGCTGGGTCTTGGTTTTCAAATAAAAAAACACTTGTTGTTGTGTGCGGGGTAAAAATAATGCAAATTCCATCTTTTATACCTGATTTTATAATCTCCTCTTGAACTTCTTTGCTTATATCCATTAGTTGTGTTTTATGACTAGTTGGAAAGCTCATTTTTCTCATTTTTTCTCCCTATTTTTTATTTTTTGTTCTTTTTCGTACTCTTTTAAAAATTTATGAAGATGAGAGTACTCATTTTTACTTAAAAATCTAATTTTACCATTTGGTAAATTATTTAATTCGATTCCTCCAAAGCTAAGACGCTTCAAATCAACAACATCTTTTTTAAAATGTGCAAAAAAACGTCTTACCTCACGATTTTGTCCCTCACTGATAGCAATTTTAATGATTGAGTAAGTTGGCGAATTTTTAATGATATTATAAGCATAAAAAGGCGCAAAATTCATAGATTTTATTTCACTTAGTTTATGTCCGCCAAGCGATGCATCTTCTAGCTCTAAACCATTTTTCATGGCAAGTTCTATCTCATTAGTGATTTCACCTTTTATCTTAACACGATAAATACGTTCCATATTAGAAGTCATCAAGGCTGTTGCAACACGTGAAGCATCCGTTAAAAGTAAAAGCCCCTCTGTTGTATAATCTAGCCTTCCTATTGGAATATAATGCTTATATTTACTTGGCAATGTATCGTAAATTGTTTTTCTTCCTCGCGGATCATTTTTAGTAACTAGTTCACCTTTTTGTTTGTTGTAGGCTATAACTGTATACATTTCGGTAGGAGATATTTTTTTCCCACTTATGATAACTTTATCATATTTTTCATCAATCTTAGTTGCTGGATTGGTTTGTGTTTTACCATTTACACGAACATATCCATCTTGTGTTGCTTTGTCCGCTTCACGTCTTGAGTAGCTTGAATAATGTGCTATATATTTATTTAATCTCACTTAAGATATCCCTTTTTGTACTAAAGTATGAATATGAAGCACACCTTGTATATTTTTTTGCTTATCTGTTATCACAACTAGCTGTATTTTCTTTTTTTCTATCATATTTAATGCATCGCTTGCTAACATGTCTTGATTATCTATAACAAATGGATCGAGTGTTGCGTATTTACCAATTGGCGCATCAAGTAAAAAATCTTTATCCATTAAAGCTCTTCTTATATCCCCATCACTTACAAGACCAACTAATTTCTTATCTTCATTAACAAGTAAAACTGTCCCAAGTCTGCCTTGATTAATTTTAATAATTGCATTTTTTATGGAAGTATTTATCGTTGCAAATGGAAGATTATTTTTTTGCATCAAATCGCTTATTTTGATAAAAAGCTGTTTACCTAATGAGCCACCTGGATGAAATGATGCAAAATCACTTTTTTTAAAATTACGAGCTTTCATTAAACAAATGGCAAGTGCATCGCCAAGAGCTAGTGTCAAAGTTGTTGAACTAGTCGGAGCTATATCTAGCGGACAAGCCTCTTTTTGTACAATGATTGGAATATGTAAATCACTATATTTTCCAAGAGTTGAATCACTACTTTTACTCATGCCAATTAATGGTACATTAAAACGCTTTACATGTGGAAGTATTGCACCTAACTCTTCACTCTCACCGCTGTAACTAATAGCTAAAACGATATCTTCATTTCCTACCATTCCTAAATCACCATGAAGGGCTTCGGTTGGATGTAAAAAAAAGCTCGGAGTTCCAGTTGATGCAAACGTAGCCGCTATTTTAGCACCAATAAGTCCAGATTTACCGACTCCCGAAACAATCAGCTTTCCTTTACATGTAAGTATCATTGTAGTTGCTTTATCAAAAACATCATCAATGCTTTTGACAGCTTGCAGAAGTGTTTGTGCTTCTATTTGCAAAGTATTTTGCGCAATTAATTTATAATTCATAACGTAATTATACCAATCTTGACTAAAAATTGTCTATTTATATAAAATTCTAGCAATTCCAAATACAAAAAGAGCTAACGCAAGCTCTTTTAAAGCTTTATCATATAAAAGTACAAAGACACCACTTAGAAGAAAGGAAAAAGATATCACATAAGATTTTACCTGCTCTTTAAAATCCTTTTTTATCCACTCCACCTGATCTTTTATTATTTCAACTTTCAACTCATCAGTGCTTATCTTTCTCATAGATGTTTGAAACTCTTTAATAGTTACAGGAATACTTTTTATCTCATTAATTAATGCTTTAGTTATACCATCTTTTGCACCAAGAGCTTTTGGAATATTTTTTTGTAAAGTTGGTAAAATATCTTTTACGCCATTAAAATTTTTTATATAAGTAGTTCCAAGACCTTCAATTATTGCACTTACTCTCATGATATAAACGACATCACTTGGCAGTTTAAACGGCAAATCTCGTGTAGATTCAAACACGCCTCTTACTAAATCTTGCATGTTTTCACTACTTAAATTATCATTTGAAAATATCTCAAACATTCGTTTAACAAACTCTGCTAATTCATTAGTTGGAGCTTCATAAGCTATAGTCCCTAGTTTTTTTGAAGCCCAGACATAACGCTCATAATCTTGTTCATGGGCTGCTTTTATAAGCTCGACCATTGCTATTCTTGAGCTATTTGGAATACTCTTAACCATCCCAAAATCAAGTAAAATCAACTCCCCTTCATTATTTACAAGCAAATTACCAGGATGAGGATCAGCATGAAAATATCCATTTATAAGCATCTGCGTCGTATAAAAATCAACAAGTTTTGTAATAATAGATCTAAAATCTATATTTTGTTTAAAAATATTTTCCTTATCATCAAATCTATATCCCTCTTCAAAACTCATAACAATAGCATCATCACTGCATAGTTTTATGTAGGGGATAGGAAATTTAATATTGCTATCTTTATAAATAGATGAAAATTTTAAAAGATTGTCTAGCTCATGCGTTAGGCTAACTTCTTGTATAATCATCTTTGAAAACTCACCAATAACAGCTTCTATAGAATTTTTTGTATAGTAAGAAAATAGCGGACGAAAAAGCTTATTAAAAAAATTTAGAATTTTTATATCTGCTGTAACTTGTTTTTTTATATTGAGCCGTCTTAATTTAACTGCTAATTTTTCATTACTTGTTGTATAAGCCACATGCACTTGCCCTATTGAAGCAGAGGCTATTGGAATTTGCTCGAAACTTTTAAATTCACTACCATTAAAAGCTTTGTTAAAGACAATCTTAAAATCTTTCTCACTCATAGGTGGGAGTTGATCATGAAGCCCTTTTAGCTCATCTAAATACTCTTGTGTAAAAAAATCAGCCCTTGTGGCTAACACTTGTGCCAATTTTATGAAACTAGCACCAAGTGAAACGATAGTAGCTTGCAACTTTTTAGGAGATAGTGGCTTAAAACCAAAAAAACTCTTTTTATCTTTTATAACAAGGTATATAGTGACTAAAAAAATAAAAACACTATATATCCGCCATGGTGAATAAAAACGTATATTTTTCAAAAAAGAGCCTATTTTAACTCCTCTTTTAATTTTTGTATATCTTCTTTAGTTGCTAAGCCCAATTCATTTATAGATTCTTTTATTATCTCTTTTAATCGTGTTTTTACCTTACTATCACGCTGTTTGCCAACATTTTGAAGCTTTTGTAGCAAGCCTTCTGCATCATCTTGTTTGATTTTTCCTTCATCTTCAAGTTTTTGTATCTCATCTTCCACTTTTTCTTTTAATATAGTAGCAGCGCCTATTCCTGTATATATGATATCTTTTAGCATTTTGCATCCTTTTTTTCTCTTTATGTCATGATAGCATTTAATTGTAAAGAGAAAGCAAAAATAAATTGTAAAAATGTTACCCTACAATGAGTAGAGTTTAAATGAAATAATTTTATAGGAAAAGAGATGATTTTACAAAAACAGTATATTAAAGCGATAGAAAAAAGTAACATTATTTCAAAAACAGACACAAAGGGGCTAATAACTTTTGTAAATGATGAATTTTGTACAATCTCTGGCTATAGTAAAAACGAACTCATTGGTAAAAATCATAATATCGTAAGACACCCAGATGTTCCATCATCTAAATTTAAACTTTTATGGGATACTATAAAGAGTAAGCATATCTATAAAACTACTGTTAAAAATCTTGCTAAAGATGGGTCAACATTTTATGTAAATACTACGGTGATACCAATTCTTGATGAAAATGGTAATATCGCAGAATTTGTAGCTATTCGATATGATGTAACTAAAGAGATGAACTTAAAAAATGAATTACAATCTAAAGAGATTGAACTTCAAGAGTTAAACAAAACACTTGAGAAGAAAGTACAAGAAAAAACTAAACAGCTAAAACAGTTAAACCTGACACTAGAAAATAGAGTAAAAGAAGAAATTGCTAAAAATGAGGAAAAACAGCGCATTATGTTTTGGCAATCACGCATGGCAAGTCTTGGGCAGATGCTCGCAAATATAGCTCATCAGTGGAGGCAACCAATTACGGAGTTAAATTTGGTTATTTTTGGTATGAAAAAAGCTATTTTAGATAAGAATGAAGCCATGGCATCAAAACTTTATATCGAAAGTCAAGATATTATCAAAAATTTATCAAATACAATAGATAATTTTACTAATTTTTTTAAACCAAATAAAGAAAAATATTTTTTTAAAATAGATGACAGCGTACATGAATCTATTCAAATTTTAGATAAATTAATTAAAAAAGAGATGATAAAGATCAATATATCATCCAAAGATACTGAGATATTAGGTGTAAGCAATGAACTCTCTCAGGTTTTAATAAATCTCATAAAAAACTCAATAGATTCTTTTGTGCAAAATAAAATTAAAAATAGACAACTTGATATAATAATCAAAAAGGAAAATAGTTTTGCTATAATTGAGATACAAGATAATGCAGGTGGGATACAAGAAAATAGTATAGACGCAATCTTTGAACCATATTTTACCACAAAGCATAAAAGTCAAGGCACAGGGCTTGGTCTTTTTATGTCTAAAATGATATGTGAACATGGATTTAACGGCTCTTTGAAAGTAAAATCTAAGCAAGCAAAAACAACATTTTATATAAAAATACCTATTGAGAGAAAAAATGAAAAATAAGTTATTAAAAAAATTAAAAATTTTATTAGTAGAAGATGAAAAAAGATTGGCATCTCTTTTAAAAGATGTAATTGGAGATAATTTTTATAGTTTTATCATCGCCAATAACGGTAAAGAGGGCATAAAGCTTTTTCTAAAAACATTACCAGATATCGTCATAACAGATATTATGATGCCAGATATGACTGGTCTTGAAATGGCAAAAGAGTTAAAAAATCTAAATCCAGAGCTACCTATTATAATATTAAGTGCTTTTGGAGATACTGATAAACTTTTAAATGCTATTGATATTGGAGTAATTAAATATTTTATTAAGCCATTTGACCCTGATAAGTTATTGGAGTATATTGAAAATATCGCAAATAAATTTCAAAATGAATTGATAGAATTAGAAAACAATTTTTTATTTAATCAAACAACAAAAAGCTTATATAAAGATGGAAGATACGTGGCGCTTTCAAAAAGAGAAAGAGATTTTTTACACCTATTGTTAAAATATCACAAAAAACAAAAAGATTGCAAAGAGATTGTAAATACTCAATTAATTAAACAAGAACTTTGGGAAAATGAACATATAAGTGATGAGCGACTTAGAACTTTTGTAAAAAGATTAAGAATTAAAACTTCAAAAACAATGATTAAAAATATACGAGGACAGGGTTATAAAATATCTTAGTTTCTAATTTTTTATTGTATAATTTTGGTTTAATAATCTGTGTCAGTACTAGATCATGAGACCACTGCACAGTAAAAACCCAATAAAACCCTATTTAAAGGGCTCTAAAGCACTTTTTAGCCGTCACATCACAACCTGCTTATGATAATGTCTTGATGTTTAGAATATTACTGCTTCAAATATTATAACCTCTCCGATCAAGCAACACAAGATGCCCTTTATGTAAACTTACTCTTTATACGCTTTGTAGGATTAAGCTTAGAAGAGAGTATTCTTGATGAATCTACCATCTGTAGATTTAGAAATTCACTTCTAAAAGCAAAGCTCTATGATAAACTCTTCCACTCTATAAACAAACAACATTTGCAAACACTTCAGATATAGATACCGTAGAAACATTCGTAAAAGAGATTGAAGGAATGGATACCTTTTACGTTGATAAAGCCTATAACTCAAAAGAGCTTGATGAACTTCTCCAAAGTAAAAGTATCAAAAACAAGGTTTGTTTAAAAGAGAAATAAACCTTCACTCAAGAACAGATAAAACAACAAAGAGAAGATGACGGGGTGCCCCTTGAGGGTAAAAACCTAAACATAAAATATGGGCTAAAGTAAAACATCGTTTCACAGATATTAAAACACACATGAAACAAGCAACGACAAGATTTATTGGTTTTAGATAGTGTCAGAATATTTCTGTAAATTCACCCTTGTTTGTATCGCAGCTAATCTTAGATTGTTAGCTTTTAAAAAGATGAATGGTAAGTTGAAGTTAATTGGATAAATAATGTTGCTAAAAGAGCTTGAATAGACTTATAATGAGAGTAAAATGCGTTAATATCATTTTATTGAAGGTGAATCTTTTTTAATCTTTGAAAAAGTAGTGGAAATGGGTAGGTTTTAATTGCGCAGTGGTCTCTTACTTAAAACCCCTTGACATTAACCAAAAATTCTCCTATAATTCCCCTCCACAAACGGAT
>CAYYRS010000008.1:0-90977 GCA_964474335.1 uncultured Campylobacterales bacterium
GGATGTAAAGTATTGATAACAAATGATAAAAAGTTTTATGATTGTGGTGTATCTATATATAGAGTAGAAGAGTTCATGAAGGCTTTAAGATGTTCTTCAATACCTAGGTCTTAGTCTTTAAAGATACACAGCCCGCACTGAAGTACGGATTCCGAAAAAGATGCTATAATTGTTTCGTCATTAAGGAGTTGTTATGGGCGCGTTAAAATTAGAAGATATAAACTATACATATGACGATTATAAGATTTGGGATGGTGATTGGGAGCTTATAGATGGCGTGCCATTTGCTATGAGTCCAGCGCCTATGAGGACACATCAAGCTATTGCGAGTGAGCTTATTTATCATATACGAAATCAACTGGAAGATTGTGAAATATGTGAAGTGCTTGGTGAAGTTGATTACAAAGTAGGTGAAAGCACAGTGCTTAGACCAGATGTAGTGCTTACATGTAATGAGCCAAATGAGGCATATCTCACCAAAGCACCTGAGATTGTAGTTGAGATCATTAGTAAATCCAGTGCAAAAAGGGATGAAGTTTACAAGTTTGATATATATGAAACTGAAAAAGTTAAATATTATATTATCATCTATCCAAATGATTTGAGAGCCAAAGTTTATAAACTAGATGATAAAAAGTACGATAAGCAGGGTGATTTCTCTTTGGAATCTTATGATTTTGAAGATACTACATGTGATGTTAAAATAGATTTTGCACAAATATTTAAGAGATTTCGTGCATCAAAATAGAAAAGTAGTGGGTCAGAGGTTTACTTTTTACTCAAGATAGGAGTAGCTATTTCATAGATTATAAAAATTTGGAGTCAAAAACTCTATCTCTTTATCTTTACCAAACAGTAAGCAATTTTATACTTATGAGCATAGGTTTGTGCCTTTTTTTGAGACTTTTAAGAGTATTTTTACAAAAGAATATGGTGATATTGATGAGATTATTTGATATTTTCTAAACTTGTGCCAAATATGAAAAGTAGAGCTGGTTTTAAAAGTGATTTTAGTAAGTTAGATTTTAACTTTTTAAATATTGAGCAAATTAGCAATGAAGATAGCGAAGATACTTTCAAAAAGCTTTTAAATATATTTTTAAGTAAAAATGATTATTTAGACCCCCATATTTTTCATTAAGTTTAAAATTTACAAAAGTGTAGTTAAATTTAGAAAATATCTCTGAAGAAATCCAGGTAATTCTTAACTGGATATAAAATCGCGGACTCAGGCACAAAGTGACCGGATGATTTCGCGATGGGTAGTCGATTTGCTCCGTTTTTTGCACCTTGTGAAACCATCATTTCATAAAAGACTTCATGGCATCAGATTTATGGTAAATGGAGAATCTACTAAATGATAAGTAAGAGGGAATAATTAATTTCTTCTCTTATTTATTCTAGCTTATTCTTTTGTATCGTAATACAGAGTTTTTAGAAGTATCCTAAATTATTTTTTTCCTAAAAAGTTAAGACCTGTTTACTGTCATTTACCCAATTTGCTAAAATTTGCATAGTTGAAGAGATATTTTCATCAAAATATGGTTCATTTTTATAAAGCCCACAGCGTGCATTGCATGTTCCACAAACTTGTAGTGATGCACCATCTTTATACAACTGTTTTAACATATCTACTAAATCGTATTCATAATTATCAGGTTTTTTTGTAATATTACGTGCCAAATCTACTGCATCATTCATCAAAAAAATATTAACTTTCGCTATTTTTTGTAATGTTTTAGCTAATCTCAAAGCATTCCATGTAACATCTGTGCCATCATAAGGTTGGTGATTTAAAATAATTGTAATCATATCTTCTCCAAATAAATTTAATAGCAAAATACCAATTTATGTACTTAACTAAATTGCTTTGTATTTTATAGTTTTTAAATTAATAAGTCAAGTAGAGATTTTTTACCTATTTTTAACTACTTTATTGTTATAGTTACAGATATATTTGCATATAAGGATAGTTATGAAGATTCGTAAACGTGCTTTGACATTTGAAGATGTACTTTTAGTTCCACAATACTCAGAAGTTTTACCAAAAGAGGTAATTTTGCATACAAAACTTACAAAAAATATCACCTTAAATATTCCGATGGTATCAGCTGCTATGGATACAGTAACTGAATATCGTACTGCAATTGCCATGGCAAGACTCGGTGCAATAGGAATTATTCATAAAAATATGGATATCGAGGTTCAATGCAAACAGATAAAAAAAGTGAAAAAAAGTGAAAGTGGAATTATTATTGATCCAATTTATGTTTATCCTGAAGCAACTTTAGCTGATGCCGATGCACTGATGAGTGAATATAAGATTTCAGGCGTTCCTGTCATTAGTGAGCACAATAAACTTTTGGGAATTTTAACAAATCGTGATATGCGTTTTGAAAAAGACATGAATAAACGTGCCGATGAAGTAATGACAAAGATGCCGTTAATTACAGCTACTCAAGGGATTTCATTAGATGATGCGGCTGATATTATGCATAAAAATAAGATAGAAAAATTACCTGTTATTGATGATGATGGAT
This sequence comes from uncultured Campylobacterales bacterium, assembly GCA_964474335.1. Lineage (GTDB taxonomy): Bacteria > Campylobacterota > Campylobacteria > Campylobacterales > Sulfurimonadaceae > Hydrocurvibacter. The sequence continues at coordinate 2,541 of CAYYRS010000008.1, forward strand.
TTTTAAAAGGTTTGATAACTATTAAAGATATTAAAAAACGTATAGAATATCCAAATTCAAATAAAGATGATTTTGGAAGATTAAGAGTAGGCGGTGCTATTGGTGTTGGACAGCTTGAACGTGCTAAAGCATTGGTGGATGCTGGCGTTGATGTGTTGGTTTTAGATTCTGCTCACGGACACTCAAAAGGTATCATACAAACAGTTAAACAGATAAAAGAGAGCTTAGAAGTTGATGTTATTGCTGGTAATGTTGCAACTGCTGAAGGCGTGATAGCTTTAATTGATGCCGGCGTCGATGGAGTGAAAGTGGGTATTGGTCCAGGGTCAATATGCACTACTAGGATAGTAGCTGGTGTTGGTGTTCCACAAATCTCTGCTATTGACGAGTGTGCGAAAATTGGACGACAGTATGGTGTGCCTATCATCGCAGATGGTGGTGTTAAATATTCTGGCGATATTGCAAAAGCATTAGCAGTCGGTGCTAGTTGTGTGATGGCTGGTTCTTTATTAGCTGGAACTGAAGAGAGTCCTGGCGATACCATTATGTTTCAAGGACGTCAATACAAATCATATCGTGGAATGGGCAGTATTGGAGCTATGCAAAAAGGCTCAACTGATAGATATTTTCAAGATGGTACGGCGTCTGATAAATTGGTTCCAGAGGGAATCGAAGGTCGTGTGCCATTTCGCGGAAGCGTGGCTGGAATCATACATCAAATGATGGGGGGACTACGTTCTGCTATGGGATACTGTGGTAGTAAATCCATAGAAGATTTTTGGGATAAAGCGGAGTTTGTTGAGATAACAAGTGCAGGACTTAAAGAGAGTCATGTTCATGATGTCATAATCACTCAAGAAGCACCAAATTATCATATCTAAAAAAATGCAAATAAAAGATTCACATGTAAAGTATGCTGGCTTTTGGGTTAGATTTATTGCATCATTAATCGATACTGTTGTGCTTGCTCTTCCTTTACTATTATTTATTTTCATAATTAGTGGGGGAGAGTATCTTAATATCAGCAATCTTATAAAAGCATTTAAAGCCGCACAAGAGGCGAATGTGCAGACGAGTTTATATTATTTAAATCTACATAACAATAACTCATTTATGTGGGAGATTGTGTCAGAAATTTTAATGGCATCGATTTTAACAATTTTTTGGAAAAATTTTAGAGGTGCTACTCCTGGAAAAAGAGTCGTGGGTATCAAAATTGTTGATGCAAAAACTTTTGGTAGTATTACTGTTTTACAAAGTGTAATTAGATTCATAGGATACGTTCTCTCAGCTATACCATTATGTTTTGGCTTTTTAATGATAGGTTTTACAAAAGATAAAAAAGCATTACATGATTTATTAGCAGGTACTTGTGTAATATATGATACAAAGGATTTTGATTTTGAATAAAGAACCATTATTTACACATCTGCATCTTCACACTGAGTATTCACTCTTAGATGGTGCAAATAAAATATCAAATCTTGTAAAGCGCGTAAAAGAGCTTGGAATGACGAGTGTTGCTATGACAGATCATGGGAATATGTTTGGTGCTATAGATTTTTATCATCAAGCTAAAGATGCTGGACTAAAGCCTATCATCGGAATGGAAGGGTATATTCATAATGCAGAAAATATAAGCGATAAATCAACAAAACAACGTTTTCATATCTGTTTGTTTGCCAAAAATATGACTGGTTATAAAAATTTGATGTATCTCTCATCAAAAGCATATATAGATGGATTTTATTATTTTCCGCGTATCAATAAAAAAGAGTTAAAAGAGCATTGTGAAGGGTTAATTTGTACATCTGCTTGTTTACAAGGTGAAGTAAATTGGCATCTAAATACTCAAAATAAAAAAAATGTTCAAAATGGTGCGCTAGGGTATGAAGGGGCTAAAAGTGCCGCACTTACATATAAAGAGATATTTGGAGATGATTTTTATTTAGAACTTATGCGACATGGCATTGGTGATCAGATGTTTATAGATAATGAGATATTAAAGATATCAAAAGAGTTAGACATTAAAATTATCGCAACTAATGATACTCACTATACTTACGCAGGTGATGCTCAGTATCATGAGGCGTTTATGTGCATTGGCATGAATAAACTCTACGATGATCCGAATCGTCTTCGCCACTCTGTTCATGAGTTCTATATAAAATCACCACAGCAGATGGCTCGTTTATTTGCCGATATTCCGGAGGCTTTACAAAATACTCAAGAGATTGTACAAAAATGTAATTTAGAATTACATCTTGGCAATCCTACTCCTCCAAATTTTAAATTTACAAAAGAGTATGCTTTGCGTGATGCTTTAGATATTCATGGTGACGATGCTAATGAAAATGATGCACAGTATTTTATCTACAGATGTCATTTAGGACTAAAAAAGAGATTAGAATTAATACCAAAACATAAGCATGATGAGTATAAAAAGAGATTAGAATTTGAGATAGAGATTATAAACTCCATGAAATTTCCAGGTTATATGCTGATAGTTTGGGATTTTGTAAAAGTTGCTAAAGAAAAAGGTATCGCCGTAGGTCCTGGGCGCGGTTCGGCAGCTGGCAGTTTAGTGGCATATTCACTAGAAATTACAGATATCGACCCACTTAAATATGATCTGCTTTTTGAACGTTTTTTAAATCCAGAGCGTGTTAGTATGCCAGATATTGATATGGATTTTATGCAAGCTCGTCGTGGGGAAATTATAGATTATGTGGTTGAAAAATATGGACGTAATCAAGTTGCACAGATTATAACCTTTGGTTCTTTGTTAGCTAAAGGTGTTATTCGTGATGTTGCACGAGTGTTAGATATGCCTCTTTTTAAAGCTGATAAAATGGCAAAGCTTGTTCCAGACGAGTTAGGTATTACACTAAATGGCAAAACAAAACGTGGGGAGTTTGTTGACGGTGCTTACCAAAAAGAGCCAAAATTAGTAGAGATGATTGAGAATGATGAACAAGTTGCGCGAGTTTGGGAGTTTAGTAAAAAACTTGAAGGGTTAAAAAGAAATGCTGGCATGCATGCAGCAGGTGTGGTTATATCAAATGAAGAGTTATGGAAAAAAACACCTATCTATAAACCTTCAGGAGAAAATACTTTTATTACACAATATTCATTAAATTATCTCGAAGATGTTGATTTGATTAAATTTGATTTTTTAGGTCTTAAAACACTAGATGTTATCGATAATGCTATCAAGTTAATTAAAAACAGATACGATAAAAATATTATATGGCATGAAATTGATGAGAATGATAGTAAGGTTTATGATGTTATTAGAAGTGGTAATACTGTTGGAATGTTTCAAATAGAATCTTCTGGAATGCAGGATTTAAATAAGCGTTTAATGCCAGATAATTTCGAAGATTTAATAGCTGTTTTGGCACTTTATAGACCAGGTCCTATGGAGTCTGGAATGTTAGATAACTTTATAGAGCGAAAACATGGTCGTGAAAAAATACAGTACACATTTGATGAAATGGAGCCAATTTTAAAATCAACTTATGGTGTCATAGTTTATCAAGAACAAGTTATGCAGATAGTGCAAGTAATTGGTGGTTTTTCACTTGGATATTCAGATATTATTCGTCGTGCTATGGGCAAAAAGAAAGATATGGCTATTTATAATGCCGAGTTTAGCGAAGGAGCAAAAAAACAGGGATATGATTATAATAAAGCATCAAAACTGTTTGATTTGATTGAAAAATTTGCAGGATACGGCTTTAATAAATCACATTCAGCTGCATATGCTATGGTAACATTTCAAACCGCATGGCTTAAAACATATTATCCAAATGAATTTATGGCAGCATTATTAACTAGTGAAAAAGATAATACTGATAAGATTGTAAAGTATATAGATGAAGTAAAACGCATGGGTATAACTCTTGCTCCTCCAGATATTAACTATTCACAATTAGAGTTTTCTGCCATTACTAAAGATAATCAAGATGTTATTTTATTTGGATTAGGTGCTATAAAAGGAGTAGGTCAGGCTGCTGTTATTTCTATTTTAGAGACAATTAAAAAAGATGGAATTTTTACATCTTTAGAAGATTTTGTTAATAAAATTGATCCTCAAAAAGTAAATAAACGTGTGATAGAGTCAATAATTAAATCAGGCGGATTTGACGTTTTTAAATTTTCAAGAAAAGCTCTGCTTGAGCAAATAGATATTTTATTAGATGCTTCAAGAGATGCGATAACGGCTAAAAAAAATGCACTTGGAAGTTTGTTTGGTGATGATGTTGAGATTACAAAAATTAAGTTAGAATTAAAAAATTCACAAGAATATGAACTACATGATATTTTAGAGTTTGAAAAAGATACTTTAGGTTTTTATGTATCAGGTCATCCTCTTGATAATTATAGAGAAATTTTAGACAGTTTAAATTATACTCTTTCATCAGATATTGAAAATATTAAAGATAATTCTACCGCTATTTTTATAGGAAAAGTTGAAGATATACAAAAAAAGACTTCTAAAAAAGGTAATAGTTTTGGTATTGTATCGTTGATGGATTTTCATGGAAATATTGATATGATGCTTTTTGCAGATAAGCTCGAAGAGCTAGATGCTATGAACTTAGATGAGCCAGTAGCTTTTAAAGTAAAAGTAACGCATACAGAGATGTTTACAAGAATATCTGTTTTAAAAATATTTTCTTTGCAAGAGGTAAAAAAAGAGTCTAAAAAAGTTAAAACAACACTTACACAAAGACCACAAGAGCCTTTAACTTTGCGTGTATCTATTGATTTACATGCAGAAGGTTTAGATACAATTTATAATATTGTAAGAAGATATCCAGGTAGTAGACATTTAAATATTTGTATTGTATCAAAATTACAAAATGTTATACTAAATTGTGCTATTAGTGTCAATAATAATATAATTGAAGAATTAGCGAATATTGAATATGTTGATGTAGTTTAGGATTTATTTTGGATAAACAAAGCATCTCACCAAAAGAGTTAGAACTTTTAATTAATCAAACATATAAGATTGAGCATGATTTTAAAGAGTTAAAAAATTCATATAAGTATCTACAAACCACAATAGAAGAGGTAGTCGAATTTTTACCAAATGCAATTTGGATTTTAGAAGAAGATGGCACGATATTTTTACAAAATTCGCAAGCAAAAAATTTGTCAAATTTATTTTTGATTTTACAGCTAGATAAAGATAATTATGAGGTATTGTTTAACGATAGAGCTTATCTTGTAAAAACAAGTCATTATCAAAATAAATATCTTATTAGTGTAACCGATATTACCGAGCAAAAACAAAAAGAAAATCTCGCTACCATGGGCCAGATGGCAGCACACCTTTCACATGAAATACGAAATCCCGTAGGTTCAATTTCACTACTTACTTCAATATTAAAAAAGCGTGTAACAAAAGAAAATGAAGATATTGTTGATGAGATAGAAAAAGCTATTTATAAAATAGAAAGCATCATAAAAAGTACCTTGATGTTTAGTAAAGGTATTTACGCAAATATTAAACCGATACGATGGCAACAGATTCAAGAAGCTATCAAAAATACTATCGGATATTATAGTTTTGATAAAAAGATCGAATTTACTTTTATTGAAGATGATTTTATCTTAAATGGTGATTTAGAATTACTAATCATGATGTTTTCAAATTTTATTATTAATGCAATTGATGCAATTGAACTAAGTGAAGATGAATCAGGTCAGGTAGTTATGAAATATTCTCATGATGAAGGGTTTCATTATTTTTATATTTTTGACTCAGGTGTAAGCATAGAAGACAGCAGTAATCTATTTGAGGCATTTAAAAGTACAAAAATAAAAGGTAATGGCTTAGGACTTGTGTTATCAAAGCAGATAGCACAAGCTCATCTTGGAGATGCTTGGCTCTTAAATGATAAGAAAAAAGTTTTTGCAATTAAAATAGCTCGAAACTTCTTTTCATAATTTGTGCTGTTGTTTCGATGGAAATTTGTTTATCGCAAAACAGATGATTTGCAAGCACACCTTGATACAAAAGCATATCAGAACCATCTTTGTATGGTAACTTATATATTTTTGCAAGTTTTAAAAATGGTGTTTTTTTACCATAAACAACATCACAAATATATCTTGTATTTATCATAATATTTTCTATAATGGGCTGTGGAGCTGGCAGATTGTTGTCAGTTAAACCAGCACTAGTTGTGTTTATTACTAAATCATATTTACTACAAATAAAGTTGTTCCAATCATAACAATTTGTTGTTAGTTTTTTAAAATAGTCAAGTCTGTTTGCAGATCTATTTAATATGCTTACATGTAAAGCATTTTGTAATAATCTTTTAGTTAGAGCTTTCGCAGTTCCACCAGCACCAATAATTAAAATATTTTGTATATTTTTAAACTCTTGTATCGCTTGTATAAATCCATCTGCATCAGTATTGTAGCCAATAAGCCGATTGTTTTCATTAATAATGGTGTTTACAACTCCTATTTCGTTAGCAAAACCACGTATCTCATCACATGCTTTGTAAGCATCTTCTTTAAATGGAATTGTAATATTTGCACCACTTAGTCTTAGTTTAAGAAAAGTATCACGTAGTTTTGAGCCATCTTTTAGGTGTACTTTAGTATAACATGCTTTGATATCTAACGTATTAAAGAGATAATTGTGCATTAAAGGCGAACGTGAATGTTCAACAGGATTACCAAAAATAGCAAATAATTTCATCTATACTAAAGCTGATCTAAGTCGTATAAAGAACTAGTTAAAGCATCTAGTTTATTTGTAACTTCAATGTATTCTGATTCTTTTATACTATCTGCAACTATTCCCGCACCAGCTTGTAAGATTACTTTATCTGGTTTAACCATAGCTGTTCGTATGGTTATTGCACTATCCATGTTGCCATCAAATCCAAAGTACCCAACACTTCCACTATAAAATCCACGTTTTAAACCCTCAAATTCAGCAATTAACTCCATAGCCCTAATTTTTGGAGCTCCCGTCATAGTTCCTGCGGTAAAAGTTGCCATAAATAAATCAAACATATCTTTATCATCACGCAAAACTCCAATGACATCTGAGACAATATGCATGACATGCGAAAAACGCTCTATATGCATCATGTTGTCTACTTGTACACTTTTTGTTTTTGCAACGCGACCTACATCATTTCTGCCTAAATCTATAAGCATTAGATGTTCTGCCAGCTCTTTTGGATTGGTTAAGAGTTTCTCTTCTAGTTCTTTATCTTGTTTTGAAGTTTTGCCACGTTTTGCAGTTCCTGCTATTGGACGGAGCAGTATTTCCTTATCTTGTAGTTTAACCATGACCTCAGGTGAACTTCCAACTATACTAAAATCTTCATACTGCATTAAAAACATATATGGTGATGGATTTTTATTTCTTAAAATTCTATAAAAGCTAAATGGATCTACTTGTATCTTTCTTGTAAAGCGATTTGTCATAAGTATTTGAAATACATCGCCACTTTTTATCATCTCTTTAGATTTATCAACCATCTCAAAAAAGCTCTCTTTTGAAAAAGCATAACTTCCTTTATCGTTACCGATATTTTTTTGTAATGTAATATAATTGTATGAAGATTTTAATAATTTTTCAAATTCATCAAATCTTTTTTGCATAGTTGTAAGTGTTGAAATTAAAGAGATTTTATGATTTTTATGATTATATGCAACTACAAGTTTTGGTAAAATTAAATCAAGATCAGGAGTGTGTAATTCGTCTTTTAAGTCTTGCATATATGGTTGTAATCTTGGTTCAAATGCCTTAACCATATCATAACCGATATAACCTATAAAGCCATCAACATATCCAACGTTTAGCTCTTTACAACTGTTTTTATATACAGTAGCATCTATATTTTTATAATAATCTTTCAAAAATTCAAAAGCTGAATTTTCTTGAATTTTTATATTATTTGATTTATCTGTATAGATTGTAATACCATTTTTAGATTGTAAACGCTCTTTGGCTCCTATTATTATAAAGCTAGAATTAACACTGTTTGCATTTTCAAAAAGATAACTTATTTCATTTTCAAAAATAGTTTTTATTTTATGGTATACAGCTATTGGTGTAAATTGGTCTAGTGTAAATTGTTGTGAATATATCAATGAATAGCCTTAATTGTTAGTTACATAAGCATGTAAACTAATCTCTTTTTGTACAACAACTAGTGCTTTTTGTATTTCTAATTTATTTGCAAAAGGTCCAATTAAAACTCTTGTAAAAATCCTATTTTTAATCCTTACTTTTTTATATGTGATGTTGTACCCATGCTTTTTAATAGATGAGAGAAATTTCTTATTTGGCTTAAACTTTACAAAGGCACCAACTTGGATATATTTTTTTATATGTGATAGCGTATGACTTTTTTCGTATTTTTTTCGTATCTTTTTTTTTATAGATTGTATTTTAGTATGTAGAATTTTTTTATGTTTAACTATTATTTTACTGAGCTTTGGCTTTATGATAGTTTGTTGCATCATAGCTTGTTGTGTTTTTAATTGCTTTGCAATTTTATCTAATGCTGTAGCAGTTGTATTACGTTCTTGAATGACTTTTACTGGTTTAAAGAGTTGATTATTTGATTGTCCTTCGCTCGGTAGCTTTGGTAACTTTGATATTTTGTTAATAATTGGTAGATTGTGCTTTGCATTTGATGAGAAAATATTTACTATGGAGATAACAATTATTAAAATAATTGCTAAAACAGCTATAACTAAAATAGTTCTTTTACCAGATTTTGAATTGCTTTTCTTATTTAAAACAATATCATTTAACTCATTTTTATCATCCATAATATATCCTTTTTACATGTGTTTTGACCATGACGTTCCACGCTCTTTGGCGTATACATCATATGGCAGGGTAAGTATATTATACTCCATAGGTAAGTCCGTTGTTGGAAATATTCTCCATTGTTTTGGTTGTTTTGCTGCTAGTTTCATTGAAATTATTTTACCAAGCTGTATTGCCTCTTGCAAAGTTGTATGACCCTTATGAATATAAAGATGTAGATGCCCTTTTGTTTTTGTTGTAAATGCTGTAAAATTTAAAAACCCCTCTTCTCGTAAGAGTAGTTGAGCTTTATGATAAAATCTTTGCGCATCAAAACCATTATAATCAATAACAATATTTTCAACCACATCATTACTGTTTATCAAAGAGTGCGCAACTGTAATCTCGCCCTTTAGATGCTTATTAATTATAGATTGTGTCAGCATGCTATCAATTTTTTTAAATTTATTATAAAACACTTTGCCTTTAAAATCAATTTTATTAATAACACTGTCACTTTTTATCCAATAATGACTAGTAATCATCTTTATAAGTTTAAAATCCATTGTATTTATCATAATCAACCTTAATACGTTGCTTGATGATAAATTACAAATTGACGAGCTAAACTTGTTAGTTCATTTTTTATAGATTTTTGTAACTCAGTATTGTTAATATCATCTAAAACATCAGCCATTTTATTTGCAATTAATGCAAACTCTTTTTCCTTCATGCCTCTTGAAGTTAATGCAGGACTTCCAATTCTGATACCAGAGGTAATAAATGGACTTCTTGTTTCTCCCGGAACTGTATTTTTATTGATTGTAATACCCGCATTACCTAGTGCCGCATCAGCATCTTTACCTGAAATATTACTGCCAACAAAAGAGACCAAAACTAAATGATTGTCAGTTCCGCCACTTACTACGTTATACCCACGTTTAATTAGTGTATTTGCTAGAATTTGTGCATTCTTTTTAACTTGAATGGCATACTCTTTCCACTGGGGAGATAAATTATATTTAAAACCAACAGCTTTAGCGGCTATTACATGTACTAGTGGTCCGCCTTGAAGAGCTGGAAATATGGCAGAATTTATCTTTTTTGCTATATCTTCATCATTTGTCATAATCATGCCACCACGTGGACCAGCTAAAGTTTTATGAGTGGTTGTTGTCACAACGTGGGCATGTGGAAATGGATCTGGATGCTCGCCAGCCACAATAAGTCCAGCAATATGAGCTACATCAGCAAACATATATGCATCAACCTCATCAGCTATCTCACGAAATCTTTTAAAATCAATCTCTCTTGCATATGCTGAAGCACCACAAACAATAATTTTTGGCTTTACAATCTTTGCAATCTTTAAAACTTCATCATAATTAATACGTCCATCTAACTCAACACCATAAGTAAAGCTAGAGTAGTTTTTACCTGAAAAACTAGGTTTGCTTCCATGAGTTAGATGTCCACCATGACTTAAATCCATACCTAAGAGTTTATCGCCAGCATTTAAAAGTGCAGCATAAACAGCACCATTTGCTTGGCTACCAGAATGTGGTTGAACATTTACATATTTACAACCAAAAAGCTTTGCCGCTCTATTTATTGCTAATTGTTCAACTTTATCAGCATATTCACATCCCCCATAATATCTTTTACCAGGATACCCTTCGGCATATTTGTTTGTAAAAATGCTTCCCATAGCCTCCATAACAGCTGGCAATGTAAAATTTTCACTAGCTATCATCTCTAGTCCATCTGTTTGACGTTCTAGTTCTTTTTGACATAATTCATATATATCATCATCAAATTCTTGTAAAAAACCCATATCTACCCTTTTTGTTGATTTATACCTTCTGCTATAATTGGTTTCATAGCCGGAAATAGTAAAACATCTCGTATGGAGTGTTCATTAGTTAGTAGCATAACGAGCCTGTCTATACCTATACCCTCTCCAGCAGTCGGCGCCATTCCGTAACTTAATGCTTCAATGAAATCTTTATCCATCTCATGCGCTTCGTCATCTCCTGCATCTTTTGCGCTCATCTGATTTTTAAAGCGTTCAAATTGGTCTAGCGGATCATTTAGTTCACTAAAAGCGTTTGCAATCTCCCTGCTAGCAATAAAAAGTTCAAATCTATCAGTAACCTCTGGATTTTCATCATTTCTTCTCGCAAGAGGTGAGATATCTACTGGATACTGCGTAATAAATGTTGGATCAATTAACTTATCTTCAACAAATTCATCAAAAAGCTCACCTTGAAGTTGTCCTAACGTCATGTTTTTGTTTGCTTCAAGATTGTTTTGATGTAAAAAATCTAATATCATCTCTTTACTATTTACAATTTCTTGCGGTACCTTTCCTATTTTTGATAAAGAGTTAATTAAAGTTATCTCTTGGAAATTATCAAAATTTATCTCTATATCGCCATATGGTAATATAGTTGGCAAGCTAAGATTATTTAAAAGGTAGCTAAAATATTCTTTTGTTAATTTGATTAAATCTTCATATGTTTTATACGCCCAGTAAAATTCAATAGATGTAAATTCTGGATTATGCGTAGCATCCATACCTTCATTTCTAAAATTACGATTTATCTCAAAAATTGCTTCAAATCCACCTACGATTAATCGTTTTAGATATAATTCAGGCGCAATTCTCAAATATCTATCAATTTTTAAAGCATTATGATGTGTAATAAATGGTTTTGCGTTAGCACCACCTGCGATTGAATGCATCATTGGTGTTTCAACTTCCAAAAAGCCTTTATCTTCAAAAAATCTACGTGTTAAAGAGATAATTTTAGAGCGTATTTGAAATGTTTTTTTTATTTTATTATTCATAATTAAGTCAAGATAACGTTTTCTGTATCTAATCTCTTTATCTGTAATTCCATGAAATTTTTCAGGTAAAGGTGCTATAGCTTTTGTTAAAAGTTGAAATTTGTTTACATGTAAAGAAAGTTCACCTTTGTTTGTAACAAATGGGTATCCACTAACTTCGATAATATCACCAACTTCTACCATTTTTTTAACAATATCATTATAAAAATTTTCTGGTAAGTTATCTCTTGTCAGATAGAGTTGTAGCATACCGCTTTCATCTTCAATTTTTAAAAAACTAGCCTTTCCCATAATACGAAAAAATTTTATACGTCCAACAACTATAAAATGACGGTTTTCGTCACGCTTGTTGTCTAGTTCTTTGATATCTTGATTTTTATTTATAAAATCTTTGATGAGTGTATCACGCTTTGATTGGTTCTGATAGGGGTTATACCCTAGTTTTTTTAGTTGATTTACTTTTTCGATACGTAGTTGTATAAATTTATTGTTAAATGGCAATTAGTTTTCCTTATTTTTTATCTGGCACTCTTTACAGATACCATAGATTTGCATTGAATGATTTATCATATTAAAGTTATGAGATTTTGCAATTTTTGTTTGTCTTAATTCAATCTCTTCATCAATAAACTCAATAATTTTACCACATTTTATGCAAATCATATGGTCATGATGCTCTTTATTTGCTAATTCATACTTTTTACCATGTTTATCAAAAGGAATTGATGTCACCAAATCAGCATCTTCAAGCAACAATAAAGTTCTATAAACTGTCGCTATACCAATATTTAATTCTGGAAAAAGATCTTTAATTTCGTTATATAACAATTCTGGCGAGAGATGCTTGCGCGAGTCGTATAAAATTTTTAATATATGCTCTCTTTGGAGGGTAAATTTTAGATTATTTTCCTTGAGTAAAATTTTAAAATTGTCAAGTAGTGTCGGATAATCTATATTTTTATGAGTAAATAGTGAATTTTTTTTCATATTGATACATTTTTCCCCAAGATTTTCCCCCCACTATTGACATCCTTTGCAATATGTTTTTGTATAGTTGTTGTTATTTTTTTTATTGATATAGTTGTGTTAATATCTTTTGTAACTATTTTTGGATCTATTTTCATAATATAACTCCCTGTTTTTACTAAAATTGGAAAAAGAATACTATTTTTCATCATAGGTTTTACGTTATTTTTTAAAATTTTTATATTATATATAGCATATAAAATAACAGCAAAAATTAAAAAGAATTTACCCGCACCTACAATAAATCCTAAAATATTATCCATCAAACCAAATCCACTGAGTTTGCCTAATTTTTTGAATATATAGCCAATTCCTATCATCAAAAGCCAAAAAAGAGCAAATGTTATTAAAAAGCCTGTAAAAGTAATAGCAGTTTTATTTGTAAAAAATACAACATGACTACTTATCAATTCTCCTACCATATTATCTAGTCGTGAGGCTATAAAGATACCACCAATGATACCAATTAATCCAAATATCTCTTTAAAAAATCCATGAACAAAACCTTTTAGTCCAAGTAGCAGTATTATAATACCTAATATAATATCAAAATAATTAATATTCATAATCCTCCAATACAACTATTTGATCTTTTCCGTTAGTTTTTGCTTTATATAACGCAGTGTCTGCTCTATCTATTACGATATCTTGTAAATCACTATTTGTTATATTGGTAACTCCCAAGCTTATGGTTATACCAAGATTTAGATCTTTATAGACTAATTTACTATTTCTAATAGTTGATAAGATTCGATTGGCTATATGTTCACACTCTTGTTTATTGGTTCTATTTAATAAAATAACAAATTCTTCACCACCATATCTATACACTTTATTAACATTTCTTAGAATTTTTTTTAAAGTATTTGCTAAAAATATTAAAATTTTATCGCCAACTACATGTCCATGAGTATCGTTTACCTTTTTAAAGTTATCAATATCTAACATAATGAGATAAGCATCATCATTTTTTTTATTTATTGTACAGAGTTTTTCTAAATCACGCGATAATGTTCTTCGATTATAAGTTTTTGTTAAAAAATCAAGTTCTGAACTATCTTTTAAAACAGATACCTGTTTTTTTAGATGTTCAATAGTCTGGTTTGCTTGTTTTACTTGTTTTGTCATGTGCCTTTGAATATCAGAAAATTTTTTGGCAATCTCTTTAGTATCAATAGTTTGAATTTCAAATTCATTTAAAATTTCACTTTGTTCTTGCGCTAAAATATCAAAAGAATTATTTGTATTAGAATATTTGTCTATACTTATTTGCACCAAATTTTCTAAATTATATTCAAAAGTATTCTTAGGTTTATCTAGTAAATCTAATTTATCTAAATCAGCTTTTGAAATTTCATATGAAACTTGTTGTAATAAATCTATAATCATATCTTTTGATGGTGCGATATGGCTTAAATCAAGCTTTATCGCAATATTTTGACAAAGTTTTTTAAAAATATCTTCTATGTTATTTTTTTTCATGATAATAGTTATTCACCTTTGTTTATTTTTAAAGTCTAACCTTATTGCTGAAGTATGACATTTATTCTGGTCAGACACTTAGGAACTCAAAGTATAACAGTAATTATACATTTTCAATCATAAAAAGAACTTTACAGAGTTATTTTAGGATTTTTTTAGTAAAATTCATAAAAAGAAAAAAGGTACAGTATTATGAATAATTGGAATCCATCAAGTTGGAGAGCAAAGTCCATTTTGCAACAACCAACGTACCCAAATAAACAAGAGTTGGATATAGTTTTAAAGAAATTAAAAGGTTATCCTCCTTTAGTTTTTGCAGGTGAAGCCAGACGGCTACAAAAATCTTTGGGCAGTGTCGCAAAAGGTAAAGCATTTTTATTACAAGGCGGAGATTGTGCTGAGAGTTTTTCTGAATTTCATGCGATAAATATTAGAGATACTTTTAAAGTTTTATTGCAAATGTCTGTTATTATGACCTATGCCGGAGGATTGCCAGTCGTTAAAGTTGGTCGTTTGGGAGGTCAATTTGCAAAGCCACGCTCTAGTGATAAAGAGACTATTGATGGGATTACATTAGACTCATATCGTGGTGATATCATTAACAGTGTAGAATTTACAAAAACAGCAAGAGTTCCAAATCCAAATAGAATGATAGACGCTTATAATCAATCAGCAGCAACATTAAATCTTTTACGTGCTTTTGCATCTGGTGGCTTGGCTGATCTTCGTCAAGTTCATAAGTGGAATCTTGATTTTGCTCATAAAAGTAAAGTAGCAAATAAATATGAAGAGCTAGCTCACAATATTGAACAATCGCTTGATTTTATGGCAGCATGTGGAATTACTCCAAAATCTTACAGAACTCTTCGTGAAACTGATTTTTATACCTCCCACGAGGCTCTTTTGCTACCTTATGAAGAGGCATTTACGCGTCAAGATTCATTAACAAATGATTGGTATGATACATCATCACACATGTTATGGATAGGTGACCGCACTCGTCAATTAGATGGAGCGCATGTAGAATTTATGAAAGGGATTCAAAATCCTATTGGAATTAAAGCTGGTCCATCGATGAGTCCTGATGAATTAATACGACTTATTGATGCGTTAAACCCTGAAAATATAGCTGGACGATTAAATGTTATTGTAAGAATGGGCGCAGACCATGTTGGCGATACTATGCCATCATTAATTCAAGCAGTTGAGCGTGAAGGTAAAGCTATTGTATGGAGTTGTGACCCTATGCATGGAAATACAATTAAATCAAGTAATGGTTACAAAACCCGTCCTGTGACAGCCGTTTTAAAAGAGATGAAACAATTTTTTCAAATTCATAAAGCGGAGGGTACTTTTGCTGGTGGCGTTCATTTGGAGATGACTGGAAAAGATGTAACGGAGTGTATTGGAGGTTCTTTTGAAGTAACAGAGGAGGATCTCTCTAGTAGATATCACACACATTGCGATCCACGTTTAAATGCAGATCAATCACTCGAACTTGCATTTTTAATTGCTGATACTCTAAAAGAAGCTCATTTATAACCCCTCAATCATTTTACTTAGCTCTTCGGGGCGGTTTGAATAAGTTATGGCACTCTCTTTTGTGATGACTTTTTTTCTAAGAAGTTCGATTAATTCTTGTGTTTGAGTTGTCATATTTGTTGATTGTTGATTTAGTTGCATTTGAGAATATATTTGGTGAATTTTATCTTCACGAATTAAGTTTGCAACAGCAGGATTTGTTATTAAAATCTCTTGTATGGCTACACGACCACCGCCAATACGAGGTAGTAATGCTTGTGAAATAACAGCTACTAAAGATGTTGAGAGTTGAGCTCTTATTTGTGGTTGTTCATCACCATTAAAAACATCAATTATTCTATTAATTGTTTGTGGTGCCGAATTTGTATGGAGTGTAGCGAAAACAATATGCCCTGTTTCTGCTGCTGTTAATGCTGCGCTAATAGTTTCTTTATCACGCATTTCGCCAATTAATATAACATCAGGATCTTGTCTTAAAGAGTATTTTAAAGCCATTGAGAATGAGTTTGTATCTGTCCCAACATTTCTTTGTGAAAACAGAGATTTTTTATTTTTATGTACAAATTCTACTGGGTCTTCTATGGTGATTATATGTTTTTTTTCTGTGATATTTATCTCATTTAACATAGCAGCTAGAGTTGTAGTTTTACCACTACCTGTCGGTCCTGTTACTAAGATAAGTCCTTTTTCACGTTTTACTAGTTCCTTAAACATCTGTTTTGAATTTAATTCATCTAAAGATAGAATATCAATTGGAATGATTCTAAAGGCACAGGCGATATCGCCCATGGTTTTATAGTAATTACAACGAAAACGACCAATATTTGGAATCATAACAGCAAAGTCGAGCTCATCTCTTTCTTCAAAATCTTTTTTTTGTTTTTCAGTCAAAAGAGCATACGCCATCTCTGAGATTGAATCTCCATCTAGTATTGGCAAATTTAAAGCGACGAGTCTCCCATCTATACGTATTTGCGGCTCTGAATTTGATACTAAGTGTAAATCAGATGCTTTATAAGCTAGAACACTTTTTAAAAGTTTTTTAATATCTAATTTTTGCATTTGTGTTTGCATTGATACTTTCCTTCTTGTTTATTCAATAATTTTAGGGACGATAAAGAAATCATTTTGTGACATGGGAGCATGTTTTAAAATATCATGGCTTATATCACTATTACATTTTATAATATCCTCACGTAACTTAGTTGCCTGATCTGTTATGGCACATGTGACGTCGATATTTTGTGTATCTAATTCACTTAAATTATCAACAAATCCTACAATTTCTGATAGTTGAACCATTATTTCTGCACGCTTATCTACGTTAATTTTAAGATTAGATAGTTTTTCTAAGCGACTTAGAAGCTTTTCATCAATTTGCATTTGCATCCTTTATGACTTACTTAAGTGCCAGACTATAATAAATGTCATATTTAATATGGTCTAGCACTTATTATGATAATTGTATCAAAAAAAACGTATTTTACAAAACTTTAACATTCTATTGGATATTATTATGCATTAAGTATTATGATGCTTTAGGAGTACGGTTTTGGGTTTTAAAGATAATATATCTATGGTTAAAAATGAGTTAGGCAGCGAAGAGAAGTTTTTTGCTAGTGCTCTTCAAATTGAGAGTTTTGTAACAAAATATAAAAAATTATTAATTATTTTAGCAGTTATTATTGTAGTTGCATTAATAGCTGATGTTGTACATAATTATGAACAAGCACAAGATATTAAATTATCAAATATTGCATTTTTAAAGTTACAAAAAAACCCGCAAGATACACAAGCTTTGCATGTATTAAAAGAAGATAATCAAAATTTATATAATATTTATGTATTAAATAAAGCAGTTGCAAATAGTGACATGGAAGTCTTACAAAAATTATCCCATGTTAAAACATTATTTGTGGCAGATTTAGCATCATATCAGTTGGCTAGTTTGAAAAAAAATAGAAAACTACTTGACGCATATAG
Organism: uncultured Campylobacterales bacterium; assembly: GCA_964474335.1. Taxonomy (GTDB): domain Bacteria; phylum Campylobacterota; class Campylobacteria; order Campylobacterales; family Sulfurimonadaceae; genus Hydrocurvibacter. The sequence goes on from CAYYRS010000008.1 coordinate 20,227, forward strand.
CCATAAAAATAATGCTATATATAAACAAATTGCTATCTTGCAAAGTGCATATTTGCTAATTAAAGCTCACCATCCAGCTGAGGCGAATGTACAATTAAAAACTATTGCAATATCCTCCCCAATTAATCAAATAGCTAAGATTTTATCTCATTATGGAATAAAATAGTTATGAAATATATAATTTCTATCTCTTTTATTATAATTTTATTTTTAAGTGGATGTAGCAATAAAGAGATTTTTAAACCGACTCAAAATATTGTCGGTTCTTGGCCATATACACAAGATTTAAATAGCTCAATTATAGAAGTTTCATCTAATGGAGCTGTATTTAAAAATGGTCATGTACTTTATCAAAATGGTATTATAAAGACGACTATTAATAATGATACACAAACATTAATAAATGTTGAAAAAAAATGGATTATAACTGCAAAGATTGACGGAGAACTAACACTTATTAATAGGGATAATTTATCCAAAAAACTTAGATTTTTACTAGGTAGAACTGTTGTAGCAGCAACAGTTGATAATAATATTTTAGCAGTATTATTTGCATCAGATAATATTGCATTATATAATATTTTGAATAAAAAAATTCTATTTCAAGCTCAAGGTGAAGCGCCAATAGCGATTGATACTAGAGTTGTAAACCCATATTTTTTAAATAATTTAGTAGTTTTTTCAACTCTTGATAGTCGATTAGTAATTGTAAATATTGATACTAGAAAAATTATTAAAGCTTTAATAGTCAGTACAAAACAATACTTTAATAATATAATTCATTTTAATGTAGCTGGTAATAATCTTGTAGCAGCTAGTGGGTATAAAATCCTTTCACTTAAAAAAAGTGAAAAACGAGCTACATATGATGTTCGAGATATTAAATATGCAAATAATGCTCTTTATGTAGCAACAAAACAGGGTGTTGTATATGAATTAACGCCCTCGTTACAATTAAAAGTAAAAATTAAATTTGCATTTGCACACTTTTTAGGGATGACTGTTACAAAAAAAAGAGTTTATCTTTTGTTGAAACAGGGTTATATTGTCTCTTTGGATAAAAATTTTAAATCTTATAAAATTTATGATGTAGATATTGATGAAAATGGCTATGTATATACAAATAAACATGCTTTTTATGTTAATGATAAATCATTTATTTTAAAATATTAAAAAGATGTCTAAGCAGTTAGATGCTTTTTTAGAATATATAACAATTACTAAAGCCTTAAGCAAGCGAACTATAAGTGCATATAAAAGTGATTTAATACATTTAGAAGATCTATTAAGCAAACCACTTATCTCATTAACATCTATGGATGTGTTTGACGCACTATCTTGTTATAGTAATAAATATACACTAAATAGAAAACTATCATCTTTAAATTCATTTTTTACCTTTTGTTATAAATCTCAATTTATAGAGGATAAAAATCATTTTAAACTTTCAAAAATACCAAAATTTTTACCAAAATTTTTAACATTTGATCAAATTAAAGATGCATTATTATTAATTAATATAGATAATTGGATGGGACAAAGAGATTACGCATTAATACTTTTTTTATACGCAACAGGAACTAGAATTAGTGAGTGTCTAAGTCTTCAACAATCAGATCTTGAGGGAGAATGGTTGCGTGTAAGACAAGCCAAAGGTGAAAAACAAAGGGTGGTACCAATTGCCAGTATGGCTTTAAAAGCACTTAAAAGATATAATGATAATAAACCGTTTAACAATCATTATATTTGGCTAAACTATAAAGGAGTTCATCTTAGTCGTATTTCTGCGTATAAGATAACACAAAAATATTTAGGCATTTCTCCACATGTTTTAAGACATTCTTATGCAACTTCTCTTATTTTAGGTGGTGCAGATTTAAGAGTTGTACAAGAACTGTTAGGTCATTCTTCTTTAACAACAACACAAATTTATACACATATTCAAAAGCAAAATTTACAAGATACAGTTAAAAAATTTCATCCACTATCACAAGCATAATTTATCTTTCATTTTATAATATACATACATGGATGATGTGATGCCAACTAATGCTCCGCCGACTATATCGCTTAAAAAATGATCATCAGCAAAAAGTCTTGAAATTCCAACTAATATAGCTAAAAATAACCATAAATATCTATACTTTGGAAATATAATACTAAAATATGTAAATACAGCAAAGATAGTGGTTGCATGTCCTGATGGAAATGATGCATAAGTAGCTGTTGCATGTCTTATGGTATCAAATTGAAATTTGAATTTATCTATTAAGCCTAAATTAAAATGCTGAAACAGTAAAAATCCATATTGATGATGTCCGTTTTCTATACCCCAAGGGCGTATTCGTCCAAACGATAATTTCAAGACAATACTTATAACACCTGAGAAAATATTAACATAAAATAAAAATAAAAAACGTTGCGCATAAACTTCATTATGTTTATAATATTTATAGATTAAAAATCCAAATAATCCAGGAATAATATACCACTGTGATTGACCAAAAATACTGATAATATTTCCTATTTCATGATACTCTCTTTTATGTGTAATGAAATATCTCGCGACCGAAATATCTAAGAAAAAATAGGAAAATATAATAAATCCTATCGTCAGGCTAATGCCGATTACATATTGTTGTTTTGTGAAATTCATTTTAATCCTTGATAATCTTTACATGTAACAAACTCAATACTATTTACTTTATAACCTGCTACTTTTATATAAAATCTTTTATGTTTTATCACTTTTTTACATTTCATATATGTTGATATGTTTTTATGAAAAAAATGCGTGTTGATAACGATAAGATTTTTACCAATTGGTGAGCCTTTTTGCCAAAATGTAAATTGTGTAATACCTTGGCCTAAAAGATATACTCGCGTGTGGTATTTTAAGTTATAAAATATAACACGTGATGCGATTGTCCAATTTGTAACAGCTAAGGCATCTTTTTTATTATTTTTAATCAACTGGTTCGCTTTTTTTGTAATGGTAGCAAAACCACTTAAATCACGCAGTGGTGATTTATAATTTGGAAACGGTATTACTTTAAATGCTAATTCGAAATATACTACAGCTGATAAAATTATACCAAATATAATTGCAACTTTTAGATATGTTTTATATCCTTTAGAGAGTTGTAAAATATAATAACTTCCAATTGGAATAAATAAAAGATAAAACAGAGCACTCCAGTGAGGTAAGGCGGTTTTATATAATGATGCATAAAGAAAAAAGCATATAATAACTAAACCAAATAAAGATGATAAAAATAGATAATTATTTTTAGATTTTAAGGATTTATATAATCCATAAAATGATATTAAAAATAGCAGCGGATTGTATGCTCCAAATTGAACTAAAATAGATTTAAAAAATCTATTAGCATGAATATGCTTAGCTACTATCACATGATTACTTTGGTAAGTAAAACTAATCCAATTATGTTGTATATTCCAATAAAAAATGGGTATTATCATGACAGATGCAATGATAATAGTAGGTATAATTTTAAGGTTAAAAATAATATCCCACCGTTTCTTTATTAGCATATATGATAAAATTGCAATAGGAAAAAATATTGCTGTATAGCCAGCTAAACCAGATAAGCCAAGTAAAATTCCTAGGTATATCCAGTTTAATATTTTATTTTGTTTTTCTATTTCTATAGTTGTAAAAATTATTGGAATAATAAGAAGTATTAACAAAGTTTCAGGTAAAAGCATTAAAAAAAGAGCATTAAATAAAAATGAAGCAGTTAGCGCTAATAGTGATATAAAAGCGATACGTGAGTCATTAGATATTTTATAAATTAATTGATAAACAAAGATGCTAGTTAATGCTCCAATAAGCACGGCAGGTACTCTAGCTCCTAGTTCGTTTAAACCAAATAAAATAGTAGAGATTCGTTCAACCCATCCAACTAAAGGAGGATGATCAAAGTAGCTCCAATCAAGATGCACGCCATAGAGCATATAATGTGCTTCATCAACACCAAGTCCTACACTTTTTGCAACAAAAAGCCTAATAATTGTTATAACAATAACAAAAATTATAAGATTTTTATGATTTTTTATTAGTGAGTTTGTCAAGTTCAAACTTTAAGGTATTAAAAACAAAATCTGGAGTGATAACTTTTAGGCATTGATTATCATCACATGGTGTTTTACGATGATTTGCAGCACTTACACAAGGGCTACATGCAAGGGCTGAAAAAATTGGAGTGGTTGAGCCAAGCGAGCTGTAAAGTGCTGGTGTTTCGGGTCCAAAAATAACAAATGTATGCATGCTAGTAATTGAAGCAAAATGTGCAGGTCCAGAATCATTTGTAAGCATAAACGCACTTAGACTATATAGAGTTGGGAGTTGTAAAAACTTTATATCTCCAGCAAAATTTATACATCTACTATCATGTACACAATTACATAAAACCTGCACCCAATCACGCTCAGATGGTGCACCTGTTAACAAAACAATGATATCTTCATTAAAGTTAAGAATTTGTTGAATAACTTTACAATAATTATCCCTGTCCCATCTTCTTTGAGGAAGTAGATCTGAGGCGTTAGAGTTTATTAAGATGATATGATGAGTTAATGGATTAAACTTTTCAAATTTTGTAGATATAGTTTTTAATACTTCTTGCTTATCCATCTCATTAGGCACTATTTTCGTAATTTGTATCTCATCATCAGCAATATGACGTTTTGTGAAAGGTATTTCTTGTTTTGTGCAAAGCAGGGCATCAACAAGTGCTATAAAACTTTTTGCTATATGTTGATGAGGATTGTAAGCTACTTTTTTTGTTAGAAAATCTCCTCTATATAATCCTTCGTTAAAAAAGCTGTAAAATCCTACTCGGTTCGTAGCTCCGCTAATAAAAGATAGTAATGCAGTTACACGTGAAAAAAGCTCTAAGTCTATTGTTGAATCAATATGATTTTTTCTACACCAAAAGATAAATTTTATCGCACTTGCTATAAGTGAGCTAAGATTGCTTTCATTTAATGTAAAAATATTTTTTTCTTTTACTGTATTTAATAGTTGTAAGCTTATTTTGTTTTTACTAAAAATAACGAAAAATATATCTCCATCAATTTTGTTTTTTAATTTTCTCATGGCTGGATCTACTAAAATAGCACTTCCCATTTCAGATAACTCAATTAACAATACATTTTTAACTTTTATATTGATATCTTTTTTAAATATTTTTATACTTTTATCTACTAAAGTACCAATAAATGTCAGTGGTATACCAATATAATAATCTATTTTACGCATTAAATCTATATTCATTATTTTCCTATTTTATTTTGTTTTAGAGATGACTTTTACTTTTTATCCAAAAATATGAACCAGGTAGTGCACTAATTATGAGCAATAAGCCATATAAAATTGACATAGCTAGTATCTTTTCTTTATCGTTATATACTAGCGTAAAAATTCCAATCATAGCACCTTCTCGTATTCCCCACCCAGCTAGTGACAAAGGAATAATCATAAGTAAAAAAACAGGTGGAACAGCTATTAAAAAAGTTTCAAAATTAATTCTTATATCAATACTTCTTGAAATTGCAAAAAGAGCCATCACAGTTAACAATTGTACTATAATTGAAATACCAATATGTCTAAATAGCATGGTTTTATTAAAATACAAGGAGTTTAGTTTAGTAGCTAATTTAAACAAATAGTGTAAGCCAATAATACTTTCCAAAAATTTAATCTTATGAAGAAAGAATAAACAGCAAAATCCGATTAAACCGCCAGAAGCAATCGCAATAATTAAAAATGAAAAGCTGTTATTAAAAGTACCAAAAAAGAAAACCGTTGAGAGTAAGTTTAAAATCAGTAGCCCAACAAGTCCAATAACTCTGTCTATAAAAACATCAAAAATAGCCTCTTTTTTATGATAATGCTTGGCAGATAAATCTAAAACTCGAACAGCATCACCGCCTATACTGCTAGGTAAGACTTGATTAAAAAAAGTACCTTTAAAATAACTGGTAATATAAAATGAAAATAGCTCTTTAAATTTTAAAAGTTTACTAATTTCACTCCATCTAAAAGCTGCAAGCGAGGTACTAAGAAGCTGAAAAAGTAATGCAATGCCAATATATCCGCCATGACTTTTAGCTAAAGTGGCGAGCAATTTATCGATATTAATATATTTAAAAAGATAATAGAAAATAGCAACAGTAACAATAATTTTTAAAATATTTTTCATATACAACCAGGAATTTATTGTTATTTTACACTATAATGTATTAAAATATTTTGAAGAAGTAACTCTGTAAATATAAAAAGTCTTAGTTTTGTGCAATCCACGTTGAAGCGTAAGAGTTTTTAGTAGTTTTACATGTTTATATTCTTTTTTTAAATAATAACTCATAGGTTCCATGGTTAAAACCAAACCATTATGAAGATAACCTTTTTTTCTCCACATGTTGTATTGTGAATATCTTGATGGTGTTGCTAATTGTGTATGCGGATGATGTGGCAGATAAAATTTTAAATATGCGGCGGTGGTTAGTGAATCACCATAAAAAGAATCACCTTTTTTTGCATAACTCTCAAGTAGTTTTACCGCTTGTTTGTTTCCGTACATTCTATCTTGCACAACAGGTAAAAAAAACATTAAACCAACTCTGCCTAAAATTGTGAAAATGAGTGCTATGATTAAGCCAATTTTAAAAGTTCTAATGAGTTTATATCTTGATATAATGATAGCTAAGAGTACCGTACCACCGATATATGCAGGTGCAATCCAGTCTAATTCCATATTTTTAAATAGATCTTTATAGGTAAAAAAAAGTAAAATGGTAACTATGCTTGTTGAGAGAAAAAATAGTTTATCTTCTGTGAAATATAGTCGTTTTTTAATTAAGAACCAAAATAAAACACCAGCAAATACAGGAGAAAAAATACCAAACTGCCCCAAGATAAAATCTAATAAAATAAGAGGATGAATAATAAAATTATTAGTTTTTCCATGATGCCATTGAAAATTAAAGCTTATCCAATGATTTGTGTAATTCCACCAAATAACAGGAGAAACTATGATAGAGGCTATGATGATTGCTATATAAAAATATGGATTTAAAAATATATCTCGTTTTTTTATGATGAGAAAGATTAGTAAGCCTATTATAAACAATATAGAAGCATATTTGCTAAGCATCATAAGTCCAATTGCAACACCTGTTAAAATAAAATCTAATTTTTTACTAATAAAAATAGCACGATAACTGTAATAAAGCGACATTGACCAAAAAAGCATCAATGGTGAATCTGGTGTGACTAAAATATAACCAGCATTTACTAAAATAATTGAGGTAAAAATTAAAGTAGAGTTTAAAGCTGTTTTTTTATCTGAAAGTAATTTTGTTAATTTAAAGATATAAAATGCAGTAAAACTCATGCAAAAAATATTTGTAAGTCTGACACCCCATTGACTTTGAGATATATAGTTAGTTAGATGAATCATATATGCTATCATGGGCGGATGATCATAATAACTAGCTTGTAGATGATGACTCCATACCCAATAATATGCTTCATCTCCATGCAGTGGTAAAAAAGCATTATAAAAAATACTAAATATACCCAATAATAAAATAATTAAAAAAGCTGATTTGGTTGGATTTTTATATAAAGAGTTAAGCATTAAATATGTCCATTTTAATTTTTTGCAGATTATACTAAAATTTTTATTATTTATATATAGAATTTGTGTTATTATGATGCAAACTTTCAGGATGGTTATTTTTTTGCTTACAGATAAAACTCATGATAAAATATTGTATATTCTTGGTATTAAAATATAATGAAAATATTTTTTAGTCTTTTTTTTATATTTGTAATTACTGCAGCTAGTGCCACTACAATTCCAACAGTGAATTTTTCACTCTCAGCACCTCATACACCGCAACAGTTAGTTGATTCGTTAAACGTTCTTGTTATGCTCACGCTTTTATTTTTAGCGCCTAGCATGGTACTTGTTATGACAACTTTTACGAGGTTTATTATTGTATTTGGATTTTTACGTCAAGCACTTGGAACGCAACAAGTTCCACCAACACAAATACTTGTTATGTTAGCTTTAGTACTTACTTTTTTTGTTATGCAACCTGTCGGACAAAAAGCTTATGTCAACGGAATTCAGCCATATTTACAAAAAAAAATAGGCTATGCAGAAGCATTTAATAAAACAACTTTACCATTTAAAAAATTTATGATAAGAAATACAAGAGAAAAAGATTTAGCACTTTTTTATCGGATAAGACATCTAAAAAATCCACAAAATATTAGTGATGTACCATTAACTATAGCAGTGCCAGCATTTTTAATTAGTGAATTGAAAACAGCTTTTGAAATAGGTTTTTTATTGTTTTTGCCATTTTTAATAATTGACATGGTCGTGTCATCACTTTTAATGTCCATGGGCATGATGATGTTGCCTCCTGTTATGATATCTCTGCCCTTTAAAATACTTGTGTTTATATTGATAAACGGATGGGACCTTTTAATTGGTAATCTTATATCGAGTGTAAAATAGTATGAATTGTATCTATTTTGGTGAATGTGGAAGTTGTAATAATTATATAGATGATTATAAGACACAGTTGAATAAAAAAATTAAACAAAATAAAGAGCATTTTAAGCAGTTTTATATAAAAAAAATAGATATTTTTAGTTCACAAATAAGTCGTTATAGAGCAAGAGCTGAATTTAAAATTTGGCATGAAAAAGATGAGATTTTTTATGCTATGCATACCCTAAATCATAAAGGATTTGTAACGATACAAGAGTGCCCACAAGTAAGTAGTCATGTTTATGAGCTCATGCCAAAATTGCTCAAATTAATAAAACAATATAATATCAAAACTAAGCTTTTTAGCGCTGATTTTTTATCATCTTCAAATGCAGATATAGTTGTCTCACTTTTGTATCATAAAAAATTAGATACTCTTTGGGAAAGAGTAGCACAAAAGATTGCACAAGAATTGCATATAAATATTATAGGAAGAAGTAAAAAACAAAAAATTGTGATAGGTCGTGATTATATAAACGAAACGTTGCATGTACAAAATAAAATATACCATTTTATTCAATTTGAAAATAGTTTTACCCAACCAAATATAAAAGTAAACGAGAAGATGATAGGATGGATTTTACAACATGCGAAAGATTTAAATGGTGATTTATTGGAGCTTTATTGTGGTGCTGGTAATTTTACAATTCCGTTAGCTGATATATTTGATAAAATTTTAGCGACTGAGATATCAAAAGCATCTATAAATGCGGCAAAAGAAAATATGCGATTAAATCATGTTACAAATATCGAATTTTTACGAATGAGTTCGCAAGAATTAGTTCAAGCTTTAGACAATGTTCGTGTTTTTCGTCGTATGAAAGATATTGATATCAATAATTATAATATAAAAACAGTTTTTATCGATCCACCACGTGCGGGGCTTGACGAGCAAACTTGTAGGTTTATTTCAAGATATGATAATATTTTATATATTTCATGTAATCCTACAACATTAAAAAGAGATTTAGAGATTTTAAGTAAAACTTATGAAGTTAAGCAGATGGCTCTTTTTGATCAATTTGCTTATACTACTCATGTAGAAATGGGTGCGGTGTTGATAAAAAACCGATAGCTGACCTTATTTTCTTTAAAAAATATTAAAGGAGCGATGATGGAGTGTGAATTTCCAACTATAAATTCAAATAAAGATGAAGTAAAAGAGATTTTTGAGAGTGTAAAAACTATCGCTATTGTTGGTTTATCGCCAAATAAAACAAAAGATAGCCATAAAGTAGCCAAATATTTGCAAAAAGTTGGCTATAAAATAGTTCCTATTTATCCAAAAGAGAATATAATTTTAGGAGAAAAAGTTTACAACTCACTTCTAAATGTACCATTTAAAATAGAGATGGTAGATATCTTTAGAAAATCTGATGCTATGAACGATATTGTTGATGTGTGTATTCAAAGAGGAGATGTTAAAGTTGTGTGGTCGCAAATAGGTATTGTAAATAATGAGGCGGCAAAAAAAGCAGATAATGCTGGTTTAAAAGTTGTTCAAAATCAATGCGCTATGATTGATTATAAAAAGATTATGGAGGTATAATCGTTGTTGGATTTAAATGCTATTTATGAAGCACATGACAGGATCAAAGATATTGTTGTTCAAACGCCTTTCGCTTATACATCATATCTAAGTGAAATATCGGGTTGCGATGTTTATCTAAAAAAAGAAAATCTTCAAATAACTGGAGCTTTTAAAATTCGTGGTGCTTATAATAAAATTGCATCTTTAAGTGATAAACAAAGAAAGAATGGAGTTATAGCCGCGAGTGCAGGTAATCATGCACAAGGTGTTGCATTTTGTGCACAAAAATTTAATATTACAGCTGTAATTATCATGCCAGAAGCTACTCCCTTGTCAAAGATTAATGGTGTAAAATATTTTGGTGCAAAAGTTATCTTAGCTGGTGCAAATTATGATGAAGCCTATGCTTACGCACTCAAATATGCTAAAAAGTATGCATTAGAATTTGTTCATCCATTTGAAGACGATAAAGTAATAGCGGGACAAGGAACTATTGCATTAGAAATTCTCTCTCAAAGCAATAATGATTTAGATGCCATTTTAGTACCTGTTGGTGGAGGTGGATTAATTAGCGGTATTGCAAAGGTGATAAAAGGCATAAATCCAAATATAAAAGTTATTGGAGTTAGCGCTAAAGGTGCACCCGCACTTAAAGATTCCTACGAACTTGGTCGCCCTATTGATAGTATATCTGTTAGAACAATTGCTGATGGGATTGCTGTGCGTGATTGTTCAAAAATTACACTAGAATATATCAAAAAAGATGTTGATGATTTTATTAGCGTTGATGATGCAGAGATTGCAAATGCTATACTCTATCTTTTAGAGCATCAAAAGTTAGTAGTCGAAGGAGCAGGAGCAGTTACAGTTGCAGCACTTTTACATAATAAATTACCATCACTAAAGGGCAAAAAAGTAGCAGCTATTTTAAGTGGTGGAAATATGGATGTCACATTACTATCTGTGATTATTGAAAAAGGTTTAATCAAATCAAATCGTAAAATGAAATTGGTAGTTACTTTAGTAGATAAGCCAGGCTCGTTGATGAAATTAACATCAATTTTGAAAAAACTAGATGCTAATATAGTTCATATTGCATATGATAGAACATCTGTTTCGCTAGATTATGGTGATGCAAATGTTACAGTTCATCTTGAAACAAAAGGCAAAGAACATCAAGAGAATATAACAAAAATTTTAAAAGAAAATGGTTATTTAAGTAGCCATATTAAATAATGATAGCGATAGATTTAGGTTCAAATAGTTTAAATTGTATTGAATATGATTGTGCTAAGAAAAAATGGGGTAAGAGTTTTGAAGCTATCGTTAAAACCGCTGATAATTTAGTAAATACAAAACAGATAAATAAACAAGCTATTATTCGAGTAGTATCTGCACTTATGCAAGCAAAAAAAAAGCTGGATTTTAAAAATCAAAAAATAATTGCTATTACAACTGCAGCTATGCGTTTAGCAAAAAATGCAGATGAAGTCTTAGGGATTATTTATGAGCAAACAGGTATTAAATTTCAAGTTATTAGTGGATTTGATGAGGCACAATACACTATTTTTGCTGTAAAAAAACGCCTAGATTCTTTACATGTAACGCCATCATCTTTTGTTTTAGTAGATATCGGTGGAGGCTCGATTGAAATTACATTTTATAATCATGATAAGATAATAACTAAAAGTTTTAATCTAGGCATAGTAACTCTCACACAGATGATAAAAAATTTTGATGAAATGGAAGTTTTACTTGAGGCTTTAACGCTTGATATAAAAAAATATATTGATGATTATTATATGACATGTAAAAAGCCAGAAATTTTTATTCAAACAGCAGGTACGCCTACTACAATAGCAGCTTTTTTACAAGGTATGAGCTATGCTAATTATGATAATTCCAAAATTAACGGATATAAATTGGATGTGGCTCTTTATGATGAGGTTATGCAAAAACTTTTAAATATGGATATAAAAACTAGGTCTTATTATGTTGGAGTAGGCAGAGAAGATTTAATAATTTCAGGTATAATTATAGTAAAAAAAATATTTACTCTTTTGGATTTCACGAGTTCTATTGTGATAGACGATAGTTTACGTGAGGGTTTAGCCTTTTCGTATTGTGAACAATTGAATAACAAAACATAATATTTTAAGGAGACAAGATGCAAATTAGTGGTGCGCAGATGGTTATTGAGGCATTAATTGCAGAGCATGTTGATACAGTATTTGGTTACCCTGGTGGTGCAATTATGAATATTTATGATGAAATTTATAAACAAAATTCATTTCAACATATCTTAACACGTCATGAACAAGCAGCTGTTCATGCAGCTGAAGGTTATGCGAAAGTGAGTGGTAAAGTCGGTGTAGCGATGATAACAAGTGGACCGGGATTTACCAATGCTGTAACTGGTTTAGCTGATGCATATATGGATTCAGTTCCTTTAGTTGTGATTAGTGGTCAAGTTCCTATGAGTTTAATTGGTACTGATGCATTTCAAGAGATTGATGCTGTTGGAATTAGTCGTTCTTGTACAAAACACAACTACCTTGTAACTGATGCAAAAGATTTACCACGCATTTTAAAGGAGGCATTTTATATTGCCTCTTCTGGACGTCCAGGACCTGTTCATATTGATATTCCAAAAGATGTAACAGCTCAAATTGGTGTATTTGATTATTCACAACCTATCCATTTAGAAACCTATAAACCGACGATAAAAGGTAATTTGCGTCAAATTAAAAAAGCTGTTTTGGCAATCAAAGAAGCTAAAAGACCAGTGTTTTATTTAGGAGGTGGAATTATAAATTCTAATGCAGCCAATGAAGTACGTGAACTTATTAAGATGACTAACATTCCTGCTGTTGAGACTTTCATGGCACGAGGAACGCTTAGGTTTGATAATCCCATGCTAATCTCTATGCTTGGGATGCATGGTAGCTACGCAGCTAATATGGCTATGAGTGAAACTGATTTGATGATAGCCCTTGGTGCAAGATTTGATGATAGGGTAACTGGAAAATTAAGTGAATTTGCAAAACATGCAAAAATAATACATGTAGATATTGATCCAGCTAGCATTTCAAAACTTGTAAAAGCTGACTTTCCTATCGTTGGAGATATTAAAAATGTAGTAAATAGCATGCTTGATATTGCAAAAGAAACTATTGATAAAGAGCGATACGAACCGTGGGTGCAAACTATTAATCATTTTAATAAATTACATCCATTATCATATGAAGATAGTTCAAAGGTTATTAAGCCGCAATGGGTTATACAAAGAATTGGTGAGATATTAGGGGAGAGGGCTAATATTACAACTGATGTTGGGCAACATCAGATGTGGAGTGCGCAATTTTATCCATTTTCACGTCCAAGACAGTTTATAAGTTCTGGCGGACTTGGAACTATGGGTTTTGGCTTTCCTGCTGCTATTGGAGTAAAAGTAGCTGACTTTGATCGTGTGAGTATAAATATTACAGGCGACGGTTCAATTTTGATGAATATACAAGAGCTTATGACGGCAGTTGAGAAAAAAATTCCAGTTATTAATGTTATTTTAAATAATAATTATCTTGGAATGGTACGCCAGTGGCAAACGCTTTTTTATGATAAACGATATGCTGAAACAACTCTAAAAATGCAACCAGATTTTGTAAAACTTGCAGAATCCTTTGGTGGAATTGGATATAAGGTATCAACAAAAGAGGAGTTTGATAACGCTTTAAAAGATGCTATTAGTAAAGATATTGTCGCAATAATTGATGTCCAAGTAGATAAGCTTGAAAATGTTATGCCTATGGTGCCATCTGGCGGTTCATTGTTTAACATGATGTTAGAGTACAAAGGGGAATAGATGCAAAGAGTAAGACGAGTTATCTCTGTTATTGTGATAAACGAAGCAAGCGTATTATCAAGAATAACAGATCTTTTTTCAGGTCGTGGATATAATATCACATCTTTAACAGTAGCACCAATTCCACAAAGTAAATATTCACGTTTAACTATTGTAACGTCAGGTTCTATTAGGGTAATTGAACAAATAACAAAACAGTTACACAAGCTTATACCTGTTTTAAAAGTTATTGAGCATAATGATATAGTTGAAAAAGAGATGGTATTGGTAAAATTTTCTATACAAAATAGCTTAAGCGATATCGAAGTTTTATGCGGTGCTTATAATGGTAAAATTGTTAATGTCGGTGAAGAGTTTATCATAGCTATGGTAGCAGATGAACCTTGCAGGGTTCAACACTTTTTAGATGCTATTAAAAGATTTATGCCAAAAGAGATTGTAAGAAGTGGTGCCGTGGCACTAGAGCGCTAATATGCTCCTCTCACAAATTGCTTCTAGTTTAAAATGTGAATATATTGGACAAGATATAGAAATAAAAGGCATGAATGATCTCACTTGTGCAAAACAAAATCAACTAAGTTTTATTTTGCATAAAAAATATCTTTTAGAGTTATCAAACTCTAAAGCTTCTGCCTTTTTGATAACTAAAGAACTTCTCATTGATGCACCAAAAAATAACTCATATATTATTTGTGCAGATGTATCAGTATCGATGGCATACGCTACAAAGCTTTTTACGCCAAAGGTGATAGATTTTTTTGCTGATGAGCCATATATTGGTTTTAAAACATATATAGATGACAAAGCAACCATTGAAGATGGTTCTAAAATTGGTAATAATTGTATCATTATGGCAGGAGCTTATCTTGGTTCATTTGTTTGTGTTGGTGATAATACCATTATTTATCCAAATTGTACATTGTATCGTGACACTATTATCGGAAATAACTGTATTATACATGCAGGAAGTGTTCTTGGTGCCGATGGTTTTGGCTTTTCACACACATTGACAGGTGAACATGTAAAGATTTATCAAAACGGAAATGTTGTCATACAAGACGATGTGGAAATTGGGGCAAATTGTGCGATAGATAGAGCTGTATTTAATTCAACTATTATAAAAAAAGGCACAAAGCTTGATAATTTTATTCATATTGGACATAATTGCGAGATAGGCGAATACTCTTTATTTGTAGCACAAAGCGGAGTAGGTGGTTCAACAAAATTGGGAAGAAACTGTGTTGTTAGTGGTCAAACTGCTTTTTCAGATCATCTAGATATTGCTCCTTTTTCAACATTTACCGCAAGAAGTGGAGTTACAAAATCAATAAAAGAATCACACAGAGTGTGGAGTGGATATCCATTGATGCCTCACAGCAGATGGAGAAGACTTCAGAGTAAAATTGCAAAATTATTAAAAGAGTAAAATATGGATATAAAAAAGATAGCAGATATTATTGATTCAAAATATGATGGCATGTCATTTGATATAAAAGGGATGAATACCCTAGCGGATGCCACATCTTTAGAATTATCATTTGTCTCAAACTCTAGATATATAAAAGATGTTAAAATGACAAATGCCGGTGCTTTGATAGTGGACAAAGTAATTGCTAAGGAAGTACCAACTTCAACGATAGCTCTTGTGGTAGATGAGCCATATTTGATGATGGCGAAACTCTCTCAATATTTTTCATCAAATATTGAAGATGATGAAGCAGACGAAGCTATTGTTGGTCAAAATAGCACTGTCTCTTGCAAAGCCGAATTAGCAAAAGGTGTGATTGTGGGTAAAAACTGTCATATTTTAGCAAATGTTTATTTAGGCAGTAATGTCGTAGTTGGTGATAACACGGTATTGTATCCCGGTGTTGTAGTTTATAGAGATTGCAAAATTGGTTCAAACTGCATAATTCATGCAAATAGCGTAATAGGTGCAGACGGTTTTGGTTTTGCAACCTCTAAAGAAGGCAAGCATTTAAAGATTTATCAAAATGGAAATGTTGTTATACAAGATGATGTTGAGATTGGCAGTTGTACGACAATAGATAGAGCCACACTAGGTAGTACGCTGATTAAAAAAGGAGTACGTATTGATAATCTTGTTCAAGTGGCACATAATTGTGAGATTGGTGAGTATAGCGTTTTAGTCTCTCAATCAGGAGTAGCTGGTTCATCAAAACTTGGCCATCATGTGGTAATAGGTGGTCAAAGTGCTATATCAGGACATCTTACAATTGCTCCGCTTACGACATTAGCAGCTAGAAGCGGTGTTACAAAATCAATTAAGCAAAGTGGTAAAACTTTTGGAGGATTTCCTTTGATGGAGCAGAAATCATGGTTGAAATTTCAGGCAAAATTAGCTAAACTAATAAAAACTTAAAAAGGAAAACAGATGTCAGAAAATAAAATAGAATCAACGATAGCACTTAGTGGTACAAAAAAAGGAATTATTTCAATTTCAAAAATAGAAGAGCCTTATGGAGAGGGTAGTGGTGTAGTTGCAAGTATAGGGATTTCTTTAGCTGGAAAATCAAGTGATCCAGATTGGAAAGTTCATATTCCGCTCGAAAATATTGATGAGGTAATCGCAGTTCTTAAGACTATTAAATAGTCATTTTATCCTTGCATGTAAGGATAAAATTAATTATGCTTTAGTTTTTATATATTTTTCAATACGTTTAATACCTTCACGTATGCTATTTATATCTGTAGCAAAGCTAAATCTAAAATATCCTTCACTTCCAAAACCGATACCAGGTACAACAGCGACGCCTGTTTTTTCTAATAAATCTTGACAAAATTTCATAGAATCATCTGATACTTCTTTAATGTTTACAAATAGATAAAATGCACCATGAGGTGTTAGTACAGATAAGCCATCAACTGCATTAAATAGTTTAACAGCTTCATCTCGGCGTTTTTTAAATTCTAGTCTCATTTTTTCTATATCTTTAACAATACTGCCATTTAAGCCAAAAATAGCAGCTTTTTGTGTTATAGAGTTTATATTTGATGTACTTTGGCTTTGTAGTTTTTTTGTTGCTTGTACAATATCTTCGTGGTATGCTGCCATATAACCAAATCTCCATCCCGTCATAGCAGCTGATTTGCTTAGTCCATTAATTGTAATAGTTCGCTTGAACATATCTTCGCTAACTGATGCAGTTGATGTAAATTTGCCTTCATAAATTAGTTTTTCATACATCTCATCACTGGCTATTAAGATATCAGTTCCTTCTAAAACTTTACCCAACGCTATTAACTCATCTTTTGAATAAATAGCACCAGTTGGATTTGAAGGAGAGGTTAATACAATCATTTTAGTTTTATTGGTTATAGCGTTACTTAGCTGTTTTGGGGTCATTTTAAAGTTTGTTTCATCTGTTGTTGCCACACTAACTACAACACCACCACAATATTTTACAATTTCAGGATATGTAACCCAATACGGCGATGGAATGATAACTTCATCATCATCTTCTATAACAACTGAAAATAAATTAAATAATGATTGTTTAGCGCCATTATTTACGATCACACCAGACATAGTGTAAGAGAGATTATTATCTTTTTTTAGCTTATCTATGATAGCTCGTTTTAATTCAGGTATGCCATCAACAGCAGTGTATTTAGTAAAACCATCATTAATTGCCTTAATTGCCGCATCTTTTATAGGCTGTGGCGTATCAAAGTCAGGCTCACCAGCAGAAAAACTGAGAATATCCTTACCTTGTGCTTTTAGGTCTGCAGCTAAGTTCGATATCGCTATTGTTATAGATGTTGAGAGTGAGTCGATACGTTTTGTTAACATAGATAATACCTTAAAGATTATATTTTCAAAAAAAGATTATACCAAAAAAATAATTTTAATTTTTCATTGACCTAATAAAAGCATTATAAATATCTTCAAGTTCCAAATCTTTTTCTAAAATCTCTTTATCACTCTTCATCATAATGTGTTCTAAAATGGCTACACGTTTTAATAGGTATTCAAACATCTCTTTATTGATATCTGGTAATTTATTATGCATAAATTGGTCTTTGTATTGCCCTTTTTGGATTGTATGAGCTGGAATACCTATGGCAGTTGAATAGGGTGGTACATCTCTTACAACAACAGAGTTTGCACCAATTTTTGAATGTTCACCAATAATGATATCTCCAAGGATTTTAGCACCAGCACCAATTACGGCATGATGTTTTATAGTGGGATGGCGTTTGTGTATCTCAAGACTTACGCCACCTAGTGTTACGCCTTGATAAATCAACACATCATCTTCAATTATAGTTGTCTCACCAATTACTACTCCAAAACCATGGTCTATAAAAATACGCCTTCCAATGGTTGCAGCTGGATGAATATCAATATTTGTTAAAATTTGATTAATACCCATAAGTATTCGAGCAATTCTAATATAACCTTTTTTGTAGAGTTTATTTGAAATTCTATACCAAAATATAGCCCATACGCCAGGATAATTAAATAAAAAATCAAGCTTTGATGTTAATGCTGGATCATTATGATAAGCATTTGAAAAATCTTCTTTAATATTTTTAAAAATTCCCAACAACTATTCCTTTAAATAACTATTTTGATACATATATAGCTCTAATTTTTGAAGTATATCACTCGCTTCTTTTTTTGTAATAAAATCATTTAATAAAAATTCTGCTTTAAGCTTATTTAATATTTTTTTGCAATTATAACCTATATCACCAAGAATATTCATAATGCTGTTAGAATCTTCAAGATTTCGTAAAACAAAAGAGTTTTTTGTTATATCAACACTACATTCACTAGGGTGTGCAAAAAGATTATGATTCATACCAAGAGTTTCTTGGTATGCTCCAATATTGAAAAATGCTAAAAAATAATCATTTTGTGTTAAATCTATATCGTGAAGATACAGTGGTTTGTTTGGATTAAAACCTATCTCTCCATCACTATCACATGTAATATCCCAAAGTGACGCAGGACGAATAGCTTTTTTATCAAGATTATCTATGGGCATTACAGGAAACTCTTGACCCAATCCCCAGTAATCAGGCAGGCTTTGAAAGATTGAGCCATTTATGAGATATCTCTCTTGAAGTTTTTCTTGAAGCTTTTTAATTTCTTGTGTAGGATTATCTTGTGAGAGGTAGAGTGCTTTTTTAATGATATTGTGTGTTAGTATCTCCGCGTTAGATCTATCTTGAAGGTCAATATATCCTAAATCAAACAGTGTGAGCAAGGATTCGATGTGATCAAGAGCATCATGTAGAAATTCTATGGCATTTTTTTGATTTAAAAGATCATATAATTCTCTTAATTCATCTAGTAATGGAGGATTTATCTTTTTAAAGTTTAGATGTCTTAGTTGATAATCTTGTGTAAAAAGTTCAAGAACAGGTGTGATTAAAATAGCATGAGAGGCCACAATAAAACGACCTGATTCTGTAAATATATTTGGATGTTCAACTGATTTTGCATTACTAATTTCATGCAATAAAAAAACAACATCATTTGCAAACTCACCAACAGAATAATTTCTTCTAAAATCATGATGGTGTTGTGAATATTCTACTGCTAGACCACCACCAATATTTATATTTACCAGGTTTGTAGCATCCATTTTTTTAAGTTCCGCATATATGTTTCCAGCTTCACGCAAAGCTTTTTTAAGTGGTAAGATATCTGACATTTGTGAGCCAATATGAAAATGAATCATAGTAAAATATTTTAAATTATCTGTTTTTTTTAATATTTTTATAGCTTCTAAAATTTCCGTAGAGGTGAGACCAAATTTTGCATTAATACCTCCACTTTTTGCCCATGTTCCACTTCCAAAACTATGGAGCCTAAGTCTTATTCCAATATTTGGCATTTTTAACTTCGTTGAAGATGCTACTTTTAAAATCGCCTTTAATTCACCTAAACCTTCTATAATTATCGTGATATTATGTCCACTTTGAGCAGCTATGAAGCCAAGCTCTATAAGCTCTATATCTTTAAATCCATTTACGGTAATAGGAAAACCAAGAGGAGTATGACTCATAGCAAGTATAAGCTCTGCTTTTGAACCAGCCTCAAGTCCATAACCTCTATCTTTTCCATTTTTTATTACTTGATTTATAACATTAGGTAGATGATTTACTTTTAGAGGAAAAACAGCATTAAAGCTACCTTGATAATTGTTTTCATTAATTGCATTGGCAAAAGAGTCATACAGTGTGTCTATCTGTTTTTTAATAAGATGTTCAAATCTTAAAATAATGGGACCTGTAATGCCTTTAGAATATATTTTTTTTACAATTTCAAGGATTGATGGCGAACTTTTATAATTAATATAAACTAAATCTTTTTTAATAATGAAATTATCATTACCCCAAATATCTATACCATAATTTTTCATAATTTATTGATGTTTATATTTGTTTCTGTTTTTTCTTGCATATCTTTTATCCATATTTGATTTTTATTAAACTCATTTTCTCCAATTATTGCACAATATCTAACGTTTTGCTTATCTGCATATCTTAAATGTGTTTTTAAATTACGTGGATATAAAGAGGCAATAGCTTTATCAGTTTTTCTTTTTTTAAATGTAAGTGAGAATATTAAAGATACAAACTTGTCATCCATGGCACCAAAATACCATCCTTCACGATTATTTTGTGGTATATCAATAAGTTCTAAAATTCTCTCTATTCCAATTGCAAATCCAACAGCCGCAGTAGCCTTGCCATCTAAAAATTCTACAAGCCTGTCATATCTTCCACCTCCAGCTATCGCACTTTGTGTGCCAATGGCATCACTTACAAATTCAAAAGCAGTTTTACTATAATAATCAAGTCCGCGAACAAGATGTGTATCTATCTCAAAGTCAATATCATTTACTTTTAATATCTCTTGAAGTTTTAAAAAATCATCTTTACATGTAAAGCAAAGATTATTTATAAGTTTTGGCGCATTAACATAGATAGCTTGGCAATTACCACTTTTACAATCAAGAACACGTATCGGATTTGTATCCTTTCTTCTTTTGCAGTCATCACAAATTTCATCTATATGATTTTGTAAAAAAAGTAGTAGTTTTTTACGATATTGTGGCATGCAATTTTTATCACCCAAAGAATTTAATTTTAACTTAAATGTGATACCAAGTTTATTAAAAATATCATTTACCATCATGATGATTGTTGCATCCTCATAAACATTTATTTCACCAAAACTTTCAACTCCAAATTGATGAAACTCTCGCAGTCTGCCTTTTTGTGGACGCTCGTATCTAAACATTGGTCCATGATAAAAAAATCTATATTGACCACCTGCTTTATCTAGCTTATTTTGTATAAACGCACGAACAATACCAGCAGTTCCTTCGGGGCGAAGACACACATCATGTCCGCCTTTATCGGTAAATTGATACATCTCTTTACCTACGATATCGCTTGATTCTCCAACAGAACGTTTAAACAGCAAACTTTCTTCAAGCAAAGGAGTTTGGGTATAGCTATAGCCGTAGTTTTTAGCTATTTGTGACGCTATTTTTATAAAATATTGAAACTTTTTAGAATCAAACATATCGTTCATACCGCGTAATGATTTTATCATCTGCTTTTCTCTCCTGTAAAATTTAATATCTGCTTAGTTATTGTATTTACATGTAAAGCAGCGTTAATAACTAATAGTTTTATATGTAGTTGTTTTGCGACATTGATTAATCCATCTTGTATCTCTAAAAGATACTTTATGCCACGCTCCTCTATTTGGTCATGCTTTTTAGCTAAAAGCCTTTTTATAAGCTCTTGCTCGCTTAATTTTAAAATAATGACTCTTTGCGGAAAAATATTATTACATGCAAAGCTATTTAGTTTTATTAATTCATCTAAAGCTATTTTTTGCGCTATGTTTGCATAAGCTATGCCTGAGATAACACTTCTATCGCTTATGATAAATTTATCTAAATTTGGTTTTATAATTTTTTGTATATGCTCAGCTCTATCTGCTAAAAAAATGAACATCTCGGTGATCGGATTTTGTATCTCTTTAAAAAGAACTATCTCTCTTAATCGTTTGCCAATTTTAGTTCCTCCTGGCTCTTTTGTAAAGATTGCATTAGGATAAATCTCTTTTAATGCCTGTATTTGTGTACTTTTGCCAGCGGTATCGATACCCTCTATGGCTATATACATTTTATTATAACCTCTTGAACCTTTTTTGGAACAAGATGACTTATTTTGCCGTTAAATTTTATAAGATTTCTTACAATTGATGAGCTGATAAACGCATGTTGGAGATTTGGCATTAGATAAACGGTTTCAATTGTACTATCTAGTGAATTGTTTAGATATCCAAGTTGTAGCTCAAATTCAAAATCACTAATAGCTCTTAGTCCACGTATCAAAACAGTTGCATCCATGCTTTTAGCAAGCTCTACTGTTAAATTATTAAATCCAACAACTTTTATATTTTGTATCGTTTTTGTGGCCTCTTGTACCATCTCCACCCGTTTATCAAAAGAAAACATTGGATTTTTTTCGCTAGATTCGGCAACTGCTATAATTAATTCATCAAAGAGGCTTGTCGCACGTCTAATGATATCAATATGACCGTTTGTGATAGGGTCAAAAGTACCTGGATATAGTGCAATTTTATTCATCTTCATTCCATCTTTTATATAAGTTATTATCAATGTCGAGTAGATCAAACCATTTGCCAATCATAAAATTCTCCATTTCACCGAGTGTTGTTTGATAACTATAATATGCCATAACAGGCGGAGCAATAATAACACCAAGGGTAGAGAGTTTGTGCATATTTTCAAGCGATATTGTGCTAAAGGGCATCTCCCGTGGTGCTAAAAGTAGTTTTTTACCCTCTTTTAACATCACAGAAGCCGCTCTAGTTGTTAAATTATCAGCAATGCCACATGCTATTTTAGCTAACGTGTTCATGCTACACGGTATTATCATCATAGCATCTACTTGAAAACTTCCAGAAGCAATAGATGATGCGATATTTTTTTCATAATGTATGATAATATCTTGCTCTTTTTGTAACACAATCTTAGCACCTTTTGAGATAATAAGATGTTTTTGTATTGTATTTGGTAGTAATTTT
This sequence comes from uncultured Campylobacterales bacterium, assembly GCA_964474335.1. Classification (GTDB taxonomy): domain Bacteria; phylum Campylobacterota; class Campylobacteria; order Campylobacterales; family Sulfurimonadaceae; genus Hydrocurvibacter. The sequence continues at coordinate 43,323 of CAYYRS010000008.1, forward strand.
ATTGCTTTTAAACCGAGGTTTGCCCCACTTGCCCCACTTATTGAAACTACTATTTTCATGGTACACGTACCATATGTGAACCAACTATAACAGCTCTTAATTGTTTTCCTGTATCTCTTAATATACTAATCGTGTCACCTTTTTTTCCACTTTGTAAAGCCTTCGCACTAAAAATAATATCCATACCACCATCAACTATTGTTGCCGTTACAATGTCACCACGCCTTACGAGGCTTAATGGTTCAACATCTCTTTTTAATATAATATGATTAGGCTGTATTGTAAATTTACTTTGATACATGTGATTTGTAATGCTTGTAATCGGTAAACCATGAAAATTTTTAAAATTTATAAATTTTACACGAACATTGATTGCCGTGAGTCTTGTATGACGAATAATTTTTTTAGAAGCTACAAAAATATTTATTTTGGCATTTAAAATAAAATTGAAAAAAAACTCTTTATGCATGGGCGTCATTATATAAATTGTTGAATAATTATTTAATAACGCATAATTTGGGATAATTATTGAGTACGATTTTGGTAGTTTTTTAATATACGAAATGGGAGTGACTCGCAACTTGATAATGTCTAAATTTGGATATTTGTGTAAAAAACCCATTTTTAATTTTTGAATTATTCTAGACATATCAACAGGGCTTTGCTGCGTGAATGTTATATATCCTATTTCGGTGTTTATGGTATATCCGTGTGCATTAAAGAGTTTTATTATCTTGTTTGCCATCATGGTTAGTTTATGCTCTCCCACGTTATATCTTGTTAAAATAAAATTTTTATTAATATTTGGATAAATATCTGAGGCATAAATTGTATGTGACTTTGTTATGTAATTACGCTTGAGTGTGTATGCGTATAAACTATGAAAACAAAAAAATAAAAGTATTAAGTATTTCATTAAGTGAGCTAGTTCCTCTTAAATATAAAGAATAAAAGCAATATTTTATCATATTTTTTATATAATAAACAAATAAGGAAAATAAATGTCGTTGGATAATATAAAAATAGAATCGATACAACTGTTACAGAAAAAATTTGTTAATGATTTACTAAAAGATGATAATTTTTCCTCTTTATTTAACAATCAAAAAGAGATTAATAAAGGTATTACATTAGGACTTAAAATCTTAGAAAATTTTTTATTTAATAAAACTTATGAATATGATTATTATTCATCAGTAGGTGTAACATATTTCAAACAAGATGTACCATTTGCGGTTATTGCAGAGATAATAAACTTTTTGCAAGAAGAGATAGTTAAATACTATAGCCTTATAGTAGATGTACATAAAATTATAGATCTATATGAAATTAGTTTAAATTATATATCAAAAGGATACTTTTTTGCCTCATTTGATCGTTTTTTGAATCAATTACATACAAGAAACAATAAAAACAATACTAGAGAAGTTGAGTATCTGTTTAACATTTATATATCTTGGCTAAAAAATATTTATATAAATGTAAAAAAAACAAAAAAGTATGATGCTATGCTCAGTGGCGAATCAGATTTTGTACAAAGATTAATAAAATATAAACAAAAATATCCTCATTTTGCTGATAAATTTGAGCAAGTTATACAGCTATATATTAGATTTTATAAGCAGATGTTAGTTTTGCATTATATGCTTGAAAAAAAACAGTTTATAAGAGCTTTTGAATTAGTTCAAGCCATCGAAATAATTACTGTTGAAATAGAATCAAGTCTCGGGATTATTAATCTTTTAGAGGTAGAAGATGAAAACAGATATGACGTATTAACTGGTGCATTATCAAGAAAATTAATGATGCCAATTATTGAAAAAGAGATTGAGATACTGTATCTCTCAGACAAGCCATTAATCTTAGCTATGCTTGATATTGATGATTTTAAAGTAGTTAATGATACTTATGGGCATGTTTGTGGTGATGAAGTTTTAAAATCAATTGTAAAAATATGTCAAAACAATTTAAGAACCACTGACCATATCTTTAGATATGGTGGAGAAGAGTTTATTATTTTACTAAATATCGCAAACTTTGATACTGCTATATCAATCTTTGAAAAAATTAGAAAAAATATTGAAAACAGCATTGTTACATGCGATGGTTGCGATATTTCTGTAACAGTTAGTATAGGAGTTCAAAAAATATTAAATCCAAAAAAAGATAAGTTGATTGATTTTATTAAAATAGTAGATGAAAATCTATATTCCGCTAAACACAATGGTAAAAACATGTTATTTTCTAGAAATTTTGGTTGAAAAATATTTAATATTATATTATAATATACAAAATATAAGATTTAAGGATAAAGCATGAATAAATTAAGTTTGAGTAAGCAGATAACTGTTGGTTTTATTTCAATGGTTGTTTTGATATTTATCATTGGTATAATTTCTATTAAAAATATGAGTTCATCTCTTTCAATATCAAGACACATGAGAGAACAACAATTAATCACAACATTTCAAATGGATTTTTCCATGATAGATTTACTGACTCATCGATTTATAGATACGGGAGATATTAAATTTGCCGATAAGGCAAATAAATTGTTTAATAAAATCAAAGTTGATATCTCAAATCTTTCAGACCATGCAAAAAAATATCCTGATTTAGTAGTTTTAACGCAAAAGCTTCCAACTATCAAGCAAAAAATTAATACATATAAAAAATATTATGAAAATATCGCCCTGTTATATAGACAAAAAAATCTTATTAATAAGATTTTAGATAAAAATGCTGAGATTTTAACACAAGATACACTTTTGTTGGTAAAACGACAGGGCATATCTGTTAAACATAAGAAAATAGGTCACAAAGAGTATCAACAAAATTATTTTGTAAATAATACTGCAATTAATGGCTATAAGATTAGGATGAAAAATTTTAAATCTCTTGCTCGACATGATACAAAAATAATAGAAAACATTTCACAAGATTTTGATACTTTAGTTTTTGGCATAGATAAACTCTACGCTTTATCACATTCAAAACATGAAAAAGATATTTTAAAACATTTAAGAAAAGCTGTTAAAAATTATCAAATCTCCATTGAGAAAATGAAAGCGATAGTAAGTAAATCCGACATCTTAAATAAAAAAATAACTTTTATCGCTTTATCAACAGATAAAATAACAAAAAACATTCATGACGCCTCTTCTGCTGGAATAGTAAGGTTAACACAAAAATCTATAAAAACTTTAGCGCATTCAAAATATATTATGATAGTGATTTTAATTATTGCATTGCTTTTATCTATCGCTATATCCCTTTTTATCATTTTTATAGGTATAAAACAGCCATTACAAAAATTTATAGACACAATGCTTAAAATTTCAAATGAAAAAAATCTTACGATAAAAGTAGATAATAATTCACCAACTGAACTTAAAAAACTTGCAGATGGTTTTAACGCTTTTACAACACAACTTCATGATTTAATAGATAGTGCTAAAGATTCATCTACCAAAAATGCCCAAATAGCTAACAATCTTTCAACAACAGCACTCGGAGTTGGACAAAATGTTGAAAAATCAGTCACTATTATAAATAAATCAAATCAGACATCATTAAATGCACAAGCAGAGATACGTGTAGCTGTAGCTAATGCACAACACAGTAAACAAGAGATAATAAGAGCAAATAAAAACTTACAGATTGCTAAAAATGAAATGGTGAGTATGAACCAAAAAGTACGACAAAGCGCACAAACAGAGGTAGAGATGTCACTAAAAATGGATGAACTCTCAAACAGTGCTTCTGAGGTTAAGTTAGTTTTAGAAGTCATTAGCGATATTGCCGATCAAACTAACTTACTCGCCCTTAATGCAGCCATTGAAGCTGCACGTGCTGGTGAACATGGACGTGGCTTTGCCGTTGTTGCTGATGAAGTTAGAAAATTAGCAGAACGTACTCAAAAATCACTCATAGAGATAAATTCAACTATAAACATTATAGTCCAGGCAATTATGGAGGCTAGCACCACCATGAGTAGTAATTCAGAGCAAATTCAAGCATTAGTTACAACATCTTCTGAGGTTGAGACTAAGATAAATGAAAGTGTGGATATAGTTGATTTAGCAGTAAAAGCAACAGATAAAACTGTTAATGATTTTGAAATTACGAATCAGCATATAGAAGAAGTTGTTCAAAAATCATCAACTATAAATGAGATATCTTCAACTAATGCTAAAAGCGTAGAAGATATTGCAACAGCAGCTAAACATCTAAATCAAATGACACAGGAGTTAAATTCTAAGCTTGAGATGTTTAAGACTTAATAATTTTTTATTGCTTTTGAAGTTTTATAAATATATAATACTACTTCAAAAAATCATCTTTGAAGGATACTCTTTGCATCGCCAAACCCTTAAATAATTATCTGCAAAATATAAAAAATATATTTCAAATACAACAAATACACTTAAAGGTGGAGTATTTTCACATATGAAGAATATGATTAGTTTACATCGCGGACTGAGTAAAAGTTTGAAGATTAATTTAGTAGATTATTATTTGGTAAATTATAAGAAAAACTAGAAAATTATGTACCCATATTTACTATTAAGTCTATTTTGATAATATTTTTTAGGTAGCATTTTGGACAAATTTTAGAGCTTTTTTATAATCCATTATAGAAATACCTTATTTTCTTATCAATATACTGAAGTTTATTAAGGTTTTTAAACCTCCGTTTTTTTAAATAAATTCCAATTTCTAATACTTGTACAATTTAGATAAAAACAGTAGAAATTTTTGTATAATTTCACAAAGGGTTTTATAATGAATATTAAAGAGATGGATAACAAATATATTTTACATACTTATGCACGTGCTGATGTTGAATTTTTAAGAGGCGATAATGCAACTTTGTATGATGCCAGTGGCAAAGATTATATAGATTTTACATCAGGTATTGGTGTAGTGAGTGTTGGACATGCAAACAAACGTCTCGTTGATGCTTTGTGTAAGCAAGCAAGTAGTTTAATTCATGTATCAAATTTATATTATATTGCTCCGCAAGCAAAAGCCGCACAAAAGATAGTTGAGGCGAGTGGTTATGATATGAGATGTTTTTTTGGCAATAGTGGCGCAGAAGCAAACGAGGGCGCCATTAAAATAGCTCGAAAATATGGAGAGAAAGACGGCGAGATTAAGAGATATAAAATCATAACTTTAAAATACTCTTTTCATGGACGCACTATCACAACCGTAAAAGCCACAGGACAAGAAAGTATGCATAACTATTTTGGACCATTTCCAGATGGATTTGTGTATGCTAAAGATATCGATGATATTGAAAATCTAGTCGATAATCATACAATTGCAGTTATGATAGAATTAGTTCAAGGAGAGGGAGGAGTTGAGCCTCAAGATAAACAAAAAGTACAAAATTTAGCAAATTTTTTAAAAAATAAAGATATTTTGTTAATTATAGATGAAGTCCAAACAGGAGTTTATCGAAGCGGTGAATTCTTAGCTTCAAATCTTTATGAAATAACACCAGATATTATAACTCTGGCAAAAGGTATTGGTGGCGGTGTTCCAGTTGGCGTTGTTATGACAAGATTAAAAGACATCTTTAATGCTGGTGATCATGGCTCAACATTTGGTGGAAACTATTTAAGCTCAGTTGCTATTTGCGAAGTTTTAGATATTTTGGGTGAATATAAAAAAAGTGGTGAGTTGGAAATGGCTATTCTTTATTTCAATGAACTTTTAAATAATTTTTTTATGGCATATAGAGATATTTTCATTAAAAAAGTTGGAGTTGCAATGATGTGTGGATTGCGTGTAAAAGATGCCGATACTTTAACAAAAATTATCAATAGTGCTAAAGAACATGGCGTTATGGTGTTAAAAGCTGGTAAAAATACTTTAAGATTTTTACCACCTTTAACTACTACACAAAAGGAAATGGATGAAGGTTTTATACGTCTTAATAGTGCTATATCTAAGCTCTAACATAATATTTGCAAAACCGTTACAGCTTAAAAATTATATCTCAACACTAAAGCAGAATGAATTTTCTTATGATTTAAGACAAAATAAAGTAAATAGTTTAAAATTAAGAGATTCATGGATACGTCCTATTAACTTAACATATACTTATTCAAAAAGCAATCCATACAGTATTGTTCAATCATACAAACAGATGACTATTTCAATAAATCAACCAATTTTTGAAAGTGGTGGCATATATTATGGTATAAAATATTCCAACGCACTTAAAAAATATAATAAATTTTCAATACAGATACAAAGAAGAAAATTAATTACAAAAGCTATATCTTTACTTATGCAGATAAAGCAAATAACACTGCAACAACAACAACAAAAATTCAAAATTCAAAATTCAAAAATTAATCTAGTGCAGATAAAACAGCAATATTTGGCAGGACAGATAGATTCTGGTTCTCTAGATAATGCAATTATACAAAAAAATAGTACGATGCAGGCGTTATTTAATCTTCAAACAAGTAAAGAGCGTTTAATATCTAAGTTTCAAAGCATTAGTGACTTAGATTATAAAACTGCAAAAATACCGAAAATAACCTTAATTTCAAAAAATAAATTTTTACATGACAATCTTTTAGTAGATGAATTAAAAGCGCAAAAAGAAAAGGATAGATACAATAAGCTAGTAACAAAAACAAAGTATTTACCATCTATTAGCGTAAATGCGTCATATAACCGCACAACAACAAATAATCAAAATTATGGAAATAGTGGTATTGGATTTTCTGCTACTACTAATTATTATAATTATGGATTTACAATTTCCATGCCATTGGATTATAATAGTTTAAGAGATATCGAAGCTGTAAAATTATCATATCTTAAATCACAAAATCTGCTAATAGATCAAAAACGAGCTTCAAAAGCAATTTTTAAACAAGTTATGATAAATTTACAAAATTATGATAAAAAGATACAATTAGCAAAACAAAGTCAGCAATTATATCTTAATCTTTTATTACAAACAAAAGCTAGATATGAAGTTGGCAAAAAAACTATATATGATGTGGATACATTAAAAAATTCACTAAAAATCCAACAATTAGATATCAAAATTTTTAATCTTAATAAGCAATTAGCGTTATTAAATTTATATGAGCAGTTAAAAGATGAAATTTAGTAGATATATGAACAGTTGGTTGTATGCAAATGATGGATACTATGCCAAATATAAACAAATAGGTAAAGAGGGTGATTTTTATACCTCCGTTAGCACATCAAAATTTTTTGGAGGAACAATTGCTAAGCATATTATTTTATTAATTGAGCAAGAGTTTTTAGATGAGGATTGTGTAATATGTGAAATAGGGGCTCATCATGGGTATCTTTTAGCAGATATTGTAGAATTTATTTTTACTTTAAAGCCAAAATTATTAGATACACTACATTTTGTTATTATTGAAAAATTTGATGATTTACAGCAACAACAAAAAAAATATTTTAAAGATTCATTTGGTAATAAAATATCTTTAACTCATTTTCATGGCTTAGATGAGCTTACATGTAAAAGTGCCTTTTTTATTGCAAATGAGATTTTTGATGCTTTTGGATGTGAACTGTTATATGATGGTAAGATCGCTAGAGTTAAAGATGAAAAAATTGTTTTTGATACCATCAATGAAGATATCTTAAAAAAAGCTAAGAAGTACCATAAACAAAAGGGTGAAATAGCTGTTGGTTATGAAGATTTTGCTAAACAAATGTATAATTCAGCACAAAGATTTGAATTTATGAGTTTTGATTATGGAGAGATGCAAGCACGCCCAGATTTTTCACTGCGTATTTATAAGGAGCATAAAGTTTATCCATTTTTTGATGATAAAATTGATATATTTGAGCTTTATCAAAATTCAGATATTACTTATGATGTAAATTTTGAGCATGTAAAAGATGCATTTATACAGACTAATGTTAAATTTGTAGAGCTAAAGACGCAAATGGTAGCATTAGTTAATATGGGTATTTTAGAATTACTTGAGATGTTAAAACAAAATGTAGACGATGCAATTTATGCACAAGAATTAAGAAAAATTAAACCATTAATAACACCACAATTATTAGGAGAGAGATTTAAAATGATACGATTTCGTAAAAACAGATGATACATCAATATGTTTTAGCTTTTTTAAGTGGTATATTATCAGGCGGTGCATTAGGCTTGACAGGTGGTGGAGGCTCTATTTTAGCCGTTCCTTTGCTTGTTTATTTAGTTGGTGAAAATATTCATTTAGCCATTATCACATCTCTTATAGCAGTTGGAGCTACCTCGCTTATTGCCTCTGGTTCTTATATGAGAAAAAATCTTGTAAAGTTTAAGATAGCATTTTTGATGGCTTCTCCCGCACTCGTTAGCACATATTTGGGCTCTTTAGCAAACAAAGAGTTAAAAGGCCCTATGCTTTTAATACTATTTTCTTTACTTATGATGTATATAGGTTATTTGATGTTAAAGAAAAAAAAGAAAAAGCAGATTGAAGAGGAAGATAAAAAGATAAATTATATATTAATTTTAACTCTTGGTTTTATTACAGGACTTGCTAGTGGTTTTTTTGGCGTTGGAGGTGGATTTTTGCTTGTTCCCGCTCTTTATATAGGAGCAAATTTAAAAATGCAAGAGTCAATCGCGACATCACTTTTTATTATATTTTTATTTGGTATGTTTGGGCTTGCTAGTTATGAATTACAAGGTAGAGCTGTTAATTTTAGTATTAGCGTGATTTTTACATTAGGTGGAGCGCTCGGCGGTATAGCTGGTTCAAGTTTAGGAGAGAGGTTAAATCAAGATAAATTACGTTTTATTTTTGCTATGTTTACCATCATTATGGGAATTGCAATTTTTATAGAAAATGGTATAAAATTAATAGCATAACCTATCTATAATGAGCTTTGCTCATCATAGAGTAATTAATCAATAGTCTCAAATATTTCAACTGTTGGGCGACCGCTAAACCAGTCACGTGATGGCATATTTTCATGCGATTTTTGGAACGCTTCGCTTTTTGTATAATTAACAAAGCTTTCCATGTCTTTCCAGTCTGTTTGAATGATAAAATTTTCATTTTGCGCGGCATGTGGCATGTTTTTTGGAGCTAGAAGCTTCATTTGTAAAAAACCTGTTTGTTCTTCCATCTTATGCTTAGTTACCGCATCTTTTAGGTGTGCAGAGTATTGCTCATTAAATTCTGGCTTAATTGGAAATTTTGTAAAAACTGTAACCATTTGTGTATATCCTTTTGATTAAAACATTATAAAATTTATAATGTGTAAGTATCTATCCAAGTTATTAAGCAAGAGAGCATAAATAATTTTATTGACTATGAAATTATTTATGCTCTCTTGCTTAATTATAACAACTAAAAAAACATTATGATTTTATCAGTCTTATCTAAAATTTAAAATCAAATATTTAAAATGCAAATAATGTCTAAGTTTTAAAAAATATTATGCTAAAATCTGATATCTTATAAAAAGTGAATTTATATGAATTTTAAGCCATATCCATTTGAGAAATTAAATAATTTATTAAAAAATATTAAAACAGATACTACCTTAAAATCACTATCTTTAACAATAGGTGAGCCACAATTTCAAACACCTTCATTTATTCAAGAAGAGCTGTGTGATTTTACATCATTATTAAAAAAATATCCCAAAACAAGTGGAGAGGATTTTCTTCGTTTATCAATCAAGGAGTTTATTTTTAAAAGATTTGATGTGCAACTAGATAATGATGAACTAATTCCTACATTTGGAACTCGTGAGGTTTTATTTAATTTACCACAATTTTTACTTTTTGATAAGCAAAATCCAGTCATGGCGTACACAAATCCATTTTATCAGATTTATGAAGGTGCAGCCATAGCGTCACGTTCAAAAATTATTCATATTAATCTCTTAGAAGAGAATTGTTTTAAACCAATAATTGATGAGCAAATTTTAAGCACATGTGATTTAGTAATTATAAATTTTCCCAACAATCCAACAGCGTCAGTACTTACCCTTGATGAATTGGGAAAGTGGGTAAAATTGGCTTTAAAATACAATTTCATTTTGATAAACGATGAATGTTATAGTGAAATATACACACACAAAGCTCCACCATCACTACTTGAAGCATCTTTACATGTAAAAAACCACACTTTTAAAAATATTTTAGTAGTAAATTCTATTTCAAAACGCTCATCAGCGCCGGGTCTTAGAAGTGGATTTGTTGCTGGCGATAAAAATATATTAAAAAAGTATATGAAATATAGAACATATATTGGATGTGCATCTCCTTTGCCTTTACAAAAAGCCGCAGCAGTGGCTTGGGGTAATGAAGCGCATGTAGAACTATTAAGACAAAAATATATAAAAAATTTTCAATTAGCAAAAGAAATTTTAGATATAAAAGTGCCTGATGTTACATTTTATATTTGGTTAAAAGTAAATCATGCGTTAGAATTTACATGTGAGCTTTATAAAAAATATAATATAAAAGTCTTACCGGGAGAGTTTTTAGCACGAGAAGATGAACATGATTTAAATCCAGGATTTGATTATATTCGCATTGCGCTCGTTTATGAGCCACAACAAATAAAAAAGGCATTAAATTACATTAAGGAGTGTTTATCTACATGGAAATATTAAAAAAAGAGGTATTAAAAGCCCAAGAAAATGGCGATATTGCAGAGTTATATACTTTAGAACAGCGTGGTCAAGAAATGTTAAATGAAGAGGATTTAGCAGGATATTATGCTAATATTTTAGATTTGGCATTAGAGCGTTTGACACAGACTTTAGAGCAAAAAGTTAGATTAAATATCGAAGATATTCAAGATTTTTCGACACTTAGAGCATTATATGAGTATGCTATGGAGTTTTATAGTGCAAAAAAATATAATGACGCCTCCGCACTGTTTGAAATTTTGGGAGGTCTTAGTAATGATGTTGTTTTTGCAGGAGCTATGAGAATTCATCAAGATTTAGTAGATTTACATGTAAACATGGATGATTTTATCTCAAAAATGGCTGATATCGAAGCAACGCAAGAAGCTGACTCGTTTTATGTTAAATTTTTTACGGATGAAGCAAAAGAGTTGTTAGGTAATTTAGAACAAAAAGTTACCATTTAGATGAAAATTCATTTTATTGGAATAGGTGGCATCGGAATATCTGGACTAGCACAATATATGTATTTTCAAGGTCATAAGATTAGTGGCTCAGATATTTGTGAAACTTCTATTACAAAACAGCTTGTATCACTCGGGATAAAAGTCAATATTTCACATAGTACTGACGCTATTACAAATCAAGATTTAATCATTCACTCCGCAATTATACGACCCGATAATCCTGAAATAATTGCAGCAAAAAATAAGAAAATAAAAATTTTAGCTCGCAGAGAAGCATTAAGTGAGATTTTAAAAGATAAAAAGGTTTATTCAATTGCTGGTGCTCACGGTAAAAGTACGACAACTGCGATTTTAGCATCTATTATGAATGGTTCAGCTGTTATTGGAGCACAATCAAAAGAGTTTAATTCAAATGTAAGATATACAAAAGAAAATAATATTTTGATTTTTGAAGCTGATGAGAGTGATGGTAGTTTTATAAATTCAAATCCATACTGTGCCATCGTAACGAACGCAGAGCCTGAACATATGGAATATTATGATTATAATTATAATCTTTTTTATGATTCTTATAAAACTTTTTTATCTTTAGCCAAATTTAGAGTTATTAATGCAGAAGATTCATTTTTAAATAGTTTTTGTAAAGAAAAAAATACAATCTGCTTGTATCCAAGCATGGATATTAAAAATATATCATATATTTTAATCAAAGATGAACCACATACAAGATTTGAGCTTAAAAATTTAGGTATATTTGATGTTTTTGGACTTGGGCGTCATATCGCGTTAGATGCTTCACTAGCAATTTTAGCAGCCATGCCTTGTATGGATATAAAAACAATTCGTAAAAATCTTTTGAATTTTAAGGGTATTAAAAAACGTTTTGATATTATAAATTTATATGCACATGGAGTTGTAATTGATGATTATGCTCATCATCCAACGGAGATACGTGCAACTTTGGAGTCTGTAAAAGAGTATGCTCGTCTAAAAGGTTTTGATAATATAACAGCTATTTGGCAACCGCATAAATACTCCAGAACTATAGATAATTTAGAAGATTTTACGAAATGTTTTAAAGGAGCGCAGGAGCTTATAATTTTACCTGTTTGGGCAGCAGGAGAGGCGTTTCGTTCTATTGATTTTGTACAAAAATTTAAACAATATAATCTAACTATGGTAGATAGCATAACAAAAAGCTCAGATGGTGTAGAATTAGTAAAAGATAAAAAAGTTATAAAAGCATTAAATAATGGTTTAATCATTGGCTTTGGTGCCGGTGATATTACGTATCAATTACGAGGAAATATCTAAGTGGATTATATATATGGTTTAATTGTGCTTGCTTTATTGTTTGGAGTGCTTAATTATTTTACAGGTTTAAGTGGTGGTCAAAAAATTATGGTTTTTGTTGTGATTGGAGCTATGGTAGGCTTAGCATACCTATACAATCAAAATACGAAAAATCAGCAACGTACAATATTAGCAAATGTTCAAGCTTTTGAAATCGGCAAAACGCTTACATGTAATAAGCGAGATGTAAATTCTACAAATTATACTTTAAGTGTTGGTACATATACATTTATGGGCAAAAAGCATACACCATATTATGGCGACATGATTAGTGCATCATCATGCAAATAGATAAAACTAAGACTTTTGATAGATTGATTCATAAACTAGATTTAACTTCTCATATTAATGAATTAAAATCATTTTTTTCAAGAGAACAGTCTTTGTTTATTGAAGGTGATCAACAAAGGCATTTTAATTTTATAAATGAACTTCAAACAGTTGAGTTTAAAGTACCTCCAAAAATCAAAGATTTTAGTATCTTTATTATTCATTTGAAAAAGCATGGCATTTTAAATTTTAATCAGATATTTGAAATTGTTAAATTGATAAGATATATAAAATATTTTAAAAATCTTAAAACTGATAAAATGATAAAAAAATGGATAGATAGCATTGCTGTTCCTGTAAATTTTTTAGATATAGATATGTTTTTTGATGAAAAAGGTAATTTTAATGAACATTTAGATGAAAGACTACATAACTTAAATAAAAACATAAAAAAACATAAAAATAATATAAATTCTATTTTAAAAAAAGTTCTTCATAGTTCAAAATTAAGTCCATATCTAGCAGATTTGCAAGTACATTTTATTAATGATGAAGAGTGTTTACTCTTACGAGGCGGTTTTAATCATGTTATAAAGGGCAGTATAATGGGGCGAAGTACTGCCGGATATTTTTATATTTCACCAAATACCATCATAAAAGAAAAACAGATAATAAAAATGATTAATCAAGAACGTGAAGCATCTTTATATGAATATACAAAGCAATTTTCTTTAGCTCTTTTTGACATGACTTTATTTTTAAATTATATCAATAAAGAGTTTAATAGATTTGATCATTATCAAGCACGCATCTGTTTTGCTAAGAGTAAAGATTTTGTTATTTTACATGCAAGCAAACATTCAAATGTCATAATTTATGATTTTAAACATCCAGCGTTACATAATCCTAAAAGTGTAAGTGTAAATTTTACAAAAAATATTTTAATGATAACTGGCGTAAATGCCGGTGGGAAAACTATGCTTTTAAAATCTTTATTAAGCAGTATTTTGATGGCAAAATATCTGATTCCTATGAGTATTAATGAAACAAAATCATCTATAGGTTCATTTAAAAACTTAAATATTATTATAGATGATTCTCAAAATGTTAAAAATGATATCTCCACTTTTGCAGGTCGTATGCAAGATTTTTCCAAGATTTTTGATTGCAAATCAGTCTTAACTGGAGTTGATGAGATTGAATTAGGAACCGACAGTGATGAAGCTGCTGCACTTTTTACTGTGATACTTGATGAGTTGATTAAAAAAGGTCAAAAAGTTATCATTACCACGCATCACAAACGACTTGCTTCGCTTATGGCAGACCGTCAAGACGTGGAGCTTTTAGCAGCTTTGTATGATGAAGTAAAAAGATTGCCTACATATCAATTTTTACAAGGTATTATCGGTAAAAGTTACGCCTTTGAAACTGCTAGTAGATACCATATTCCATCATATATTATAAAAAAGGCAAAAATAGTTTATGGTTTAAATCATGAAAAATTAAATGAATTAATTCAAAGAAGTTCTACTTTGGAGAGAGAATTAAAAGATAAACATAAAAAAGTTGATGAAAAACTACAAAGATTACAACAAAAAGAGCAGGATTTAAAAGAGTTTGAAAACTCTTTATATACACAATTAAAACAGGAAAAATCTAAACTAAAAACTCAGTTTGATGAAGCAATGCAAGAGGTTAAAAACGCTATAAAATCAACAGATATAAAATCTAAACATAGAGCTATGAGCAAGGCAAACAAGATAATTCCAAAAGATAATTATGAACCGAATAAAAAAATATATGAGTTTAAAGCTGGAGATATTGTTAAATACAGAGATAAAAAAGGTCAGATTATTTTAGTTAAAGATAAAGAGGCGTTAGTTGAGATTGAAAATTTAAAAATGCATGTAAAGATATATGAGCTAAAACCTTCACAACAAAATTTTATACCCAAACAAAAAAGTCATATTTATTTAGATATTCAAAGACGAAGTGGACTGAAGTGTGATTTGCATGGATTAAGAGCAGATGAAGCGGTAGAAGTGCTGGATAAATTTTTATCAGATGCTTTAATTGCAGGTTGGGATGAAGTTATTGTTTATCATGGCATTGGAACTGGCAAACTCTCATGGGTTGTTAAAGATTATCTGAAATCCCATCCAAAAGTTAAAAAATTTGAGGATGCACCACAACACCTCGGTGGTTTTGGTGCAAAAGTTATCTATTTATAAGGAAATATATTTGAATTTACAAGAGTATAAAGATGCAGTTGCTTTGTTAAACAGATATGCATATTATTATTATGTTAAAGATGACCCAATAACGACTGATGAGGTTTATGACAAGCTTTATCATCAAGTACTAGATTATGAGCTAAACAATACACAAGATATTTTACAAAATTCACCAACACAAAGAGTCGGAGATAGTATCTCGCAAAAATTTATTAAAGTAAAACATAAAAGTAAAATGTGGAGCTTAGAGGATGTTTTTAATGAACAAGAATTACAAAAATGGCTAATAAGAGTTTTAAAATTTAATAATAACATCTCTTTTTATTGCGAACCAAAATATGATGGAGCTAGTCTAAATCTTTTATACAATCATGGTAAATTAATTCAAGCAATTACAAGAGGTGATGGTATGCAAGGTGAGGATATAACAAATAATGCAATAACAATTAAGAGTATTCCATTATTTATAGATTATAAAGAAGAGATTGAGATACGTGGAGAGGTTGTAATCTTTAAAGTAAAATTTGAAAAAATAAATAATGAACGACTAAAACATGGTGAAGCTTTATTTGCAAATCCACGAAATGCCGCTGCCGGCAGCTTAAGGCAGCTAGACTCAAAAATAACAGCAAAAAGGAATTTGGTATTTTTACCATATGGGATTGGTCAAAATACTCTTGATATTGCAAAACTTAGCAAAAAGATGAAATTTATCTATCAATTAGGCTTTAAAAAACCACCATATCAAGTTACATGTAAAGATATATCTGAGATACAAAGTGTTTATAATAAGATGAAAAATGAGCGCGATGATTATAGTATGATGCTCGATGGCATGGTGATAAAAATTGACGAGATAGATAAACAAAACAGTTTGGGCTACACCGTTAAATATCCACGATGGGCAGTTGCTTATAAATTTCCAGCTATTGAAAAAATTACAACTTTAAAAGATATATTATTACAAGTTGGTCGCAGTGGGGTGATTACGCCTGTTGGAGTTGTTGAACCCGTAAATATTGACGGCGTAATAGTTGAGCGTGCAACACTGCATAATTTTGATGAGATACAAAGAAAAGATATCCGCATTAATGATAAGGTTGTAATTTTGCGAAGTGGAGATGTTATCCCGAAAATTGTTAAAGTTTTAACAATCCAAAGAGATATAACACAAATACCAATGCTTAGACCTAAATTTTGTCCGATTTGCGGCAGTAAGCTTTTAGATGAAGGTGCGTTAATTAAATGTCAAAATCTTACATGTAAGGCTAGGCTGGTTAATTCTATCATCTATTTTGCCTCAAAACAGTGCTTAAATATTGATGGACTAGGTAAGCAAATAGTTAAAATATTATTTGATAATAATATAATCACAGGTGTGGAGGATATATTTTGTCTAACAAAAGAGAAGTTATTAAAGATCGAAGGTTTTAAAGAAAAAAAATCTCAAAACTTACTTGACGCTATAGAAAATGCAAAAAAATGTGAATGTTGGCGGTTTATTAATTCACTTGGAATTGAACATATTGGCGAGGTTGCATCTAAAAGTCTTTGTGAGTATTTTGGTCTTAATTTTATAAATGTAACTAAAGAAGAATTTCTTAATATTGATGGAATAGGCGAGGAGATGGCAGAATCCATTTTAGAATTTATTGAAGTTAATAAAGAACATATAAAAAAATTAGAAAAATTTTTAACTCCTAAAGTACCCCAAAAAAAATCTTTTATAAAAGATACGATATTTCATGATAAAATAATCGTCTTAACTGGCTCTATGAGCGAACCACGGACAAAGATAAAAGAGATGCTAGAAAAATTTGGAGCAAAATTAACAAATTCGATATCTAAAAAAACAGACTTTTTGATTTATGGAGAAAATGCTGGCTCAAAATATGAAAAAGCGATAAAATTAGGCATAACTGTATTAACTGAAGATGAGATGAAAAGGTTTTTAAGTGAATAAAATAATAAAATTGATGAATTTTTAATGAGATTAGATAACTATTTAGTTACAACTGGTTTGGTTGAGAGTAGAAATAAAGCACAAAATATCATCAAAGATGGGCTTGTAAGCGTTGATAGTGTGATAATTACAAAAAGCTCCACGAAAATTACTGATGAAGAGATAAAACTTAAAGATTATAAAAATTATGTTAGTCGCGGGGCTTGGAAATTAGTATCTTTTTTAGATGAATTTAAAATCAAGATTAAAAATAAAAATATTTTAGATATTGGCTCATCAACTGGTGGCTTTACTCAGGTTTTGTTAGAGTTTAATGCTTTACATGTGAGTTGTGTTGATGTAGGAGATGGACAACTGCATCAATCTTTAAGGCAAAATAAACAGATAAGTTTATATGAAAATCAAGATATTAGGACATTTAAAACAAATAAGAAATTTGATTTAATTACAAGTGATGTATCGTTTATCTCACTTTTAAAAATAATTGATAATATTGACCATCTAGCAAAAGATAAAATTTTATTACTTTTTAAACCACAATTTGAAGTTGGTAAAATGGTAAAACGAGATAAAAATGGTGTTGTGCTTGATTTAAAAGCTATACAAAAAGCTATGATCACTTTTGAAGACGCTTGTAAAATAAAAGGGTGGGACTTGATGATAAAATCACAATCAAAATTATTGGGCAAGGAGGGAAATGTTGAGTATTTCTACTACTTTAAAAAAATATGATAGTATAGCAATTGGTGGATTTGACGGTATGCATGTAGGTCATCAAGAGCTTTTTAAAGCACTTGGGGATAATGGATGTGTAGTTGTAATAGATACAAATTATGCTAGTTTAACTCCGAAAAAGGACAGAAAAAAATTTACTAAATATCCTATTGTTTATCTAAAATTAGATGATATTCGCAATCAAAATGCTAAAGAATTTATAGCATTTTTAAAAACAAAATTTATAGCATTAAAGAAAATAGTCATAGGATATGATTTTCATTTTGGTAAAAATAGGCAATATAATATACAAAATTTAAAAAATTTATTTAATGGTAAAGTTGTAGTCATTAAAGAGGTAAAAGTTGCAAATCAATCGGTACATTCGCATGTAATAAGAGAAAAACTATCACAAGGTGATATTAAAATAGTTAGTGCTTTTTTAGGAAGAAATTATCAAATAAGAGGTAAGGTTGTATCTGGTCAAGGTATAGGTAAAAAAGAGCTAGTCGCTACTATTAACCTCGATATTAA
Source organism: uncultured Campylobacterales bacterium (assembly GCA_964474335.1). Lineage (GTDB taxonomy): Bacteria > Campylobacterota > Campylobacteria > Campylobacterales > Sulfurimonadaceae > Hydrocurvibacter. The sequence goes on from CAYYRS010000008.1 coordinate 61,526, forward strand.
AGATTATTATTTACCAAAAGAGGGTGTTTATGCTACTCTTACATGTATTGATAATCAAGTGTATTTTTATCCATCAGTTACATTTATAGGTCACAGAATAAGCGTTGATGGCTCATTTGCAGTTGAAACGCATATTTTAGATAAAGAGGTGCAATGCAATAAGAATGCAACTATTAGTTTTATAAATTTTATAAGAAAGAATAAAAAATTTAATACTTTGTTGGAATTAAAGAATCAAATAAAAAAAGATATAGATAGCGTTAAAGCAGAATTAAAGGTTTTAAAATTATGAAACGAATTTTTTTACAAAACCATGAGAGTATAGATTTTATTTTTAAGCAAAATAGATATGATTTTTTAGTTGATGAAATATTTTCACGTCCATTTAAACAAAAAGGTACTTTTTTAATACTTCAAATTAAAAAGATAAACATGACAACATGGGAAGCAATAGATAAATTAGCTGACTTTTTAAATATCTCTAGCTCATATATCGGATATGCCGGATTAAAAGATAAATTTGCCACAACAACACAATATCTCTCACTACCACAAAAATATGAGCAACAATTAACAAAATTTTATCATAAACAAATAGAAATTATTGCGAAATTTAAAAGTTCTAGTAAGATTAGCATAGGCGATTTAGAGGCTAACAAATTTACTATAGTTTTATATAATGTAAATAATATTAAAGCAGGTAAAATACAAAAAATAGCTACTAATTTAGAAAAAAATGGATTTGCTAACTATTTTGGCTATCAGAGATTTGGGGATGATAGCATAAAGCAGGCAAAAAAAATGATAGATACAGAACTTTTTATTAAAGATAAAAAACTAAAAAAACTTCTTATAAGCGTGTATCAAAGTTATAAGTTTAATGAGTGGCTAAATGAAAGAGTGTGTATAAGCAAAGACGAAAATCTAAAAATCTTAAAATTATTAAATGGTGATGTTATGATTGATAATAATAAATTATTTACACCCAAGCAGCCCTCATTAAAGGATTTTTTAAATAAAAAGGTAGTGCCTACTGGTTTACTAGTTGGTCGTCATGTTTTTCGTGCAAGAGATGCAGCAAGAGAGATAGAAGAAAAACATGATGATGAATTATTAAATGAAAAAGGATTACGCAGACGAGCATGGGTGTATCCAAAAGAACTTACATGCAAGTATTTACAAGATAAAAACGCTATGAAGCTTTCTTTTGTTTTACCAAAAGCATCTTACGCCACTGTTTTTATAGAAAATATTGCAAATAAAATATTTTCAAGTTAAATTATGATAAGATAAAATAATAATTTTTTTAAAGGTGTATATTGAAAAATATATTTTTAATAGCCAAGCATAAGGTATTATCATCAGATAATAATATTATAACGAGAGCTGATGTTCAAACTGCTTTAAATAATGTTACAATATTAGATGAAGATATATCGTCATTTATATATGATATTTTTGATTTAGATTTTGGACTTCCAAGAGCACATTATACTGAGCAGATGCTAAAAAGTGCACAAAATAAATCGACTGTAAAAGTTGAAAACTCTTTAAAAAGAAGTTTTAATAAAATAAAACAGAGTAAATTTAAATTAGATATTATGAACATATCTGTTTTAAATAATGTTTATGAATTAGAAGATAAATATCTAAATTATGCACAAAAAAGATGTAAAAATATTAAAAATTATCATCGGTTAGTATCTACTTTATTAAAATGTAACTATGTATATGATGTACATGAAGCAGTGCAAGAATTAGGTCTTGATGAAGAGTTAATAGAAGAGCTGTTAGATGAATATGTTGAACAGATTTTTAATACAAATGTTGAATTTGTAGATTTAATGGCGTTGATGTGGGAAAAAGATTTTTTAGGTATTAGTTATAGTTTTGAACCATTTATGAATCTAGTACATAAAAACTTAGGAGTTGCTAAAAATCTTCGTATAAAAGATGCAGTTTTTATTTTAAGTACAATTCAGAAACTAAAAGATTTGGATCTTATTACTATTTATTTAGATATCTTAATAAGTTGTACTATTAAATTAAGACCAAAGTTAGCAACATTAAGTGCTATTCACTTAACCATTAAATCTAATGGTTTTCAAACAATTTAAAATTCATTGTCCTAATCTTTTTTTAAGAATTTGTGATACATGTTGGAGTTCACCAGTAGGATAATTAGGGATAAATTGAGTTTTTTGATGAACAGGTAAAGTAAAAGCTAATAAAATGATGATAAAAGAAAACAATATTGCACCCAAGACACTAAATAAGACTTTTATTTTAAAATTATTCATGATAAATTATACATTATAATTATTTAGAAATTACTTACGGAGGCAATATGCTAAAAGCATTTATAATTATAATCCTATTTACACAACTTTTTGCCAAAAATATTATTATTGGACAACTAATATCAGTTTTTTCAAATACCTTGCAAATTTTTAAAATACAGCAAAAAAATATACAGTGCTTACCTTATGGAATATTAACATTAGATGAGATAATGAGATATAAAAAAATTAATATAGTTTGTAAAAAAGAGATAAATACATATTTTATCCATCATCCATATAGGCAATATTTTAGCCTTAGACATTTGAGTGTACGTGGATTTTATACTTTGATACTAAAAAATAAACAATGTTTGATTTATGCAAAAGGACAAAAGAGTTTATCGGAATTATTATTACAAAATGGTCTGGCAATTATAAATCCAAGATTTAATGATAATGAATTTAAAGATGAATTTTTACAAGCTCAAAATTATGCAAAATATCATAAATTAGGCATTTGGAGTAACAACATACTAATGATTTGTGCTTTAGGGATGTATAAATCATGATAAAAAAAAGATGTAGCTGGGTCAAACTAAATGAGCCAATTTATATAACATATCATGACCATGAGTGGTCAAAAATTTTAAACGAAGATAATGATTTATTTGAACTCTTTAGTTTAGAGACACAAATGGCAGGGCTTAATTGGCTTACTGTGTTAAAAAAACGAAATGAATATAAAAAAGCATTTTATAATTTTGATATTCAAAAAGTGAGTTGTATGCCCATGTCCGAGATCGATGAGATTATAAAAAAATATTTAGTTATAAAAAATCCTTTAAAATTAAAAGCAATTATAAATAATGCAAAAAAATTTATACAGATACAGCATGAATATGGCTCAATATATAAATATTTTTGGAGTAAAATAAATTATGAACAAATTATTGAAGATGTAAAAAATGCTAAGATTGTGCCAACGACATCACAATTATCGGATATAATTTGTAAAGATTTGAAAAAAAAAGGTTTTAAATTTATTGGTTCAATTACTATCTATTCATTTATGTGCGCAAGTGGTATGATAGACAATCATGAAAATAGATGTTTTTTAAAAAATAGAAAAAAAAGGAGTTTTATGGACAAAATAAATCTTAAATTATGGGAATATCAAGATAGAATCTATTATGAAGATGTGGATGTAGGTGGATATTGCTATCATTCAAAATATTTAAATTTTTGTGAAAGAGCAAGATCAGACATATTTTTCTCTCAAGGAAAATCTCCAATATCTGATACATATCATTTTGTAGCAAAATCTTTACAAGCTAATTTTAAAAAATCAGCTTTATTTGGAGACAAAATAATAATTAAAACTCATGTTACTAAGCTTAAAAAAGCTTCAATGATTATGTCACAAAAGATATATAATCAAAAAAACGAGTTGTTATTTGAATTAAAAATAGTATTAGTATGCTTAAATGGTACTAAAATATCTAAAATACCAGACGAAATATTTAAAATATTCAATTAGAGATGCCCATAAGGAATAAATCTAGAATAAGATGGTTTTATTAGTTGTATTGGATATATAATTTGATTATTTACTATTGGTAATTGATATTCTCTTTTTGCTCCTGTTATAAGATGAAAAAAGTAATCAATTCCAATCGTTGTTGCATAATTTATCCAATTATATTGTATATCATTGTTTAATAGCTTATTTGTTTGAGTAATTATGTCATTATTATTTAAAATAGAATTGGTAATTATCATGTTTTTTCTATCTTGATATTGTGTCATAGAAAGAATAAGTGGATTATAATTTATTTGAGTTGATAAGATATTTGTAGAATTGACGTCATATAAAGTTAACTGTGACATTGCCATTCCTGTTTTAACAACAGGTGTGTTCATTAAAAAAGAACCATGTTGAATTTTTAAATTATTTTTTAGCATGTATCTGAGATTTGAAGATCTGTTGTTGATTGTATATTGTAAGATATTATCTTGTTTTGTATTTAAAAGGACACTATTTTTGGCATAACGGCTTAAAGAACGTGATAATGATGAATTATCATGAAAAATAACTAATGGTGAGGCAATATGTTTTAAAAGCATATCTAGCTGAGCATGATAATTGATACCGCCAAAATACAGATATGAAGATGTAGAGTTTACATCATTTTTATTAATTGTTGGAAAGAAAATATCTATTTTTGGGTTTATTGATATAACTGCATTGACACCTTTTTTAGTAAGAGGTGCGATAATATACAAGTAACCTTGATTTTCTATTTTATTTAATTCGCTTGCCATGGTATCTTTGTCTTGTGTATCTATATTAAAGCTTTTGATATCAAAAATTCTGTTTCTAGCTAAAAGGTATGAAAATACAGAAGTTGTTGTAGATGCCGCGTATCTGCCAATAATTTTATATGGAAGAAGTAATGCTATTTTTAATTCTCCACTCGATATTACAGAGCCTATATTAAATAAAGAAATATTTATTAGACGCTGATTATTTAGATATTTATCTTGTAAAATTCCAGACGAATGTGCTAAAAATGAAAAAATAAAGCCTTGTTTAATATCTTGTTTTAAACACTCATCATGGCAAGTTATTAATGATAAATCTTGAACATATGTTTTTGGTAGTGGTAAGGATGAAATTAAATGACTTTTAGCAAGTAAAGTATTTGTTAAAATCATCAAAAATATAAAAAGTTTGATTATCATAATAAGCTCTTTATTAATTTTAAATCATTGAATGTCGCTTTTTTTAATGACGGATTACGTAAAAGAAAGTTTGGATGATAAATTGGTATTAATTTACACTTATTAAATTCCAAAATATGTCCTCTTACATCATTAAATTTTTGTTCATTTTGACAAAGCGCATTATATGAGTCTTCACCAAGTGCTACAATTACACGTGGTTTTATCAATTCTATTTGCTTTAAAAGATATGACCTACAACTATTATATTGAGATAAAGATATCTTTGATATGGTTATCGGTACACACTTCACAGCATGTGTTAAATAAACATCATCAATACTAAGTTTTAGTACATTTTCAACCATCTTCTTTAGTAATTGAGCTGAATTACCAACATAATAATCATGTTCTTTATCTTGCATCGGCGAAACTACCGAATCAATAAACATAACATTAGCGTTCATATTCCCATAGCCTACCATGCTTTGTGTTCGAGATTTACTTAAATCACATAAATGACATGTAGCAATTATATCATTTAATTGATCGATATTACAAGGTAAAGTAATATTTGAATTAAAGCTAACCACCGTTTTATTTGTATAATTAAATCCAAGGGCTTTAAGATGATATAAATATTGTAAAAGAATAAAGTTTTGGTAAGACTTAATTGCAGAACTCTTTTTTTATAATTGGTAACAGTTCTTTTTTCATTAATTGTAAAGTTTTTTCATATTCAAAATATGCTTTGCCACTTGGGTCTTCAAAACCGACATGTATTGTTTTAATCGTTTTTGGAAATATTGGGCAGCTCTCTTTAGCATTATCACATACTGTAATTATTAAATCAAAATCAGTATCTAAGATATCATCTATTTTTTTTGAGTGATATGAATCTATCCAATAACCTCTTTGTTTTAGAAGTTTTTTGACATCTTCATTTACATATCCACTAGCTTGTACGCCAGCACTTTGGGCATGCACAGAGTTATGCAATGCTACATTGATAATGGCTTCTGCCATAATGGAGCGACAACTATTTCCTGTACACAGCATCAAGAGTTGTTTCTTTTGAATCATTTTTTATCCATTTATAATATAATATTTTTAAGTTTATTGTAATCTAAAATCTTTATATGACCATTTTCTTTATTTATGATACTTTCTTTTTTTAATTTTGAGATATTTCTTGAGAGTGTTTCTGGGGTAATATTTAGCAGAGTTGCTATTTTAATCTGTTTAATGGTAGATAAAATATCTTCATGTTCATATATAAATCGCGCGGTATTTGTATAACTATCCGCTGTAATAGAGTAATTTATAAAGTTTTCTAAAGCTTTTATTTTTAAAATCAGAGATTTAATAAAAAGCGTAGAAATTTCATTCTTATATAAAAAATCCTCTTTAAATCTTTTATAATGAATGAGATAAATCTCTCCATTAGTCTCAAATGCACAATTTGCGGGATATTGTATTTCATCAAAATTAACAATTTCTGCAATTAAATTTGGAGATTTTAGAGTGTGAAGTATGATTTCATTACCCTTGAAATCATACTTATATATCTTAACTGAGCCTTTAATAAGAAGATAGAGATATTTTGGTTCATCTTTTTCGTAAAAGAGTATCTCATTTTGATTGTAACTCTTTTTTGTTGATATAGATTCTAATTGTTTCAATTCTTGTTTATTTAGAGTATTAAAAAGCCAAAATTCTTCTAATTTCATTTTGTTCCTTTGAGAGAATTATAGCCAAAATATTTAAGCCAGAAAAATAAGGCTTAAAACTATTGTATTACTTCGATTTGTAAAGGAGTTGATTCCCATATTCCATGTTTAGTACAATATCCATGAGCTATAAGGTTTAGCTTTTTACCCATTGGACGAATATTAAAAGTTACTTCAGCATGAGATTTTTCATTTCCTAAAGTTCCTGGTACAAATGTAGCCATTGCAAGCTTAGTGTCACCATTAAAAAGCGTAATGCTTTCTATATAATGGTCAAAATCATCAGGATGAGTATATTCTTGACCCATTTTAATATTTATTGCAAGAATCTCATTTTTTTTTGCCTCACCATCTACCGTGATAAATGGGGAGTGACGATCAATTAAATCTTTTTTTGCTTCTCTTTCAACTGTGTCTATATCAACATATTTGTTAATCTTTGGCATTTTTATTCCTTGAAATTATTTTTTTTACAATGTTAGTATATCTCTATTATCTTGGAAAAAAACATTAATGAAGATTATATGTTGATTGTTTAAGAGTTTGTTAAGGACTACTCTAATCATTTTTTAACACATTTATGGATAAAATTTGTAAAAATAATATATTGTGAGAATTAAATGTTAAAACCTTTGTTAATTGAGATAGGCGTTGAAGAGTTGCCCGCAGTTGCACTATTAAAAGAGCTAAAAAATATTGAAAAAAAATGGCTAAACGTGCTTGAGTCTAGGTCATTAATTTGCGAGTTTGAGTTTTTTTATACTCCACGTAGATTAGTATTGTGGCATAGAGAGTTTCAAACTCATCAAAAAGATAGCGAGATAGAGTTTTTCGGCGCACCTTTATCTATAGCTTTTAAGGACTCTAAGCCAACGCAGGCAGCTTTAAGTTTTGCAAAAAAATGTGGTGCTGATATCACTGATATTAGTACATCTTTTAAAAACAAAAAAGAGGTTTTGTATTATAAAAAACAATTAAAAGGCGAATCTGCAGTAAAATTATTACCAAGCATGATAGCAGAGTGGATAAAATCTCTTGATTTTGGCAAAAGCATGAGATGGGGCTCTTGCGTTGAAAAATTTATCCGCCCAATTAGATGGATAAATGTTATGTTAGATGACGACTTGATTAATATGAATTTATTTAATATTTCATCATCAAAACAAACTTATCAACACAGAACTATCTCTTTTGAACCACAATTTACTAAAACAATTTTTGAGTATTTTAAAATTTTAAAAAATGGAGGGGTAATTCTTTATCAAGATGAGCGAAGAGAGATGATTTTAGATAAATTTGCAAAAATACAAGAAGATAATGATATAAAAATTGAGATAGATGAAGAGCTTTTAAATGAGGTAATAGCTATAACAGAGTATCCAACACCTTTGCTCGGTAACTTTGATAGTGATTTTTTAATTTTACCTCCAGAAGTTATCATGACATCAATGAAAGAACATCAAAGGTATTTTCCCGTTTTTAAAGATGGCAGATTAACAAACTCTTTTATTGTGGTTTCAAATGCTAAAACGCATGATTTTTCAAAAGTTATTCAAGGAAATGAAAAAGTTTTACGTCCGCGTTTAAGTGACGCACTATTTTTTTATAAAAATGATTTAAAACATGGATTAAGTATTGATGGACTTGAAAAAGTATTATTTATGGACGTGCTTGGAAGTGTCAAAGATAAAATTATGCGTGAAGTTGATGTGGTTAGCGAGCTTTATGAACTTTATAAAGATAAACATGATATATCTTTAGAGATCTTAAAACGTGCCACTACATTAGCAAAAGCTGATCTTGTAAGTGAAATGGTTTATGAGTTTACCGAACTTCAGGGTATTATGGGTTATTATTATGCATTAGCTTTTAAAGAGGATGAACGCGTGGCACTTGCGATAAAAGAGCAATATCTGCCATCTGGCGAAGATAGTAAAATGCCATCAACTCTAACAAGCGGTATCGTTGCTATGGCTATAAAGATAGATACTTTACTTGCGCTCTTTAGCATAAATCAAATTCCAACAGGTTCACGTGATCCTTTTGCTCTTCGTAGAAGCGTAAATGGGATTATCCGTATTACATTAGCGTTTAATTTAAAATTTGATATAGTAAAAATATTTTCTCGACTTTGTTGTAAATATAACGATTTCGATATCTCAAGGTTGGAATTATTTTTTATTGAGCGTATTAGGCGATTTTATAAGGTAAATCCTTCAATTATTGAGGCAGTTTTATCTTCTGGTGAGAGAGAACTTTTAGCTATAGATAAGAAGATTTTTGCTGTTTATGAGATGGTTGAGAGTGATAATTTTTCTAAAACATTTTCAACTTTTAAACGTTTGGCAAATATTATCAAAGATATTGATTTGTCAGATAATTTTATCATTGATACTTCACTTTTTAAAGAGGATGCAGAACGTCAGCTTTATAATGCTTATCAAGCATATGTAGCATCTTCATTTGAAGACTATACACAAGAGTTAGATGCTTTACTTTTATTAAAACCATATCTTGATAACTATTTTGAGCATGTTTTGATAAATACAGATGATGAAAATGTTAAGCAAAATCGTAAAGCATCAATCGCACTTATTTATAAAAGTTTTTTATCTATCGCAGATATAAAAGAGATAACTCTTTGATTAAAAAGTAATTAAGTTGATATATTTTATTTTCATATTTGTTACGTTATCGCTTTTGCTATTTGCTTTTTATCAATGGCAGTATTTTGCACTTTTTGAGCCTATAACATATCGCGGAGATAAATTAGATAATAGGTTTACCATGCTTAGCTTACATGCAGATGATGGTACATATTTAGAAGGTGTTGTTTTTACACCAAAAATCTTTAAAGAGAGTCTTTTTTATTTAGGTGGAATTTCTCAAGATAGCGTAGGGCTTATTTATAAACTTTCACAATGTTATAAAAATTATCAAATTTTAACATTTGATTATCGTGGATATGGAAATTCAAAAGGTACACCTAGTCAAAAATATCTTTATGAAGATTCTTTGCATGTAAGTAAGATTTTTAAAAAATATTATGGAAATTTTTCTATTTTGGGTTACTCTATTGGTTCTAGTGTTGCGGCATTTGTTGCTTCAAAACAAAGAGTTAAAAATTTATTTTTAATCGGAGCATTTGATAGTATAAAAAATATGGCAAAAATAAAATATCCATATATTCCTTCATTTTTGATTAGATATAAATTTGATACGCAGTCGTATGTTAGGTATGTTAATTGCGATACATATTTGATTTATAGTATCGATGATGAAATAGTCTATCCAAAATGCTCACTTGATTTAAAACAAAGCATAAAACATCTTGTTCAATATAAAGAATTAAGAGGATATAATCATCACCAAATTTTATGTTGTGATGAAACAATTGTTTTGGTAAAAAAGGTTTTAAAATGAAAAAAGATGCTATCATATTACTTAATATGGGTGGGCCAAACAATATAGACGAGGTTGAAATATTTTTAAAAAATATGTTTGATGATCCAAATATTTTAACTATGAAAAGCGTATTGTTACGTAAAATTATTGCAAAATTAATTATTTTTTCCAGATTAAAAACCGCAAAAAATATATATAATATTTTAGGTGGTAAATCACCAATTGTGGATATAACAAAACGTATAACGCATGAACTCCAATGCGTTGTAAACAATACGGTTGTTGTAGATTTTGCTATGCGTTACACACCTCCATTTGCCAATGGAGTTGTAAAAAGATTAAAACAAGAAAATATCTCAACCATCTATCTTTTACCTATGTATCCTCATAATTCAACCACTACTACAAAATCATCAATTGAGGATTTTTATCAGGCTTTAAAGGACAATAATTTTTATACTAAAGTAATAGGTATTGATGAATATTACGATAATAAACTTTATAATCAAGCAATACTACAAAGAATTAAAGAGCAGATGCAAGGTTGTAAATATCAAGATTATGAGTTAATTTTTTCAGCTCATGGTCTTCCACAAAAAATAATTGATGCAGGTGATAAATATCAACAACATATTGAAAAAAATATAGAAATTTTAAAACAAATGTTAAAAGAAAAACAGATGGATTTTAATAAAATTCATCTAGCATATCAATCAAAAGTCGGTTCTATGAAGTGGCTTGAGCCTACTTTGGAACAAAAATTAAATATTATTAAAACAAAAAATGTGATTATTTATCCAATTGCTTTCACGGTTGATAACTCTGAAACTGACTATGAGCTTAGTATTGAGTATAAAGAAATTGCCAGTAAGCTTAATATAAAAGATTATAAAGTATGTAGATGCGTGAATGAACACCCATTTTTCATCAAAGCATTAAAAAATATGTATGAAAACATGAAACGAAGTAGTTAAGTGAAAAAAATTATAATTTTTGATATGGACGGTACGCTTATTGATTCTAAAAAAGATATCACGATTTCAATAAACCATGTAAGAAAAACAAATCATAATCTCTCAAGATTAGATGAAAAATATATAGTAGATGTGATAAACATGCCAATTAGAAATTTAGCACAACTTTTTTATGATACTAAAATATACAAAGAAGAAGATAAATCTTTATTTGAAAAACATTATTTTGATCAATGCATTAAACATCCATATCTTTATGAGGGCATAAACTCTTTACTCCAGAATTTAAAAGCTTCACATGTAAAGTTAAATGTCGCAACTAATGCTCCTACAAAATTTGCTAAGCGCATGTTAAATCATCTCGGCGTTGATAGCTTTTTTGATACTATAATTGGTGCAGATAAAGCGATCTCTAAACCAGATACAAAAATGCTCGATATTATTTTAAATCAATATAATTTTAATACTATCATTGATAAAGCTTGGATGATAGGAGATAATTCAAAAGATATTCAAGCAGCCAAAAACAAACAAATATCTTCAATATTTGCAACATGGGGATTTAGCAAAAATGGTGACGCTGATTTTATTGTCTCACATCCATTAGAAATTTTGGATATAATATCTCAATGAAAGAGAGTAATTTAAAGGGTAAAATTGACCCAAAAGATTTGATGGCAGTTGAGCGCGCAGTTATTAATATGATTGGACTATCTATATCACTTATTGTGCTTGGATTTATTGTGGAAAAATTTGAGCTTTTTTTACATATTGTATCTGCTGAGCTACAACATAAGACTCACACGAAAATCCCACAACTGCAACATATTTTATTTTATAATTATCTAGGTATTGTTATCACAATTGCTGGAGTTGTTCTGGCATTATATACATATGTTTATTATACAGCTTGGATAAAACATTTAGAACATGGCGAGATAGTAACTGATAAAAATATATATCTAGTACTTTCTATTTTTATTGCCAGTGTTGGTCTGATTTTAATTGCTAGTATGGTATTTATTTCTTAAAAGGTTAAAAACAGACGAATGAAAGAACTTTTTAAAATAAAAGGCGTTGTTTTTTATACAATTGCACTTTTTATCAATGCTTTTACAGATGTTGGTCATAAAATGGTTATACAAAATACAATTTTTGAGATGTATAATGGTGATAAGCAGATTATTTTAACCGCTATTGTAAATGCTTTAATACTATTGCCATTTGTTCTTTTATTTTCTCCTTCTGGATATTTAGCTGATAGATTTGCTAAAAATATTATTATGAAATATTCTGCCTTACTAGCAGTCTTTATCACTTTTGGAATCACTATGGCTTATTATATGGGCTGGTTTGATGTAGCATTTGGTTTTACTTTTATTCTCTCACTTCAAAGCGCAATCTATTCGCCTGCAAAATATGGCTATATTAAAGAGCTTGTTGGTTTAAAACTTTTAACTGCAGGAAATGCACTTGTGCAGTCAGTTACAACTGTTGCGATACTTAGTAGCATAATTCTTTATACCATATTGTTTCAGATGCGTTTGCAACATTTTCATAGCGAATCAGATATTTTAAAAATGATGGTACCTCTTGGTTGGTTACTATTTGTAAGTTCGCTCGTAGAATTTATCTTTACAAGTAAAATGCCAAATAAAATGGTCATTAGTGTGAAAAATAGATTTAATATTAAAAAATATCTAAGTGGTTATTATCTTAGAAAAAATATGCTAACGATATCAAGAAAACCACAAATCTTAAAAGCAATTTTTGCTATTGCAATATTTTGGTCAATCTCGCAAGTGGTACTTGCTATTTTTGGAGCTTATGCAAAAGATACTTTGCATATCCAAAATACTATCTATGTTCAAGGCTCAATGGCATTAGCTGGTGTGGGAATTATTATAGGCTCTATTTTAGCAACTAAATATTCAAAGTATTATATAAATATTGGAATGGTGCCATTTGCTGGATTTGGACTAAGCTTAATGGTCTTTTTAGTGCCTTTTTCGTCATCATTTTATGAAGTAATAATACTTTTTATTCTTTTTGGTGTATTTGCTGGATTATTTATTGTGCCACTAAATGCTTATATCCAATCTTTAGCACCACGTGTTCAACTAGGAACTGTTTTAGCTGGAAATAATTTTTTACAAAATATTTTTATGATTTTATTTTTATTTATAACAACTATTTTCGCATATTACGGCATTGATGTCAAGGTTTTATTTTACTTTTTATTTATAATTGGTTTTATCATGAGCTTATATATGTTTAGAGCTCACCTTGTTATGGCTATCTGGTTTGTTTTTGAATTTTTATTAAATATTCGATTTTCATTTAGCTACATAGGTTTAGAAAATATTCCAAAAGAAAAAGCTGTCTTGTTTTTATCAAATCATATTAGTTGGGTGGATTGGATAATAGTACAATTTCCTATAAAAGAACGTATCGCTTTCATGATGGAGCGAGATATTTATTATTGGAGATTTGCCCATGCGTTTTTTAAACTTGGAAATGCGATTCCTTTGTCTGAAAGAGCAAGCAAGGATGCATTTGTTGAGGCAAGAAAACGTATAGCAGCAGGAAAAAAAGTAATGCTTTTTCCAGAAGGACGCATTAGTTATTCTGGTGATATAGAAAAAATGCATCGTGGATATGAACTCTTAGCTGGCAAAAGCGAAGGTACGATTATAGTATGTTATATCGGTGGTATGTGGGGGAGTATTTTCTCAAGAAGCAAAAAAAGATTTAAACAAAAAGGCTCTTTTTTAAAACGAGAAGTAACAGTTATCTACTCAGAGCCGATGCCCATTACAACAAAAGTTGATGAAGTGACTAAAGTTTTATTTGGGTTGCAACAACAATATAAAAATTTAAAATAGAGGTTATGATGATAACAACTTTGATAATTGGTGCAGGTGGAGTAGGGCGTGTTGTAGCCCACAAGTGTGTTTTAAATAAAGCTATCTTTGGTCGAATTGTTTTAGCCAGTAGAACTTTGCATAAATGTCAAATCATCGCTAAAGAGTTAAATGATGAGATTGAAGTTGCAAAAGTAGATGCTGATATAGTAGAAAATGTAATTAAATTAATAAAAACATTTAAAGCAGATATTGTTATCAATGTGGCTTTGCCCTATCAAGATTTATCCATTATGGATGCTTGTGTGGCTACAAAAACAAATTATTTAGACACCGCAAATTATGAACATCCAGACGTTATAAAATTTGAATATAAACTTCAATGGCAAAGAGATGAAGTTTTTAAAAAGGCTGGAATTATTGGACTATTAGGAAGTGGTTTTGATCCTGGTGCTACAAATGTATTTTGTGCTTATGCACAAAAGCATTATTTTGATGAGATTCATACTATTGATATTTTAGATTGTAATGCTGGTGATCATGGATACGCTTTTGCAACCAATTTTAATCCTGAGATAAATCTTCGTGAAGTTAGTGCTAATGGTCGTTATTGGGAAAATGGAAAATGGATACAAACAAAGCCTATGGAGATTAAAATAGTTTGGGATTATCCAGAGATTGGTAAAAAAGATAGTTATCTACTCTATCATGAAGAGATGGAATCTTTAGTAAAACATATAAAAGGGTTAAAGCGTATTCGTTTTTTTATGACTTTTGGGCAACAATATTTAACTTATATGGAAGTTTTAAAAAGCATTGGAATGCTTGGAATTAAGCCTATTGAGCATAATGGTTGTAAAATAGTTCCGATAGAATTTTTAAAAACTCTTTTGCCAGACCCAGCAAGTTTGGGCGAACGAACTAAAGGTAAAACAAATATCGGCATTGTAGCAACTGGTATCAAAGATAACCAGAAAAAAAAGATATATATCTATCAGGTAAAAGATCATCAAGAGTGTTATGAGGAGGTGCAGAGTCAAGGTGTGTCTTATTCAACAGGAGTTCCAGCCATGATAGGTGCAAAACTTATTTTACAAGGAGTTTGGAGCGGTAAAGGTGTGTTTAATATGGAAGAGTTTGACCCAGATCCATTTATGAAACAGATGAATGAACATGGCTTGCCTTGGCAAATTAAAGAGTTATAAGTTACCTCACATGAATATAGACGCTATTAAAACTCCATGTTATGTATGTGAAGAGAAATTGCTTGAAGATAATTTAAAAATCTTACAATATGTACAAAAACAAAGTGGAGCTAAAATTATCTTGGCTCTTAAAGGTTTTGCCATGTGGAGTACTTTTGATATCGTAGCTAAGTATATACAAGGATGTACAGCTAGTGGATTATATGAAACAAAATTAGCATATGAAGAGTTTAAAACAAAAGATAGGGAGATTCATACCTATTCGCCAGCATTTAAAGATGATGAAATTGAGCAGATAGCTCTTTTATGTGATCATATAGTTTTTAACTCAATCGCTCAGTTAAAAAGATTTAAAGATAAAGCTTTGCATGTAAATAAAAATATATCAATCTCTTTGCGTATTAACCCTGAAACATCTTTTGCACCTATTGAGTTATATAATCCATGTGCGCCATATAGCCGTTTAGGCGTTACGCTTACAAATTTCGATAAGAGAGTATTACCATATTTAGATGGATTAAACTTTCATGCTCTTTGTGAGCAAAATGTTGATGCACTAGAAGATGTTCTTTGTGTATTTGAGAAAAAATTTGGTAGTTATATCGATAATTTAAAATATATCAATTTTGGCGGAGGTCATCATATAACAAAAAAAGATTATGAGATTGAAAAACTCATATCTGTTATTAAAAATTTTAAAGCCAAACATCATGATATTGATATATATTTAGAGCCTGGCGAAGCTATTGGATGGCAAAGCGGCTTTCTTGTAACAACTGTGCTAGATATTGTAAATAATGGTATAGATATAGCGATTTTAGATACATCAGCAGAAGCACATATGCCAGACATATTGGCTATGCCTTATAAAGCTGATGTTAGAGGAGCTAATGATAAATATAAATATAAATATAGATTAAGCGGTAATACCTGCTTAGCTGGCGATATTATGGGTGACTACACATTTCAAAAACCTTTACATGTAGGAGATAAGATTATCTTTGAAGATCAAATACATTACACATTTGTAAAAAATACAACATTTAATGGTATTAAACTCCCATCATTAGCAATTTTAAGAAAAGATAAAAAATTAGATATAATAAAAGAGTTTGGATATTATGAATATAAAAATAGATTATCATAAAAAGGAATGATATATGCAAGAAGATAAACAAAGATGGAATGAAAAATATGCTACATATCCAATGCCTAGTCATAGTGCTAAAATTTTAGAAAAATATATAAAATTTGCACAAAAGGGTGTTGCTTTAGATTTAGCTTGTGGTGCAGGAAGAAATAGTTTATTTATGGCAAAACAAGACTTTATGGTTGATGCTGTTGATATCTCAGATGTGGCATTATCTAAGATACTAGAGCATAAAAATATCAAAAAAATAGAGGCTGATTTAGATATTTATAACTTAACAAAAGATAGATATCAGTTAATAGTTAATTGTAATTATTTAAATAGGCGTTTAATGTCCCAAATGAGAGATTCTTTAAAAAGAGGCGGAATTTTAATCTTTGAAACTTTTATAACAGCTGATGGAGATGAATATCATCATCCATCTAATGAGGATTTTTTACTCAAAGTAAATGAGCTTTTACATGTTTTTATTAATCTTGATATTATTTATTATGAAGAAAAAGATGAGATAAATCTAAGAGGCGAGAGAGTAAAAATAGCATCGTTAGTGGCTAAAAGAACATAATGAAAAGTTATGACAAATAAAAAACCATTAATTGTAAATATGGCTTATTTTTTAGAAAGCTCTATAAAGTATCAAGATAGTAAGCATTTTTTTTATAATTTATTAGAAAATGAAAGATATAAGTACAATAGATATTTTAATATCTTTATGATTATTGTTGTTTTTTTAAGTGTTACTAGTCTAGTTGTCGATGTTAGATATGATACCCCTTTATGGTTAAATAATTTTGATCTGTATTTTGTAACTATAGTGTTTATTGTAGAATACTTGCTTCGTATTTGGGTATATAGCGATATTCATAAAATTATTATTGAAAAATATGAAGAGAGTATTTTTTTTGATAAAAAATTTTCATTTTTTATGCTTTATTTTAAAATATTTTTAAATAAATGGAAATATATATCTTCTTTGCCAGCAATCATTGATTTTTTAGCTATCTTGCCTAGTTATAGAAGCATTAGAACATTACGAGTTTTGATACTTTTTAGAGCATTTAAAATGCTTAGATATACAAAAAGTTTAACTGGGTTTTTATATGTTTTAAAAAGAAAGAAAAATGAATTAATTACTATTGCCACACTGGCTGGTTTTTTTATTTTTATCACAGGAATTATGATATATGTTATTGAAGGCAATAAAAATCCACATATTCATAATCTTTTTGATGCATTTTATTGGGCATTAATTACTATTTCTACTGTGGGTTATGGCGATATAGTTCCTGTGACACCGCAAGGCCGTGCGGTTTCTATGTTGATAATAGTAACTGGAATAGGGCTTATTGCTTTTATTACGTCCATTATCGTGTCCGCATTTAATGAAAAATTAAGCTCACTAAAAAATGATAAAACTGTTCGTGATGCTGAGAAAAAAAATAGTTTAACCATTATTTGCGGCTATGGACTTCTTGGGAGATTAGTTGCCAAAGGATTAGCACAAAATGGTGTTGAATTTATTATTTTAGATAAAAAAGAATCATTAATAACATTAGCAGACGATGATGGGTATAGTGCTATTTGTGCAGATGCCACTAGGAGTGAAATTTTTATAAAGCTTGGTATTTATGGTAGAATAAAACATGTTTTATGTTTAACATCTGATGATATTCAAAATACATTTATTGCAGTCAATATTAAAAGTCTAAATCCAAATATCTTAGTAACGGCTAGATGTAGCGACGAAAAAATTGCACAAAAATTAGCATTTGCCAAGATTGATCATGTTATAATGCCCGAAGAGATAGCTAGCATGATGGGTGCGGTTTATGCTGGTGAGCCTGTTGCTTTTGAAGTATTGCTCTCTATTATTGAACAAAAAAACAGAGTACAAATTGATGAAATTAATGTATCAAAGAGTGGTTTTTTAGATGGTAAAAGTATAAAAGAGATAGATTTTATCAAACTTAGACTTATCCTTTTTGGAGTTTTTAGAAAAAATAATAAATTAACCAAACTAGGAGATTTTATTTTTAATCCACAAGATGAATACGTTTTAAATCATGGTGATAAGCTTGTTTGTATTGGATATAAAATCGCTATTGCAAATTTAAAAAGAATGATGTAATCAGATGGTAGATACAAAAAGAGATATTATATTGTTTGGTTACGGAAATTTTGGAAAACAACTGTATAAAAATTTATCAAAATCTGATTATAATATAAGAGTTGTTAGTTTTATAGATGAATTTATCGACCAAGCTAAAGATCAAAATATAGATATTATAAAAGCTGATGTTAAAAATGATGAAGATATTAAAGCTTTGTGTATAGATGAGCAAAAAGATTTGATATATTGTGCGATGAATAAAACGGCAGATAATCTTTTTTTGGTCTTAACACTAAGAACATTATATCAAAATGCAAAAATTATTGCTATTAGTAATTCGTATGAAAATAGTAAAAAATTAAAATATGTTGGCGCAGATAATATTATAGATTTATATGAAGCTACCTCAAGAAGAGTTGTAAATATTTTAACTAAACCAGCAGTGACAAAAGCATTAGATGAGATTATTTATAAACAAAATCGTCTTAAAATGGCGGAGATAAAAATTCCAAAGAAAAGTTTTTTAGATGGTAAAAGTATTAAAGAAATAGATTTTAAAAATATGGGATTAGTTCTGATTGCTATAATTAATGAGGAACTAGAGCATAAATTAAATTTTACTAATCATAATTATAGATTATATCAAGGAGATACTCTTGTAGTAGTAGCCATGAGAGATGATTTAGAGGTTTTTAAGCAAAAACTGAGAAGTTAAAGAGCACTTCAAAAAACTGTGTTATAATATGCTAAAGGAGTAGCTGTGTCTAATGATATTTGTAATAATTTAGAAATAAGTGAACTTGATGAAGTTGTTATAACTGAAGAAGAATATGAAAATATTATAAATATACAAAATGTTATTCTTAAAATGGTTGCATATGGTGTTAGACCTATAATCATTTTAAATAAACTATGTAAATTAGCAGAAGAGTTGTTACCTAATGCTGTCGCTTCAATCATGTTTTTAGATAAAAAAACAAAATTATTAAATGTATTAGCTGCTCCAACAATTCCACCACAAGGGCATCGGGCATTAGCTAATTTAAAGCCTGGTATCGGTGGAGGCTCTTGTGGTAATGCAGTATTTCGAAATGAACCAACTTTTGTTAGAGATACTCTCCACGATGCTAAATGGAGCGATTTAAGAAAAGTCGCTTATAATTTCAATATCTGCTCTTGTTGGTCCATGCCAGTTCGTCAAAAAGATGGCAAAGCTATTGCTACATTTGCTCTTTCCTCATTTGAGCATAGAATGCCCTCACTGTTTCATAAAAACTTACTCCAAGTTGCTGCAAATATTGTTCTTATTGTTTTAAATAAAGAAAAAGTAGATAAAAAAATGCTTGAAGACAAAAAGCGTATAAAACTATTTGCTGTAGCTTTACAAAATAGTTCCGAGGGCTTATTTATTACAGATAAAAATAATAAGATTACTGAAATTAATAATGCGTTTACAAAAATACTTGGTTACTCTAAAGATGATGTCTTAGGCAAAGATCCTAAAATATTTGCCTCAGATAAGCAAGATAAAAAATTTTATCAAAAAATGTGGCATAGTATTGAAACTAAAAAACATTGGAACGGAGAAATTGTTAATCAATGTAAAGATGGTGTACTAATTACACAGTGGTTAAACATCAGTGCTATTACTGATAAAGATGAAAAGATAGAGTATTATTTAGCAGAATTTACTGATATATCTGAGCTTAAACATTCACAAAATCAAATTAAATATCTTGTATATCATGATGGATTAACTAATGTATATAATAAAACATATCTTCAAATGCTACTTGATAAACCACATCATTACTTCTCTTTAGTTCTTTTAAATGTTGATAATTTTAGTTATGTAAATTTAGCTTATGGTTTTACTATTGGAGATAAGCTTCTTAAAGCTATTGTTAATGAATTAAAAACTATAAGTCGTGATAATGAAAATATTTTTAGGATAAATTCTGATGAGTTTGCAGTTATATGTAGTGATGATATGAATATTATAAAAAAAATTGATATGATAAGAGAGTATTTTAATAAATTAACTTTTGATATAGATAATATAACCTTGCATGTATCTTTTTCTTATGGCATATCTTTAGAAGATAACCTCTCTTTACAAAATTCGGCATTAGCTCTTAAGCAGGCAAGAGAGGGTGGTAAAAATCAATATGTAATTTTTGATAAAAAGATGATAGCTAAAGGTATACAACAGCGAGAAGATTTTGTAAAATATAATAATATCTTACATGACGCTATAGCATTTGATATGTTTGTACCATATTTCCAAGGTATTTTAAATAATAAAACTAAAAAAATCAATAAATTTGAATCATTAGTAAGAATTGTACAAAATGAAGAGGTAATTTCACCGTTTAAGTTTTTACAAACTGCTAAACTCTCAGGTATGCTAGTAGATATTACAAAAATCATGATAGACAAAAGCTTTAAAAAGATGTCTAACTATGATTATATTTTTTCTATCAATATCACAGAAGATGATTTAGACTTGCAATATTTACAGCAATATTTAAAAACAAAATCGAAACAGTATAGCATAGCTCCAAATCGTGTTATCTTAGAAATATTAGAAGGTATGAGTTCTTCTGGAAAACAAAATAATATAAAGCAGTTAATCAAACTAAAAGGAGATGGTTATCTTTTAGCAATTGATGATTTTGGTGCTGAGTATTCTAATTTTGAGAGAGTTTTAGATCTAAATATAGATTTTTTAAAAATAGATGCAAAATATATTAAAAATATTAATACAGATAAAAAAAGTTATGAAATTGTAAAATCAATAGTGTATTTCGCTAAAAATGCAAACATATCTTGTGTCGCAGAATTTGTTCATTGTAAAGAGGTTCAAAAAATAGTAGAAGAATTAGGTATTGATTTTTCACAAGGATATCTCTTTAGTGAGCCTAAAGAGAGTTTGGATTAGACATTAAATCGAAAGTGCATGATATCACCATCTTTGACTATATATTCTTTTCCTTCAAGACGCATTTTACCAGCTTCTTTAGCTTTTGCTTCACCATCATAAGTTATAAAATCATCATATGAGATAACTTCAGCACGAATGAAGCCTTTTTCAAAGTCATTATGGATAACAGCAGCAGCTTTTGGGGCAGTTGTTTCTTTTTTAATAGTCCAAGATCTAACCTCTTTAACACCAGCTGTAAAATAACTCATTAATCCAAGTTTATTAAAACCTTTATGGATTATTTGTGCTAAACCAGATTCTTCTACACCTAAATCATCTAAAAACTCTTTAGCTTCATCATCATCTAAACCGATTAATTCTTCTTCGATTTTAGCACATAATTTAATGATCTCACAACCATTTGTCTTGGCATGTTGTTGCACATCTTTTACATATTGATTATCTTTAAGTAGTCCATCTTCATCAACATTTACACCATACATAATCTCTTTTGATGTTAAAAGATGCAAATCTTTATTTAATTCAATAAAAATCTCACTATTTGCATCACTAAAATTACGAGCTAAATTTCCATCAGCTAAAAATTCCATTAATTCTTCTGCAAATTTAACAATTTTTTTTGCATTCTTATCTGCTTTTGCCTGCTTTTGTAAGCGTGTAATTTTATTTTGTAAAGATTCGATATCCGCTAAAATAAGTTCAGTTTCGATAATTTCAATATCACGAAGTGGATCAATACTGCCCTCTGTATGAACTATGTTTTCATCTTCAAAGCATCTAACTATTTGAAGAAGTACTTGTGTTTCTCGAATATTGGATAAAAATTTATTACCCAATCCTTCACCTTTACTTGCACCTTTTACTAAACCAGCAATATCAACGAAATCAAGCGTAGAGTATTGAATTCGTTGTGGATGTACAATTTTCGCAAGTTCTTTTAATCTTATATCCAGTACTGGTACGATTGCTTTGTTTGGTTCAATAGTACAAAATGGATAATTTGCAGCTTCGGCATTTTGTGTTTTTGTTAAAGCATTAAAAGTTGTTGATTTTCCTACATTTGGAAGACCTATTAAGCCAATTGCTAATCCCATTATTTTGCCTGCTTTAAATTAGATATAAAATTTACAATGAGTCTCACACCAGCACCTGTACCACCATAAACATTACAATCCCAAGGACTTTCGGTGTAAGCTGAGCCTGCAATATCAAAATGTAGCCATCTATTTTTGTTTTTATCTGTTATAAATCTATCTAAAAACAATCCTGCAGTAATAGCTCCACCATAAGGTTTTGAAGATATATTTGAGATATCTGCTATCTCACTTTTTAATAATTTTTTAAGATGGTTGTTAAACGGCAATGTACCGATTAATTCGCCAGAGTTTTGTGCAGCATTAGATACTGCATGTTTTAATCTATTTGAATGACCCATAACTCCTGTTGTATATTGACCAAGAGCCACCATACATGCACCAGTTAGTGTTGCAAAATCAAAAAGATAATCTGCATCTATTTTTTCTTGTGCATAGGTTAAAACATCCGCTAAAACTAATCTACCCTCCGCATCTGTATTTCTTACTTCAATGGTTGTACCACTTTTTGATACTAAGATATCGTCTGGTTTATATGCATCACCACCTATCATGTTCTCAACCGCACCGATAAAACCATGCACTTCAATTGGTAAATTTAGCTCACTAGCAGCTTTTAAAATTCCAAGAACTGCACACGCACCAGATTTATCTAATTTCATAGTGACCATTGAACTAGCAGGTTTTAAACTAAGTCCACCGCTATCGTAAGTTAAGCCCTTACCAACAAGAGATATGACATATTTTGGATTTTTTGGTTTATGGCAAAGATGTATAAGGTGAGATTCATGTATTGATGCACGACCAACTGCAAGCATTGCGTTCATAGACTCATTTTTTAGTTTAGCTTCATTTAATATATTGCATGTAAGATTATTTTTTTCAGCTAATTCACTGGCAATTTTAGTTAAAACTTTTGGGTTTAAATCTTGTGGAGCAGTATTTACTAGATCTCTTGTGAAATTAGTTGCTTTTGCTATGATTATAGCGTTATCAAAAGCTTTTTTAGCTGATTGATAATCTAAAGTATTTATCGCTACTTCTATGGTAGTAAAAGTACTTTTATCATTAGATGATTTATATCTAGTAAATTTATAGCCACCCAAAATAATACCATCAACTAAAGCAGAAATATTATTTTGCGATAAGGCATTTATTTTAGCAGATTTATAAGCTGTTGATTTTAGTACTTTTATCGATGTAGTTAATGATGTTCTTATATTTTCAGATGCAAATGTCTCAATACCACAAAATAGAATTTTTTGTTCATGTAAAAAACAGACACTATCTTGTTTTGCATCAAAGCCAGTTAATTTTAAGATTTTTACTAGTTTGTGTTGTTTTAATTGATGCTTATCAAGTAAAATTATCTCAATATCACACTTTATATCTTTAATCTTTTTATTTTGTAACTTTATTTTCATATTTTTTCCTAATTAAAATTTAATAACTCTTTTGCTTGAATCATATCTTTATCACCTCTACCAGATAAATTTACAATTACTAGCTTATTTTGTATGTTTTTTATCTTTTTAAGATAAGCTATGGCATGCGCACTCTCTAACGCGGGAATGATACCCTCCTTTTGAGATAGCCAAACAAAGGCATCTAGTGCTTCTTGATCTGTAGCGTTACCATAACGAATAGTTTTATTTTCTTTATGAAAAGAATGTTCCGGCCCAATTCCTGGATAATCAAGTCCAGCAGAAATAGAGTGAGCCTCTAAGACTTGTCCATCCCCATCTTGAAGTAGATAACTCATCTGACCATGCAAAACACCAGGGCGTCCTTTTTGTAAAGAGCATCCATGTTTTGTGGTATCAAGACCCATACCACCAGCTTCAACACCTATGCATGTAACATCTTTATCATCTAAAAAATGTGAAAACATACCAATAGCATTGCTTCCGCCACCGATGCATGCAACGATGTAATCTGGTAAAGCATTTTCTTTTTGTAATATCTGAGCTCTTGCTTCGTAACCAATTATTGCTTGAAAGTCACGTACCATCAGCGGATATGGATGAGGACCTGCAACTGTACCTATGATATAAAAAGTATCTCTAGTATTTGTTACCCAGTGGCGTATAGCATCATTCATGGCGTCTTTTAAAGTTTTAGAACCACTCGTTACAGAATTAACTTTTGCACCAAGAAGTTTCATTCGAAATACATTTAATTCTTGACGTGCAACATCTTTTGCACCCATAAAAATTTCACATTCAAGCCCAAGCAAAGCAGCAATTGTAGCAGTAGCCACGCCATGTTGACCAGCACCAGTTTCAGCAATTACTTTTTTATATCCGAGTTTTTTGGCCATTAATCCCTGAGCTATAACGTTATTTATTTTGTGCGCTCCTGTATGATTTAAATCTTCACGTTTTAGATAAATTTTAGCATTTAACTCTTTTGAGAGATTGTTTGCATAATATAATGGAGATGGGCGACCAACATAGTCTTTTAAATAATAATCAACTTCGCCCCAGAAATTTTTATCAAATCGTATTTTTTGATATTCTTTATCTAAATCAAGTAGTGCCGGCATTAGTGTTTCAGGCACATAGCGACCTCCAAATTTTCCAAAATGCCCATTTTTATCTGGGTCATACTTTGATGGTGATGGTATATAATACATTAATCAATGCCTAAAACTGTATATATTGGTGCTTGTTGCTGAATTATATCTTGCCCATTTAAAAAATTTAAACCTAAAATAAAGCATGCTTCAACACACTTAGCTTCAGTTTTATTTATAAGTGAGACCGCAGCTTTGGCGGTTCCGCCTGTTGCTATTAAATCGTCAATTAATAAAACTCTAGCATTTTTTATGTCTCTAAACGCATCTATATGAATTTCGACTTCATCGAAACCATACTCAAGAGAGTATTTTTCCGAAATAGTTGTATATGGCAATTTATTTTTTTTACGTATCGGAACAAAGCCAATATCAAGCATCTGCGCAAGTGCTGCCCCAAAAATAAAGCCACGAGCATCAATACCAGCGATAAAATCCAAATTATATGTTTTATATCTATTTTTCAGATGATTCATGAGAATGTGAAAAGCATTTTTATTATTTAAAAGAGTTGTTATATCCTTAAAGACTATACCAGGTTTTGGAAAATCTGGTATATCTCTTATAGAGTTTTTTATAATTTGTAAATCTTCTTTTTTCATTATCTCTTCCTTTAGAAATACTTTTAAATTAAAGCATCTAGCCTATTTTCGAGTTCTTTTATCTTAGAATTTAATCTATCAGTTTGGAGTCTATATTTAGAATTGCGCTGTTTTAAAGTTTTAATTTCAGTTCTTAATTTATTTAATTCATTACTTAAGATATCAATATTGCCAAGAGCACGCTGCAGTTGTATCTGATATTTTCTTATAAGTAACTCAGCTTCTTGCAGTGTTAATTTCATCATTTTATTACTTTTTTGCTCTTTTAATGTAATACTTTTAAAATAAAACATCTTTACAAAAAGATATATCGCAATAACGCAAAGAACTGTTAAAAGTGACCAAGAAGCAAACATCTAATTAATCTTGTGCGGCTTCAATTTTTTCAACACGCTTTAGATGTCTGCCACCTTGAAATTTAGATATTAACCATGAATCTATGATTGACTCAGCTACACCTTGACCAATTATACGCTCACCAAAACATAAAATATTTGCATCATTATGTTCTTTTGCTACTTTAGCTGTGTAAGCATCGTGGCATAAAGCAGCACGGATACCTTTAAATCTATTTGCAGTTATGCTCATACCAATTCCTGAAC
Organism: uncultured Campylobacterales bacterium; assembly: GCA_964474335.1. Taxonomy (GTDB): domain Bacteria; phylum Campylobacterota; class Campylobacteria; order Campylobacterales; family Sulfurimonadaceae; genus Hydrocurvibacter. The sequence goes on from CAYYRS010000008.1 coordinate 87,784, forward strand.
CACAAATTAAAATACCTTGAGCATTTAAGTCATTTTGAACACTTTTTGCTACTTTGATTGCAAAATCTGGATAATCTACTCTATCTTTATTAAAAGGTCCTAAATCTTCTATCTCGTAACCTTTATCAAGTAGTAATTTAACTGTATAGTTTTTAAGCTCTAAACCAGCATGATCAGTTGCTATATAAAATTTCATATGCACTCCTTATAATAATAAACTTAAGATAAATCTTACAGGTATAATTAAAAGATATTCTTTTAAAGGTGTTATCAAAATAATAACAACTATAATCATACCATAACGTTCTAATTTATAAAACTTTTGAGCTATATTTATGTTATTAAATTTTAATGCAAGATACATTAAAAAATGAGCTCCATCAAATTGCGGAATTGGAAGAAGGTTAAATATCCCAAGAATAACATTAATAGCAACTAGCTGCATAACAGTTATATAAAAAAATATATAAATAAAAGAGTCAGAAGCAGTTGGTACGCTCATGGCAACAAGTATAATTGAGCACAATACTGCTAATGTAAAATTATATACAATCCCAGCTAAACTAACTCCCATGGCAGCATTATATCCACCACGTTCGATAACTTTTTGCATGTCAATTGGAACAGGCTTTGCCCATCCAAAAATAAAGCCACTATTTACACCCATAAGCAGTGGTACAAAATATAAAAGTGCAGGAACGATGATAGAACCAAACATATCTATATGAACTAAAGGGTTAATCGATAAGCGCCCAGCGTTTTTGGCTGTCATGTCTCCATATTTATATGCAACATATCCATGCATTATCTCATGACCTATTATGGCTATTAAAAGAGCTATAATAGAGGCTATTATTTGTATAATTTTAATTTCATTCATAAATTTTTTCTCTACTGCATTGCCGCTGCACGCGTAACATAAGAATCCTGTCCAAGTGTGGATGGCGTTTTAAACATTCTATCCCATCTAATATGATACATCATTTTTTTATCCCAAATATTTTTACATTGTTTTGAGAAAATATCTACTTTACCACATGCTTTTTTTAAACCGTTATGATTTGGATTTTGATGAGTGCTACCATTTAACATATCTTTATAACTTCTATCTTGAATACTAAAATAGATAAACCATGGAGTACCAACTAGATTTGCATAAGGAACAAATCCCCAAAAACGACTATCGTCTGAATGATCACGATTGTCACCCATCATAAAATAATCATGTTTTGGTACTTTTATAATTGGTATTTGAAATACTGGATTATGTTGTAATAATCTAATGTTTGATGGCAATCTATATATATTACGAAGTATCATATCATATTTTGCTTGAGTATTTATGATCTCCATGCCTCCATGATTTGAAAGAAGTACAGGAGTATCGCTTGTCATGCTCAAATCATGATGAATACCGTGATAAAGTTTCATATAAGGATTTTTAACCCATAATAAACCATCTTTTTTGATGATAATATCGCCTTTGTAATGCTTTAATATATAGGCTTTGCCCTCATAAGGATGAAGATATAAATTTTTATTTTGTAAAAACAATTCATCACCAGGAAGTGCCACACATCGCTTTACATAATGAAGTTTGATATTATTTGGGTATCTAAAAATTACAATTTCACCACGTTTTGGTGTACCACCATCGATTAAATGTAGGTTTTTAGTCCAAGGCGTGAGTGACCACTCTACAAAAGGAACAAAAGGTGTTGGTATTCCAAAAACAAATTTCTTAGCAAAAAGGTGATCGCCAATTAAAAGCGAATTTTTCATGGAGCCACTAGGAATTACAAAGGCCTGTGCTATAAAAAAGATAATAAATAAAACAATAACAACCGTTCCAGTCCAAGAGTTTGAAAATCGATATAATTTTAAAAAAAAGTTTTTCACTATTTAACCTTGTTGTGTAATTTTGTAGCTTTTAGTGTATTGCTAAGAAGCATAGCGATTGTCATAGGACCAACTCCACCAGGTACAGGAGTTATAAAGGAGCATTTTTGACTAACATTTTTAAAATCTACATCGCCGACTAATTTACCATTGCTTGCTCGATTGACACCTATATCAATTATAATTACGCCATCTTTAACCATATTTTCTTTGATTAAATCAATAACGCCAACACCTACAAGTATAATATCAGCGTTTAATGTGTGTTTTTTTAAATTATCAGTATAAATATGACATATTTCAACTGTCGCGTTTGCATTTAAAAGTAGTGATGCCATAGGTTTGCCAACAATATTTGATGCTCCTATAACGACACAATTTTTCCCTTTTACATCAATGTTATATTCATGCAATAGATACATAACGCCAAGAGGAGTACAAGGAACAAAGCCGTCAAGTCCAGTTGTGAGCCTGCCTACATTATACGGATGGAAACCATCAATATCTTTATTTGGTGCAACCAATTCAAGTAGTTTCGTTGTATCAATTTGTTTTGGAAGCGGTAATTGAATTAAAATACCATCAATATTTGGATTTTGATTCATCATGCTTATTGTTTCTTCTATAGCTTCTTGTGAAATATCCATAGGCATTTCATGGGTTATAGAGTAATATCCGACTCTATCACATGCTTTTTTTTTCATGTTAACATAGGTACGACTAGCTGGATCGCTACCAACTAAAATTACTGCTAAACCAGGAACTTTTCCAATTTTTTGTTTTAGAAGCTGTGTCTCGTTTTTAATTTCATATTCTATTTTTAAGGCCAATTTTTTACCATCTAATATCTGCATTTAACTCACCATAAATAATTTTTTTGATAATATAGCGTTAATTGACTAAAAAGGTGCTTTGGATGAGAATTGTTTTGTTAATATTAATAAATTTATATCTATTTGGAGGGACATCTTTTATTACACAAACTGAGTATGCTTCATTATTATATAAACATCCAAGAGGGATAGGGTGCCAAAATTGCCATGGCGCGCATGGACATGGCAAGCTTATAGCTGTATATATGGTAAAAGGTCAGCAGAAGCAACTTAGAGGTAGCGATATAACTAATCTAACATTTAAGGTATTTTATAACTCATTAAATAGGCATACTTTTGCGATGCCTAGATATTATTTTACTAAAAGTGAAATACAAACTTTGTATGGCTATCTTCATAAATAGTTTTTATTAGTGATGATCACAGAGGAATTAAAAAAGCTACCAAAGAAAGTTTCATAGG
>CAYYRS010000009.1:0-84270 GCA_964474335.1 uncultured Campylobacterales bacterium
AGGAGGAAAATTAGTTAGAGTGTTACTGTTGGACACAACATTTAGGATATGTCTCGATCTTGTAGGCATGTATTTACTCCACTTTTAAGTGATAGAAGTATATCATAAAAGTGGAGATTCACTCACAGGGGTGTAATTTGTGGGGGTGTAATTTGTAATTTTAATTTTCAAACCACCGATGAAAAGGACAAATGTCAGATAAAGTATTTATTTGCTAAAATAAACAAAAAAAATTATGAGAAATACTTATGAAACAACTTAACTATAATTATAGCTCAAAAAAAGAGTTCTTGGACTATTTACATGTAAACAATGTGAGCCTTTTTGATGATAAAATTCTCATACAAATGTTCACCTCTTTAGAGGATAAAAAAGAGCTTGAATCCATTGCAACTAATGTCTGTGCCATACTTCCAAACGCAAAGCTTATAGGGGCTTCTAGTGCAGGTGAAATTCTTGAAGGCAAAATGCTTGAAAAAAGTGTAGTGTTAAGTATCTCTATTTTTGAGAAAACTACCTTACAGGCACTTTATATGGACGATGAAAACTCTCATCAGCTTGGTGCAAAAGTTGCCAATGAACTTTTAAAAGACGATACAAAATGTATCATCTCTTTTGTTGATGGACTTTCACACATCGGAGAGGAATATTTAAATGGGTTTAATTCTCTCAATAAAAAGCACGTTCTTATAGCAGGCGGTATGTCAGCAGACCTTTTTACGTTTGACAATACTTTTGTAATTTACAACAATAAAATTCATAAAAAAGGAGCTGTAGCCGTTGCCTTAAACGGAAAAGACCTTGAAGTTTCCCATGATTATAATTTAGGTTGGAAAGCAGTCGGTCCAACTTTTACTATTACAAAAGCACAAGGTAACAGAGTGTATGAAATCAACAACAAACCTATAAAAGCACTCTATGCAGAAGTTTTAGGCGAAGAAGTTGTTCAAAATATGCCGATTTCGGCAACTGAATTTCCTCTACTAAAACAAGAAAATGGTGTAATAATTGCTAGAGCGATGATAAATATACTCGATGATGAGAGCATCCTTTATGCAGGACTTGTTCATGAAGGTGATCAAGTAAGTTTTGGCTTAGGGAGTGCGACAGCAGTAAACAATTACCATCCTCAAAAAAATCTTACTATTGCAAACAAGAAGTTTCAAGCTGCCTTTGTTTACTCATGTGCGGCACGAAAACAATTTTTATCGTTTTCGCTAGAAAAAGCATTTTCCAGTATAGCGCAACTCGCACCTACAGCTGGTTTTTTCACGTATGGAGAATTTTACGGTAGCTCTAAATATTCGGCTATGCTTAATATGACCAACACTCTTCTTTTTTTGTATGAAAAACAAACAGTCTCTTATACAGAAAAAACCATAGTAAAAAAAGAATTTCTACCAACAGAGCGATTAACTGAACGAGCGACACTACACCTCATAGACTATGTTTCCAAAAACCTACAACAACAGCAAAAAGCATTTGATACAACAAAATTTAAGTTTAATGAATTTTTAGAGGATATTAACAGTGTCGTTATCATCTCAAGAACGGACTTACAGGGTAAAATAACTTATGTAAACGAACAATTTGAAAAAATCAGCGGCTATAAAAAAAGTGAACTCCTTGGAAAATCGCATAATATAATACGCCATCCACTTGCTGATGCACAACTTTTCAAAGATTTATGGGCAACTATTACCAAAGGGAATGTTTGGCACGATAATCTTTCAAACCGGGCAAAAGACGGTTCTATCTACTATGTAAAATCTCATATCTTTCCTATTTTTGACCAAAACCATACGATAACAGAGTATATGGCAATTCGACAGGATATAACAGATGTTGTCAAAAGTAAAAAAGCCTATGAAAATCAATTAAACTTTAGTAATATGCTCCTTGACAATGAAGAAAATATAATCATTGTTACGAAAAACAAAAGAATTAACAAAGCAAATCAGGCTTTTTACAAAACTTTTGGCTATGAAGATTTAGAAAGTTTTACAAGTTGGCATGAGTGTATTTGTGATCTTTTTCTTGAAAAAGAGGGCTATTTACAAAAGAACAAGAAACCAAAAATGTGGTTTGATCCGATACTCAAAGAACCTTATAAAATTCATTTTGCAGCAATGATGGATGCAAATAATAAAGAACGTATATATAATGTAAAATCTCGTGAGGTTGTATATGATGATGAAACAACTTATATGATTCATACTTTTAACGACATCACCGAACTTGAGCAAGCAAAACAAAAAGCACAGCGAGCAGAAGTGGCGCAGGCAATGTTTTTGGCAAATATGAGCCATGAAATAAGGACGCCGATGAACGGTATTCTCGGCTTTGCAGAACTCCTACAAAGTACTGAACTCTCAGATACACAAAAAAAATATGTCGACATTATCAACAGCTCTACCCGTACACTTTTAAGTATCATTAATGACATCCTCGATTCATCAAAAATTGCGAACAATAAAATAGAGTTAGAAAGTATTGAACTAAATCCTTATGTAGAATTAAACACCACTTATACACTGCTAAAATCTTTAGCGGAACAAAAATCTCTCGTATATATTAATAAGTTTGATACAAAGATGTTTGAATGCATCATAAGTGACCCGACAAGGCTAAGACAAATTATCACAAATTTACTCTCCAATGCCATCAAATTTACGCCCGAACATGGACAGGTCACTCTTGAGACAGAAGTGATTAAGGCAAATGATGATTTTCAGACGATACGTTTTAGTGTTCGCGACACGGGTATAGGCATAGCAAGAGAAAAACTTGAGACAATCTTTAAGCCATTTTCTCAGGCTGATGAGTCGACAACCCGTAAATTTGGCGGAACAGGTTTAGGTTTAACTATCAGCACTGACTTAGTAAAAGTGTTTGGCGGTAAGTTACATGTAGAGTCCATACAAGGAAAAGGCACAACATTTTTCTTTAATTTGGAATTTGAAAAATGTAACAGCAGTCAAACCCTGAAAAATCTCTTATCAGACTATACACTTTGTATCATCGAAGACGACAATACCTTTGTTACAGAGATGATAGCAAAGACATTCGACTCTTTTCATTTGGATTATAAACAAATAGCAAAGAAAAGTGACCTTATGAAATCACTCTCGCAAAACAGTATTGTGCTTACACTTAATACGAAAATAGGAATGCAGGCACGTGAAATTTTACCGAGAGAGCAGATTATTTGTATTAGCGATAGATGTAACAACGAATATTTAGATTGCATAAACCTTACATTTGATGGATCGTTTGGCTCAAATTTATACAATTTTCTGTTATCTAAAATGCAAAACCATACGTCCATGCATAAAGAGGACAAACATACTCTTACGCAAAAATTAAAAATTCTTGTCGCAGAAGATTACGACATCAACCGTATGCTCGTCGAGTCGTTGCTAGATAAATACCCAAATATTTCCTATGAATTCGCACATGATGGCGAAGAAGCTGTACAAAAAGCAACACAAACAAGCTATGATATGATATTTATGGATGTCAATATGCCAAATATGAATGGTCTTGACGCAACCAAACTAATCCGTCAAAAACTTGAATATCATATTCCTATTATTGCCTTGACTGCCAATGCAATAAAAGGAGACAAAGAGCGATTTCTTGCAGCCGGCATGGATGACTACATAGCAAAACCTATAGAAGTCAAAGAGTTGCAAAGAGTGCTTACAAACTATGCACCGCTTGAAGAAACAAAAACACAAGATTTCGATTTTAATGAACTGCTCGACAAAATTAAAATACGCTTAGAACTCGATGATGCAATCATCATAAAATTACTCAGTGCATTTACAACAAACCTGCACAGCTCCGTACAAGAGCTTGAAAAAGCGTTTCAAGCGAATGATATTGAACACATTTTACATTTGGCACATAAACTTAAAGGCTCTGCCTCGACACTGGCTTTAGATGAGATTGCTGCCATAATGAAACAGATAGAAGATGATATACAAAATAACATCGAGATTAGCTATAATGATAAAATTAAAATCATAAATAATTATATCCAACTATTAGAGGATGGCTTAAAAAATGTATCATAAATTAAATATTGTCGTAGTCGATGATGAAATTGTCAACCTTTTGTTATTGGAAAACATACTTGAGAGTGAAGGCTATGAAAATGTTTCTACTTTTAGCAACTCACCAGAAGCTTTACAATACATACAACAAAATAGTATTGATGCACTCATTACTGATTTTAATATGCCGGAAATGGATGGTATAAAACTCTTAGAAACGGCAAAAGAATACTATCCTGATTTGGTAAGCATTATGATTACAGCCAACAATGACAACGAAATGATGCACAAAGCACTTCAAATAGGTGTCACTGATTTTTTAATAAAACCTATCTCTCCTATAGTTTTTAAACTGCGTTTGCACAATATATTAGAGTTAAAAACTTCACTCAATTTGACACAACGCTTCAATGAGTTGTTGACAACAAGAGTAGAAACCGCCACTGCCGCACTCAAAAAAAGTAAATATGAAGCACTCGAAGTGCTCTCAAAAGCAGCAGAGCATAAAGACCCAGAGACGGCAAGCCATATTGCTAGAGTTTCTCACTATTCAAAACTTTTAGCCAAAGCATGTGGACTTTCCCAAGAAGAACAAAATATTATATATTATGCAGCACCTCTGCATGATATTGGTAAAATAGGCATCAATGATGCTATTTTACTCAAACCCGGTAAACTCACCCAAGATGAGTTTACAAAAATGAAAAAGCATTCCGCCATAGGCGCAGAAATACTGCATGGAAAAGAAAATGTTTTTTTACAAGCTGGAGAAATCATCGCACTTTCACATCACGAAAAATATAATGGCAAAGGGTACCCAAAAGGGCTTAGTGGTGAAGAAATTCCTTTATATGCCCGTATAGTAGCTATTGCCGATGTATTTGATGCACTCACTTCAGACCGACCGTATAAAGAGGCGTGGAGCTTTGAAAAAGCAGTCAATCTTTTGATTGAAGAAAAAGGAGAGCATTTTGACCCTCAGATAGTTGATTACTTTATAGCAAATATTGATGAAATAAAAGCTATCTATGAGGAATTTCAGGAAATTTAAACTCTATTACTTTTCTCAAATGAGAGAAGAAATTCTTTTTGTTCTATGGGAAATACTTTAACAAGATAGTTTTTGTTTTCTCGGTCAACAACTGTATTATTATAGCTTTGATGATTTTTCATAGCAATCATTATATCTTCTATCAGCTCTGGTTGAAAATTTTCAAAAGCTTGCGCCATATTTGAAATATTTTTTCCAAATTCATTCTGAAACTTTTCGTTTGTATATTTTACTTTTGAATCTGCATAAAATATTGCACTCGCATAGAATTCATTGAGGAAATTTTTACATAATGCACTTGCTTTTATACTGCATTGTAAATCTGTTTCAATCTGCTTTTGTCGAATGACCTGTTCAACTTTTAACTTTAACTCTTCAGGGGAAAAAGGTTTTTTAAAGTAGTCCAGCACTCCGGCTTTGTAGGCATCTCTCATTACTTCTATGTCTAAAGTGCTTGAAATCATAAACACAGGCAAATGAAAATTTTTCTCATCTTGTTTTATCTGTTTCAATGCATCTAAACCAGTCATGTCCGGCATCTGCATATCAAGTAGCATTAAATCCACATTTTCTTCCGCCACTTTTTGAATAGCTTCAGCACCATTTTGTGCCTCAAGAATAGTATATCCACAAGAGTATAAAATTTTATGCATCATCCTTCTTATCACACGAGAATCATCTACTATCAAAAGTGTATAACTAGGATTAATCTGTATACTTTCAATAATAGTTAAAATCTCTTTTATGGTTAAATTTGCATTTTTCCCTTTTAAAAGATAATCCAATATTCCAAGTCGAAACAGCTCATCCCGTCTTAAAAGATCATTTTCAGATGTAAATATAACAATTTTAGTCGATTTATTCGCTTCTTTGATTTCTTCAATTAAATCCTCGCCTTCTCCATCTGGAAGATGCAAATCAAGAATAACAAGAGAAATTTCATTTTCTTCTTCTAAAATATTTCGTGCCTGTGCAAGGTCATAGCTCTGAAAACAATTAAAATCCATCTTTCTCAATCTTGCTGTCAAAGTATTGTTGATTACTCTGGAATCTTCTACTATCAAAATAGTAAAATTTTCATTATTCATTATTTGCTTATTTCTTACACAACTAAACATCTTTACATCCCATTGTTGTTATTTTAGGTTCTTTTTTATTATAACCTATTTATAAAAAATTATCAATATAATAGACTTAATTGTAACTATACCCGAAACTATTTCATCTATTAAACTACACCCCTGGATGATACCCAGCTAAATCTACTCGTAATCTTGTAGGCATTTATTAACTCCACTTTTTAGTGATAGAAGTATATCATAAAAGTGGAGATTCACTCACAGGGGTGTAATTTTGGGGGTGTAATTTTTACTTAAGCCCTTAATACGCTATGCCTGTCGCATTTCTTACTTTGTCTATAATTTCTTTAGCACTTTGTTTTGCTTTTTGTGCACCGATATTTAAAATATCTCTTACTTCATCTTGGTGAGCTTGATAATAGTTTCGCTTTTGTCTAAATAATTCATAATATTCCCATATAATTTCGGATAAATAAAGTTTAAAATGTCCATGACCTTCACCGCCTTTTTTGTATCTTTGTTGTAAAACAAGGCACTCTTGCTCATTTAAAAAAAGTTTTGCGATATTATAAACATTACAAGAGAGATATTCTTTTGGTACTTCAAGTGGTACGTTTTGTGTTATAATTTTTTTTATCTTTTTTACTTGTGCTTTTTGTTCTCCGAAAATATTTATGGTGTTATTATAGCTCTTTGACATTTTTCGCCCATCAATACCTGGCACGGTTGCAACATTTTCATCAACTTTGTATGTTGGTATTTTTAAAATATCACCATAATTATTATTAAATTTTATAGCAATATCGCGTGCAATTTCAACGTGTTGAATCTGATCTTTGCCAACGGGAATAATATCTGGCGAAAATAGTAAAATATCTGCCGCCATTAAAACAGGATATGAAAAAAGCGAATGATTAGTTGCAAAGCCACAAGCTACTTTATCTTTGTAGCTATGAGCACGCTCTAAGAGTCCAGTTGATGTAAAAGATGAAAGTATCCAGTAAAGCTCCAATGTTTCTTTGACATCAGATTGCACCCAAAATGTCGATTTGTCTACATCCATGCCAAGAGCTAAAAAGTCGGTTGCTGCTTGCATGGTAAGCTTGGCTAATTTTTTACCATCATGAATAGTGGTCATAGCATGATAGTTTGCTATAAAGGCAAAAATCTCATCTGTATTTTGAGCATCAATTATAGGCTTAATTGAGCCAAAATAATTGCCAATATGTAAATCGCCAGAGGGTTGTATGCCTGTTAAAAGTCTCATATTTTTTATCCCTATTAAAATCAGTTGAAATTATAGCTAATTTTAATTTTCTATTGTATAATTTGGGTTAAAAAAGGATAGATAATGAGCGTAAATATTAGAGCAAAAGATATTACATTGACAGATGGATTAAAAGCACATATAAATACAGCAATTGACAGCTTTAGAAAATATGACCTTAATGCCTCAAGTTATAATGTTAATATTGTTAAAGAAAAAAACGAAGTAGCAGTAGAGTTTGAAATTGTTGTTGCACATGTGCCTCCAGTAGTGATAAATCAAAGCGATGAAAATCTAGATACGGCAATTGATTTAGCAATAGAGAGAACAACCAAAGCTCTTAGAAGATTGCACGATAAATTAACAGATCATAAAAATAAATCTTTAAAAGATCTTGAAGTAATAGATGAATAGTATAAAAAAAGTAGCTATTTTATTACTATTTAGTTGTATAGCTACTTTTGCCTCAGGTAACGAGTACGATTTACGATTGGCGTATGGTAGGTCTGATGCTAAGAATTTTGGTGATATCATCATGGGGACAACAGCACCAAGTCCTTATAAAACGCATGTTATAAATATTAGCAGTGGCTATAAGCTAGTAAATAATTTTTATAATTTCCCATTAGATATTTACATAGAGGCTGGATTATCAAAATTTTTAGAAAATGATTACAATAAAGATATTTATGAAAATACTATCTGTTTAAAAGGATATTATAAATTTAATTTTTTACATAATCAAGTACGTTTTGGTGCAGCAGAAGGTGCTTCATATACTTATGGAACGTTGCAAGTAGAAAAGCAAGATGCAAAAGTAAATCATGGACATGTGTCACATTATTTAAATTATATTGAGCTGAGTTTAGATTTTGATGCTGGAAGATTGATACATTATAAACCATTTTTTCATACATATTTAGGTGTTTATTTAAAACATCGCTCCGGCATCTTTGGGCTTATTAATAACGTAAAACATGGTGGTTCAAACTTTATTTGCTATTATGTTCAAAAAGTTTTTTAAAGGTTATTTATGTTTAATTGGTTGATTTGGTTTCATGTTATCTCTTTTATCTCTTGGTTTGCCGCACTTTTTTATCTACCTCGCTTATTTGTTTATCATAAAGAACATGAAAAAAATGAAGGTTTTACAAAAGTTGCTAAGATTATGGAATATAAATTATATAAGTATATAGGAATTCCCGCCATGTGGGCAACAGTACTTAGTGGAGTGGCTTTAATTTTTGATTATTATGAAGTGTATAAAGTAGATCTTTTTAGGACCGGTGGCTGGTTACATGTGAAGTTATTTCTTGTATTTTTACTTATTATATATTTCTTTTCATTAAATATTATCAGAAAACATTTAGCCGAAAAAAGATGCAAAAAAAGTGGAAAATTCTTTAGAATATATAATGAAATTCCAACTATTTTAATGCTTTTAATTGTTGCTATGGTAACATTTAAGCCATTTTAAAGGTACTCATTATTTACTTTTTGCCTTAAACAAAACAGGCGTGCCAGTAAAATCAAACGCTTCACGCAATTTATTGATTAGATATCTTCTATATGTAAAGTGTAGACCTTTTGGCTTATTCATAATCAGAGCTATTTTTGGTGGTCTTGTTTGATATTGGGTTGCATAATATATTCTGATTACTTGTCCATGCATTGATGGGAGCTGATGGCGACGCATAGCCAAATCTAAAACCTCATTTATTTTAGAGGTTGATATACGTCTGGAATAATTTTCATTTACTTGTAAAATCATCTCATAAAGTTTATCAACTCTTAGATGACTTTTTGCTGAGAGAGTTATAATTGGTGCATAATGTAAGAACTTAAATCTATCGCGCACCTCTTGAAGGATTTTTTCATGTTCCTCTTTTTTAGATATATCCCATTTATTTAACACAATAATTGAAGCTAAAAAGTTTTTATCAAGTAAACCTGAAATTTTTTCATCTAAATCTAAAAAAGGCTCAGATGCATCAAGAACAAGTAGTGCCATATTTGCGTTATCTAACATATTTTGTGTCCGCATAAGAGCAAACTTTTCTATGCCTTCAATCTTTCCGCGTCTTCTAATCCCAGCTGTATCAACAAAAGTAAGCATTTTATCTTTATAGTTTATACTCTCATCAATAGGGTCGATAGTTGTTCCAGCAACTGAGCTAACTACTGCCCTGTCTTCATTTAAAAGAGCATTAAGCAGTGAACTTTTGCCAACATTTACTCTACCAATAATTGCTATTTTTATATGATTGATATCTTGTGGATTAAACTCTTTAATCATATCATTCATACCAAAAATGGAGTTATCTTCCATATCGATTAAAAGCCCATCTTCATTATTATTTTGCTTTTCATCTTTTTTTTGTGAAGATAAATCTTCTAAAATTTGGGGTTCAATAATTTTATCTTCATTCGGAATGAGTTGATATAACCAATCAATTAATTTACTCGTACCGCGATTGTGTGCAACTGAGATACCAAAGATACTGTCAGTTCCAAATTCATAATATTCCCAGAGCTTTTCTTTCATTTTGTCATTATCTATTTTATTGACAACGAGTGCTATATCTTTTTTTAGCGTTTGAAGTTTATAAAAAAGTTTTTTATCATGTTCGTCTGGTAAACTTTTTCCATCAACCATGTATAAGACAATATCTGCATTATTTGCAGCTATAAGAGATTTTTCTGCAATTTTATCAAAAAGTTCACAACCCTTATCAAGTCCGCCAGTATCAAGGAGCATTACCTCTTTATCTAAAATGGTAATCACACGGCGTTTTACATCACGTGTTGTCCCCGCTTCTTCTGAAATGATAGCATCACGCTTTTTAATTAGACGATTAAAAAGCGAACTTTTACCAACATTTGGCTGACCAATAATTGCAATTTTTTTCATAGCATCTCTCAAGATAGATATTTTATGCAATTATAGCCAAAAGAGATATTTAGTTTGTAGGAAAATCTTTATTTAGCTGTTTTAGGGCATTTTTAGATTGAAATTGTTGCCATAAAGCATTAGTATTTTTATAGCTACTATGTACAATTTTATTTTTAACTGCTTGGTTTACAGATTTAACAGAAGTACCTATTAATACAAACAGTGTCCCATTTTTAGGATTTTGCCATGATTTTAACTGCTTTGTGTTCTTTAAATTGATTTGAGCCAACTGTCGTGATACTTGTGTTGAAACAGCATCAACAGTTTCATTATCTTTTACGCCAGTAGCACGCACAAATTGTGCAACTTTAGCTTTTACTTTTGTTTGAATTTGAAATGCTAAATCATTTCGTGCTTGTGCCATAGCGTTTACTCTTGTAAAGTTTATTCCAGCTTTACTCAAAGGCGCACTTCCAAGACCTACTATTGTACTATCATTACTTTTAGGAGTACATGTCCATTGTGGTGCTAATGTTCCATCTTGATGACATCTAAAATCACCTTGCTCGTTTGGCTTTGGCGTACTACCACACCCAGTTAAAGCGAATAAAGCCGATAAAATCAATAAAACTGAATAAATTTTTTTCATAAATGACACCTTTTTTATAATTATACTACTTATTACTTATTCTTTTTTTAATCTATTTTTGGTTTTGTAGATAAATGGTTCTTGAAGGGAATGCAAAAGATGAACCATTTTCTTCAACTATTCTCATAAATTCAAGATTAATTCTCTCACGTATATTCATATATTCTCCCCAATCAACTGTTTTTGTGAAAAAATAACAAAGTATTCCAAGAGAGCTATCATTAAAATCTAAAAAATTTACAAAAATAGTTTGTGGATGTATATCCTCATCCGCCATAAGTAACTCTCTTATTTGTTTTAAAATATTTGTCATTTGTGTTGAAGTTGTTGAATAAGTAAGCCCTATGTTCATCTTAATACGACGCCTTTGTCTTTTTGTCCAATTAATAATGGCTTCATTTGCTAAAACTCCATTTGGAACACTAACAATAGCATCTTCAAAAGTTTTTATTTTAGTTGAGCGCATTCCAATCTCTTGTATTGTTCCCTCTACACTCAGGGTTTTTATCCAGTCACCAATATTAAATGGCTTGTCAATAAATATCATCATAGCACCAAAAATATTTTTAGTCGTATCTTGTGCGGCTAGAGCTGCCGCCATACCTAAAATGCCAAGTGACGCAAGAAGTGTGCTTGGATTGTATCCCCAAGCTTTTAACATCATAATGAGTAAAATAATAATAATAATAATTTTTACAAATGTCATAAAAAGATTAATAATATTTTTTGTAGATTGATTATATTGTTTATTAAACAGTTGCTCATGATTTTTTTGTAAAAAGCCAATTACAAGCAAAGATGCCCAGATAAATAAAATAATCTCTAATGTATAAAAAAGCTCTGTTGTTAATTTTGTTAATGACTTGTCAAATGTTAAAATAGAGATAGATACTTTAAAGCCTATCAATAATACTGCCCATTTAATAGGTTTATATATGCAACTAAGCAGGGCAATAGAAACTGTTGAGCGTAGTTGTTTTAGTAGAATATTTAATATTTTTTGTATAAGATTTATTAGTCTGTTTTTAAACAATAAAAATATACTAAATATAAAAATAACAAAAATCCATTTTAAAATTGAATTGCCAAAAAGTTGATAAGAGAAAATATGTAAGGATGAATTAGAAATATCTAACCAATGTAATATAAATTTTTTTAATGAAGTATGAATATCCATACAGTATTTTAGCATATAAAATAAAAAATAGTAAAATTTTTTATGCTCTTTGTGGTAAATATTAGATATTATTATAAAATATTTTTGGTTACAATGCCATCATAGGAGTTTATTATGAGTTTAAGACGATCATATATAGAGTTTTCAAGATTGAGTCAATATTTAAAATCAGTCTCACTTTTATTAGCGCGACTTGTTGTTGCTTATGGATTTTATCAGCCAGCTATGATGAAATGGAATGATATGCATGCAGTTACTAAATGGTTTGGCTCGATGGACATACCTTTTCCCGCACTTAGTGCTTATATGGCAGCAACAACGGAGATAACAGGAGTTGTTTTATTAACATTAGGACTTTTTACAAGGCTTATATCCATTCCGCTTATTATAGTTATGATTGTAGCAATAGTAACGGTACATTTATATAATGGCTTTGATTGTGGCAATAACGGCTTCGAGATACCACTTTATTATCTAATATTTTTACTTATTTTTATTTCAAATGGAGCGGGTAGATTTAGTTTTGATTATTTATTTTTTGATAAAGAGGTATAAAGATGGAGCAATTTTTATCTTTTGCTCCTTTTGTGCAAAAACTAAGTGATCCACATTTCTCAATTTTAATATTTTTGTTTAAAGCATTTGTGTTACTTTTTATAATCATATCAATAGTATTATTTATTTATGATAGATTTATACAACGTGACAATCAGCTACTTATAAATTATCCGCTAATTGGGCGTTTGAGATATTTTTTTTATCTCCTACGAGATCCCATGCGTCAATATTTTGCTGATGAAAAATTTTATGAATCTTTTGATAAAGTAAAATGGGTTTATAATGCTGCTGAGAGTAAATCGCCTTATGCCTCTTTTTCCGTCGGTCAGCCCATAAAAAGTGCTAGACTATCTTTTAAAAATGTAAATTGTGTATTAAATCTTTCAGAAGTAGAAGATAAATTTAGTGTAACTTTTGGCGAAGAATTAAAATATCCCTTTAAGAGCAGTTCTGTAATTGGCAGAAGTGCTATGAGTGATGGGGCAATTTCACCAGAGGGTACTCGCGCATTTAGTAAAGGTGCATATTTAGGTGGTTTTCCAATCAATACAGGTGAAGGTGGGTTAACCACCAACTTTTTATATACTCATAGATACAATAAGAAAAATAATGCTTTTCTTGATGTAAAGGAGGGAACTTTTTTTGCAAAATTTGCGTATAAAATATTAAGACCAATAGTTGGAGTTTCAGTTTCAATAGATATATATCGTAAGATGGTTATAGGTAATAAAGAGGAGGAGACTTATCTTTTTGATGAAAAAAGTTTGGTTTGTTTTCGCGTGAATTATAATGCACCGATAGAGGCTTTTCCAAAAAAGATACCAAAAGATATACCAGACATAATACTTCAGATTGGTAGCGGGCTTTATGGGGTTCGTCATAAAAATGGAGAGTTTAACGAAGAGCGTTATCAAAAAGTTATGCGTTTTGCACGTATGACTGAGATAAAAATGGCGCAAGGTGCAAAACAAACGGGTGGTAAACTTTTAGCATGCAAAGTTAGTGACGCTGTTGCATATTACCGAGGCATTGAACCACATAAAGATATTTTTAGTCCAAATCAATTTCCATTTGCTCATACTCTTGAGGAACTTTTTGATTTTATTGGTAAATTAAAATTGCTTTCACAAAAACCAGTTGGTGTAAAAATTGTATTATCTACTAAAGAAAATTTTATTGAGTATGCGGATCTTCTTGCAAAACGACTAGATGAAAAATCACTATCTTATCCAGATTTTATAACGATTGATGGTGCTTACGGAGGAAGCGGTACCGCACCGCTAGAGATGATGATGTCAGTTGGTATGACAATTACAAAAGCTTTACATATAGCAGATACAGCATTAAGAGAACGTGGTATTCGTGGAAAAATAAAATTAATAGCTAGTGAAAAAGTATTAACTCCAGATGACGCAACTGTACTTTTTGGTATGGGAGCTGATTACGTGGCAATTGCTAGAGCTTTTATGATGAGCGCTGGTTGTATTCGTGCACGTGAATGCTCAGGTGCTAATGGTAGAAATTGTCCAGTCGGATTAGCAACCCAAGATAAAAGCAAACGAGCCTCTTTTTTAGTTGAGCAAAAATCAAGACATATCGCGAGATATCATGATCAAATGATTAGTAGTATGCGTAATTTATTGGCTATTATGGGAATAAAAAAATTATCAGATTTAAATAAAAATAATTTAGTATTTAAAGATAGTGGCGGACGCATACATGTAAGCATAGATGAGTATTTTAATAGTGTGATTGTAGAGTAAACATGATATATTATGATTACTCTAGCTTTAAACGCGACACATGTGAGCTAATTGGTAAAATTATTCCTTTTTCTCCAGATACGATTGTAGTAATTACAAGAGGTGGACTTATGCTCACTCATGCTATCTCACAAGGATTAAATATTAGAAATATACAATCAGTTCGTACTAAATTTTATGATAAAGATATAAGAAGAGATAAGATATCTGTGCATGTAAACTGCAATCTCATATCTAGTATAAGGGTGCTTATTGTTGATGATATCGCAGATAGTGGAATTACCTTAAAGCATGTAAAACAAAAGCTATCTCAACTATATCCAAAGTGTAATTTTAAAATAGCTACTTTATTTTATAAAAAAGATTCCATTATCCAGCCAGATTTTACGATTAATGAAGCGACTGATTGGATAAATTTTTTCTGGGAAGATGATTTTAAAGAATCTCTTTAAACATTATAATAAGTTGCATTTGGATGATAAACGACTAAAGCTGAAGTTGATTGCTCTGGGTGAATTTGAAATGTTTCACTTAGTTGTATGCCAAATTCTTCAGGTTTTAAAAGATTAAATAAAGGGCGGTTCAACTCTAAATTAGGACAAGCTGCATAGCCAAAAGAGTATCTAGCACCTTGATATCTGTTCATTCTCACATCACTTAAAGTATTGCCTTCGTCTTTTACAATATCTAAATCAAGCCTTATTTGTTTGTGTGCTATCTCTGCTAACGCTTCTGCTAATTCGACCCCAAGACCATGAAATTGATAATATTCTGTGTAGTTTCCATCTTCATATATTTGATGTTCAACTTCGCTTAATTTTGCCCCCGCACTAACACATGTAAAGGCTATCACATCATGTCTATCGTGATGAAAAAAATCACTTAAAGCACGATGAGGTTTGCGTCTTTGTCTTGGAAATGTAAATTCTTCTATGGCTCTTGCAAATACATCAGTAAAATTTTCACGATTTATATTATCTTCGTTGCTATATCCTTCACTCTCATCAAAAATTAATAATTTATTATCATTGCTTCTGCATGGCCAATATCCATAAATAATAGTAGGTTCAAAAAGCTTTTCATCTAAAAATCTTGTTTTTAATCTCTCATAAGCTGGCCATACAATCTCATCTAGTTGTTTTTGATGCACCTCTTTACTCATGCCTTTTGAGCTGTATCCCCAGCGAGCTTTGAATAATAATTTATGATTTAACCAACTAAATGCCATCTCTATTTGTGCATGAGTTAGTTTTATTTCGCGTCTTCCCCAAAAAGGTGGTGTTGGTACTTTAATATCACGTGAAGGCATTGTTAATTTAGAAAATTCAGGTATGACAACCTCTTTTTTTTCTTTAATTTTTGTTATTGGTGCATTAGGATGTAGATTTGTATCAAAATTTTTATTTTCAATGCGACCCATAGCAGTTACACCATCAAAAGCATCTTTACAATAAAAAATTGGTCCATCATAAAATGGACGGCAATATTCATCGATAAATGAGCGTGTGAGAGCCGCACCGCCAAGTAAAATAGGAATTTTAATTCCAGCTTCTTGTAAAGCAGTTAAGTTATCTTTCATAACCTGTGTTGATTTAACCAAAAGACCGCTCATGCCAATCGCACTTGCACTGTTTTTGTTTAAAGCTTGTAAGAATTGATCTAATTCTACTTTTATACCAAGATTAATAACTTTAAAGCCATTATTTGAGAGTATGATATCAACAAGATTTTTACCAACGTCATGAACATCACCTTTAACGGTTCCAAGTACTAAAATAGTATCTGTTTTTTTCTTTATTTTTGGAAGATATGGTTCAAGAAAATCTACCGTTTTTTTCATAGTTTCTGCGCTTTGAAGTACAAAAGGGAGTTGCATCTGTCCTGAGCCAAAAAGTTCGCCAACAACCTTCATGGCATCAATTAATATCTTATTTACAATAATTTCAGGAGCAATTTTTTGTCGCGCTATCTCAACTAAAGGCAACATTCTATCTTTATCGCCATCTAATAACAATTTAGCTATTTTTTGTTCATCGTTTAAAGCATTATAAATCTTATCTTCAACCTCGTGATCAACACTCTCTTTATCACTAAAATAGTCAATAAAATCAAATAATGCTTCACCATTTGCTTTACGGTTAAAAATAAGATTATCACAAAGCTCTTGCTCTTGCTTTGAGATTTTATTTATTGCAATTATATGCTTAACGTTTATAATAACAGCTGTTAACCCAGCTTCGATGCAGTGGTGCAAAAACATTGAGTTAAGATAAGGTCTAGCATCCTTATCTAGTCCAAAAGAGATATTTGATAAGCCTAAAATGATACTAACTTCAGGATATAAGTTTTTTAATTGTTTGATGGCTTTTATTGTATTTATTCCAGCATCATAATACTCTTCTGCACCACTTCCAAGAGTAAATGTGAGAAGATCAAAAACTAAATCTTTTGGATTGATATTATGTTTACGTGTGGCTCTTTCGTAAATTCTTTGTGCTATTTCTATCTTTTTTTCAATCGTTTTAGCCATACCTACTTCATCGATTGCCAAGCAAACCAAAGAGGTACCAAATTTTTTAGAAAGTGAACATATTTCATCAAATTTTTTAATCCCATCTTCAAGATTTACAGAGTTTATTATTGGTTTAGCACCTATTAGTTTTAATGCTTCTTTGAGTGCTGCTATTTGTGTTGAATCTGGCATTAACGGTAAGGCAATTTTTTGAGCATATAGACTTATAACTTTATGCATATCTTTAGTTTCATCTCTACCCGCAAAACCAACAGATACATCAAGCACATGTGCGCCAGCACGAACTTGTTGCTGTCCAACGCTTAATGTTCCCTCGTAATTTTCATCAAGTAAAAGTTCACGA
Source organism: uncultured Campylobacterales bacterium (assembly GCA_964474335.1). Taxonomy (GTDB): domain Bacteria; phylum Campylobacterota; class Campylobacteria; order Campylobacterales; family Sulfurimonadaceae; genus Hydrocurvibacter. Next base: position 17,372 of record CAYYRS010000009.1, read on the forward strand.
AATGCTTTTGAGCCTGTTGCGTTACTCCTTTCACCAACTAGTAAAGGTGCTGGACTTTGTATAAGCTGTGTAGTACCAAACAGTGATGACAAGGCATTTGGCTGGCTACCTGATGGTACTTTTGGCACTTTACATGCAATGCATTTTACAAGCGCATTAATATGTTGTGGCGTAGTTCCACAACATCCACCTAAAAAACTCACACCATTAAAATTTAAAAACTCCTCTTGTTTACTTGCAAATTCATCAGGACCCATTGGATAATATGTATATCCGCCACGATTTTGTGGAAGCCCTGCATTTGCATGAATAGAGATTGGTTTATCCCATATCTCACTTAGTGTTTTTACATGTTTTTTTATCTGATCTGGCCCTGTTCCACAGTTGAAGCCAAGGCTTAAAATATTAAAAGGTTCTAAAATGGTAGCAATAGTATTAGTATCTGTTCCAATTAACATAGTTCCTGCGAGCTCAATTGTTACAGAGACCATAATGGGAATATCAACACTTCTTTGTTTGCTTGCTGCCTCACAAGCATGAAGAGCAATTTTTATTTGTAATGGGTCTTGGCAAGTTTCAAGTAAAAAGATATCTACTCCACCATCTATGAGCCCAAGAGCACATTCTTTGTATCCCACAAACATCTCGTCATAACCGATATGTCCTAGTGAAGGTAATTTTGTACCTGGACCTATTGAGCCTAAAACATATCTTTGATGTTCTTTTGTTGAAAATTCATCACATTTTTTTCGTACAAGTTGTGCCCCTGCATATGAGAGCTCATAAGCACGATTGGCGATACCATATTCATCAAGTACCCAAGAAAATGCACCAAAAGTATTTGTAGTAATTAAATCAGCCCCAGCAATTAAATAGGCATTAAAAATATCTTCCATTATATCAGTAGCAGTTACATTTAAAAGTTCATTGCAACCTTCTAGCCCTTGCCATGCTTCTTTTGGTATTTGATCTTCTCGTTGTTGAAGTTGTGTACCCATAGCACCATCAATAATGAGTGGACGTTTTTTTATAGTTTTTAAAATTTGTTGTTTAATTGTCATCCGTTTATTAGCCTTTTTTAACATAGTTGCGTCCATTTTCTTTTTGATATTGACAAAATCAATTTTTACATCCCTGGAATTCTAGGAATACGACCAAGTTTTGATAATCTACAATAGTGTCCCCATCCCTTTTTAAGCCAATGTCCAATGATTGGCATAGGCATCATCTTCTCTTTTTTATTATTTCTGTAAATAAATACCGCGCCATTACCACTGTCCATAATACAGAGAATATTTAGATGTTTTGCGTATCCCTTTTTATTATTGTTTGTATGTATATTGTATGCTACATTTCTCGCCATGACTTCTGCTATATGACCCTGTTTTGCTCGCCAATTAGGACCCTCAATAGCCGAGACATCACCTATGGCATAAATATTATTAAAGCCATCAACCTCACAAAAATCATTTATTTTAACAAATCCTGCTTCATTTTTTGGTAAATCTGATTGTATGACCGCTTGATGACCATTTCCAGCTGATATAAACATGACAAAATCACTTAGTAGTTTGCTATTGTCTTCAAAAATAACACCATCTGCAGTAAATTCTTTAATTTTTTTACCAAACTGTTTTTTTATTTTATTTTTTTTAAAAGTAATATCCATCATATCTAGTGCTTTATCACCCATTCTAGCACCTGGTTTTTGCATTGGGGCAAAAAAAGTCAGTTCAAATTTATCTCTTATACCTTTTTTTACAAGCATATTATGAACATTAAAAAGCAGCTCAAACCCAGGACCTCCACGAACAGCTGAAGAATCATGGACATTACCACCAAAGCCAAAAGCTATTTTTCCACCACCACGCTTAATTAATTCATCAAGCTTGTCTCGTATCTGTAAGGATTGTTGTGGAATACCACAAATTGAAAGTGTATATTGTACTCCTTTTGGTTTTATTTTGGATGCACCTAGTGCGATTATGAGATTATCATATTGGCTTAAAATTTTACCACTTTGTAAAGTTACAGAGTGTTTTTTTGCTTCTATTTTTTGTACTTTATCTATTATTACATTAAACCCATGTGCTTTTTGTAAATCTTTTAAATTAATACAGATATCTTTATATTTTATTTCTCGTGTTGGCACCCAGATGGAAGTTGGATAAATATAAAAAAAATCGCGGTCACTCACAAGTGTAACATTATATTTATATCTTCTCAAATATATAGCTGCTTCTATTCCTGCAAAACCACCACCTAAAACTAAAATTTTTTTCATATAAAACCTTTAAATTATATTATTTATAATCTAACATAATATTATTATTATTACTATTAATAAATACTTAAAAATATCTATATGTACGTTTACATGTAGAGTTTTTAGAGATATTTTTAAGTATCATTTGATATAAGTACTTAATAATTCAAGGAAAAGGCGTGGCTAGACAAATAATGGTTTTTGGTGGTGGATGTTTTTGGTGCGTTGAGGCTATATTTACTTTAGTACATGGCGTGGCGAAAGTGACAAATGGGTATTGTGGGGGTCAAGTTATTAATCCTACTTATGAGCAAGTGTGTAGTGGCACCACAGGACATGCTGAGGTTGTTGAGATAATTTATGATGATAAAATAGTTTCTTGTGCTAAACTTTTGGAGATATTTTTTACTATACATAATCCAACTACTTTAAACAAACAAGGTGTAGATGAAGGAACACAGTATCGCTCAGTTGTGTATTATAGTAACGATACACAAAAAAAGATAATTTTAGAGGCTATAAAGAGAGTTGGTAAATATTTTAACGATAAAATAGTTACAGAAGTTAGTAAACTATCTAAGTTTTATGTGGCGCAGGAGTATCATCAACATTATTTTCAAAATCATCCAAATCATGGTTATTGTCAAGTTGTCATAGCACCAAAGGTGCAGAAATTTTTAAGGGAGAAGATATGAAAGAAGTTTATGATTTAGTTATAATTGGAGCAGGACCAGCTGGTATTGCAACAGCAATAGAGAGCTATCTCGCGGGAATTAAGAAGGTTTTAGTCTTAGAAAAAGATTCAAATCATAATGCAACAATTAGAAAATATTATAAAGATAATAAACGTGTAGATAAGGATTGGAAAGGTCAAAAAGTAGAGTTAAATGGTAATCTTTATTTTCTTGATGGAACAAAAGAGAGTACTTTGGATTTTTTTGATGAGGTTATTAAAGCACATGCTATTGAATTACAAACTAATGTTGAGGTAAGCAAGATAGAAAAAGATAATAATCTGTTTAACATTTATATGGTAAATAGCAGTGTATGGGCAAAAAATGTTGTTGTTACAATTGGTAGAATGGGTAAACCAAATAAACCAAGCTATAAAATTCCACCATCTATTAGAAAAAAAATTAGATATACGCTGGAGGATTGTGGTGAGGATGAGAAAATATTAATTGTTGGTGGTGGAGATAGTGCAATTGAGTATGCGGTTGATTTATGTGACAATAATGATGTATCAATTTGTTATAGGCGTGAAACATTTAGACGCGCTAATCCAACAAATCAAAAAAATATTGCCAATGCTGTATTGCATCAAGAGATTAAACCAATTTTGGGTGTAAATATCTCAGCTCTTGAAGATATTGACGGTAAAATAAACGTTATTTTTGATGAGATTGACAGTCAGATTTTTGATAGAGTTATATATGCGATTGGTGGGACAACTCCTAGCTCATTTTTAGCTAGCTCTGGCATAAAAGAAAAAGATAAAGTACCAGTTCATGATGAAAATTATCAAACAAACATAAAAGGACTTTTTGTTGCTGGAGATATTACGCAAGAGTCTGGCGGTTCAATTGCACTTGGTTTAAATCAAGGTTATAAAATAGCGTGCTATATTAAAAGCTAGTTTGTTATATACTTATGTGCTAGTATTTTTATGATAATCATAACAAATATAACTTGAAATAAAGAAGCTAGGATAAATGCGTCATAATAAACTCTATTTATGCTATGGGCATTAAAAGCTAATGTTACCATGGCAATCAAGATAGTTAAAGGCATTGAATGGCTGAGTGCTACAAGTATTGAGTTTTTAGTTCCATACTCTTTTATAAAAATTGTAGCTGCTATTATCCGCATAAATATCATAACAAGCATTATGATAATAGATTTTATCAATAATCCATCAACAAGTAAAGCGTTTAAATCAAACGAGCTACCAGTGTAGATAAAAAATATAGGAATTAAAAAACCAAATCCGTAACTCGATAATTTTTGTGGAAGTTCATGTTTGTGATCAAAAAAAGTTGGTAAAAAGATACCAGCTAAAAATGCTCCAAAAGCAAGTTCTAAATGTAAATATAGCATGATGCCAATTAAAATAAAAAATATTCCCATTGAAAGTCTGATATCTTGTTCTTTGTTATCTTCATGTGGCATAAGAACTGTTGAAGTTTTAGGGAACCACCAAAATAAAAGCTGTAAAGCTCTAAATACGATAAACATCAACAATAAAAATACCAACAGTGATAAAATAGTTTTAAACAAACCATGACTAATACCATGTTCTAAAGCAGCAGATACTAGCGTGAGTGCGGTAATACTAATGATCTCTCCAATGCCACCAGCGGTCATTGACAACTCAAGCCAAGCTGTTTTACCATACTCTTTAGAAAGAGTAGCAACTAAGCCAATAGAGATTAATGGTAAAAGTACCATGAAAATTTTACCAAGTGAAAAATAAAGTGAGAAAAATATTGCAAAAAGATAAAGCAAAAGAATATACAAAAGTATTTCTTTTACAAGAGTGGCGGATGTTTTTAAAACTTGTTTCAAATCTATTTCACTACCAGCTAAAAACATAAGATATAAAAAACCAAATTTAGCTATTAAAATAAACAGGTAATGATGTTGTAAAAAACCTATATAACCAAAAATAGAACCTAAAATAATCTCAATTGGAGTTGTAGGAAGTTTAAAAATTTTAGCAATAAATGGAGAAAAAATTATAATAAGCGAAATAGTAATAATAAGTTCTACATTTTGTGACATCTTATACCTTGTTTTAAATTGATGATGCGATAGTATATCCAAGTGCATAAATCATTTGCAGATCTTTGCTAATATTTGCACCTTTGGTGGTTAAATAGTTGCCAATAACTATTGCATTTGCACCAGCATTAAAAATTTCTATCTGTCTTTGTTTAAATAGCACTTCTCTACCACCTGCTATCATAATTCTTTTAGCATTAGTTACTATTTTCTTGGTTAAAGTAATTAAAGAGAGTGCTTCATCTATTGTTAAACTATTTGGTTGTAAAGGGAGTGCAGGGTTATGATGATAAAAATTAATAGGTACAGATGTTGGATTTAACTCTTTTAGAGAGTGAAGCATACTAATTCTATCTGCTTGACTCTCGCCTAGTCCAAAAATACCACCAGAGATTAAAACCAAACCAGAGTTATTAATATTTTCACAAGTTTGATATCTTTGTTCCCATGAATGTGTTGTGCAAATTTGTGAATAAAATTCACGCGATGTTTCAAGATTATGATTATATGCTGATATCCCAGCTCTTTTTAACTCCAATAGTTGCACTAAAGAAGCGGTACCATTGCATGCTATGAGCCTAAGCGATGGAATTTTATACTTAATCTCTTTTGCTATTTTACATACAAAATTTAATATTTTATCATCTAAACTTTTATGTGCACTAACTAAACAAAAACCTAAAGCCCCAGCTTTATATGCAGATTTTGCTTCATTTACGATATCGTTGATAGGTTTTTGGATATATCTTTGAATTTTTGCCTTATATTTTATGCTTTGTGAGCAAAATTTACAATCTTCATTACATGTGCCACTATTAATATTACTGATGGCACATAAAAAAATCTTTTTCATAAGTTTCTCTTAAAACTGAATTTTTTTTGTTTAAAGATTTTTGCTTTTATCTCTTTATTAAAATATATTATATCATATTTGCTATCTGTAATTTCTAGCATAGCAAATTCTATTAGATTTTTATTTCTAGCACATGCTTCGCCTGGGTTTAAAAACAGGGTATTATGTTTAAAATTACATTCAAAAACATGAGTGTGTCCAAATATAATAATATCTGCATCAGGTGCAAGATAAAAAGGCATATGCATAAGTTTGAATTTAAGATTATTTAGTTTAAAATAGTGTGGTTCTTGAACGAGGTTGTATTGATTGTGATAGTCGATTAAATGCGCATCATTATTTCCGTATACCGCTATATATTTCAATCCGCTATCTTTTAATTGCTGTAATATTTCAACCTTTACGACATCTCCTGCATGAATTAAAAATTCAGCACCGCAAGATACTAAATGATTGATAATTTCTTGTGAAATAGCTATTTTTTTATGTGTATCTGAGAGGATACCTATTTTCATGTATCTTTAATTAGTGTGCGATGTTTACATTTTATACATTCATACACCTCTTTACCCCGATATTCACGTTTAGCTAACACTCCATCACACTTATCTTCTTTGCATTTTAAAGTAGTTGGTTCAAATTTTGAGATAAATTTACATGTAGGATAATTTTCACACCCCCAAAAAGCACCACGACGAGATTTACGATAAATTAGCTTACCTCCACATTCAGGACAAGCAACATCAGAGGTTTGCATAGCCAAATCCAGAGGTTTAGTATTTTTACATTTAGGATAAGCACTACAAGCTAAAAATTTACCATTGCGTCCATTTTTAATCATCATATCGCTTCCACATTTCTCACATTTCTCGTCTGTTTTTTCTTTATCTTGTTCTTTTTTTTCATCCTCAATTTGTTCTGTATATTTACATTTAGGAAATGCACTACAAGCTATAAAATTACCATATCGTCCTGAACGTAAAAGAAGCTCACTGCCACATTTTGGACACTCTTTGCCTATTGGTTTAGCTAACTTTTCACTAATAATATTTTGTTTTCCATCCTCAATTTTTTGCATAAAAGGAAAATAAAAATCTTGTAGAGTTTTTTGCCAATCCTTTTTATCTTCTGCTATTTCATCTAAAATCTCTTCCATATTTGCTGTAAATGAGATATCCACTATATCACTAAAATGTTTTTCTAAAATTTCTGTCACCTTAAAAGCTATTTCAGTAGGAATTAGTTGTTTTTTCTCAATATTTATATACATTCTTGCTGTTAGAGTCGAGATAGTTGGTGCATAAGTTGATGGGCGACCAATCCCTTCAGTTTCAAGTTTTTTAATGATAGATGCTTCACTATATCTTGATGGCGGTTCTGTAAAATGCTGAACTGGCTTTATGGATGTTATGTCTATATTTTCACCTTTTTTCAGAAATGGAAGTAGTTTATCTTTATTGTCATGTCCTAAAATCTTGTAAAATCCATCAAAAATTAATTTTCTTCCAGTTGCTTTAAATTTACTGTTTTGACCCTGAAAAATAATACTTTGTTGTTCAAAAATAGCATCATTCATCTGTGTTGCCATAAAACGTTCATATATTAAACGATACAGTTTAATCTCATCTGCCTTTAGGTATGAAGTGGCAATCTCAGGGGTGAAATCAAGCATAGTAGGACGAATAGCCTCATGCGCTTCTTGCGCACCTTTTGCTTTTTTTGTATAAACTTTAGCAGAGGCTGGGAGATATTTATTGCCAAATCTGCTTTGTATCTCACCACGCACTGCTTCTACAGCTTCATGTGCTATATTTAATGAATCGGTTCGCATGTAAGTAATAACGCCAGACGTGCCGTTTGGAGTTTTTACGCCTTCATACAATGATTGTGCTATCATCATTGTCTTTTTTGGAGTAAAGCCTAGTTTATTTGAAGCAGTTTGCTGGAGTGTTGATGTCATGAATGGTGGTGGTGTAGCGGTTTTTCTCTGTTTTGTTTCGATAGAGTTTATTAAAAAGCTATCTTTTTTGACAATATCTACTATGTGATTTGATTCTTGCTCGTTTGTGATTGAGAGTTTTTGGATTTTATTGTTCTCAAATTCAACAAGAGTTGCTATAATATCTGATTTAAAAATAGTGTCTATACTCCAGTACTCCTGCGGTTTAAATGTTTTTATTTCTCGTTCGCGGTCAATTATTATCTTTAAAGTGGACGATTGAACTCGTCCACCAGATAAGCCTTTTTGTATTTTAGAGCTTAAAAGCGGTGATAACTTATATCCAACAATTCTATCAAGTAATCTTCTAGTTTGCTGGGCATTAACTTGATTCATGTCAATTTTTCTAGCAGTTTGAAGCGCATGCGTAATAGCATTTTTAGTAATCTCATGAAAAACTATGCGAGGTAGAGTCTGTGGATCTTTTTTAATGGCTTGAGCTATATGCCATCCTATAGCTTCACCCTCTCTATCCTCATCGGTTGCGATATAAATGATATTAGCTTTTTTTGCAAGTGCTTGTATCTCTTTAACAATAGGACTATTCTCTTTTGCAACACTATAAGTTGGGATTAGTATGTTATTATCATCTAAAGTAATACCAAAACGAGATTTTGGTAGATCTCGTACATGACCTTTAGAAGCAATAACTTCATATTTCTTACCTAAAAAATTTTTAATTGTTCGTGCTTTTGCCGGCGATTCGACTATAATTAAATCCAAAATATTTTCCTATTATTCACTTAAGCTTTGAAAGTGTATCAAAAAAAATGTTTTTTTTCTAAAAATGTTAAATATTTTATTTTAAGTGCCGATATAATTACATCAGCAAGGACGCTGAAATAATTTTTAGAGCTTAGAGCTCTTATATAAAAGGATTTGTCATGTCATATGTAATTAATACAAATGTTGCTTCACTTAATGCTCAGGTGAATGCCAATAATATTAGTAATCGGATGGGTACAGCTTTACAGCGATTAAGCTCAGGTTTGCGTATAAATAGTGCAGCTGATGATGCTTCTGGTTTGGCAATTGCTGATTCGTTAAAATCACAAGCTAGCTCGCTAGGTCAGGCTATTAGAAATGCAAATAATGGCGTTAGTATTTTACAAACTGCTGATGGTGCAATGTCTGAACAGACGAATATTTTAAATACCATTAAAACTAAAGCTACTCAAGCAGCACAGGGTGGACAAACTTCAATAACTCGTGCGGCTATTCAATCAGATATTTCTCATTTAATGGCTGAACTTAACAATATCGCAAGTACAACTTCATTTAATGGATTATCTTTATTGTCTGGCTCTTTCACAAATAAACAGTTCCAAATTGGTGCTTATGCAAATCAAACAATCACCGCAAGTATTGGTGCAACAGATACATCAAAAATTGGTAATACTCGTTTTGAGACATCTAGTAATATATCAGCTTCAAGTAGTACATCATTAAAGTTTACTGTTGGAAAAAGTAGTTATGCTTTAGCGGCTGTAACGATATCTAGTAGCGCAGGTACGGGTATTGGTGTTTTAGCAGCAGAGATTAATGCTAACTCAAATAAATTGGGCGGAGTACAAGCCTCTTTCCAAGTGATAGATACTGGAACAGCATCTATTGGCGCAGGAACAATTAGCGGTCTTACTATTAATGGTGTAGATCTTGGACAAGTAACAACTACTGCAAATGATGGAACAGGTTCTTTGGTCGCTGCTATTAATAACGCATCAACTACAACTGGTGTAACAGCTGCTGTAGATAGTCGTGGTCGTTTGGTCTTAACATCGGCAGATGGACGTGGTATAGTTGTTTCTGCAGCAAGTGATTTAAGCAGTGCTGTGGGCTTAATCTCAGCTACAGGTTCCAAATATTCAAATTTTGGTCGCTTAACCTTAACTCGTGCTGGTGCCGCTGATATTATTGTGAGTGCAGCTGGAAGCCTTAACGGAAATATTAATTCACAAGCTGCACAAGCTTCTGTTAATCTTGGTTCAACTGCTGGCGCAATTTCAGCAAATAATGCAAGTGCAATAGGTTTTAATGCCAATTTACAAGTTCAAAATATAGCATTAGCTAAAGGCGCAGGCGTAACATCACTTCATGGTGCTATGGCTGTTATGAGCATAGCAGATGCTGCATTAACAGATTTAAATAAAATCCGTTCAAACTTAGGCGCAGTTCAAAACCAGTTTACTGCAACAATTAATAATATTTCAGTAACACAGGTAAATGTTCAATCAGCTCAATCACAAATCAGAGATGTGAATTTTGCGCAAGAAAGTGCAACATTCTCTAAATTGAACATCTTATCAAAATCTGGTGCTTATGCTTTAAGTCAAGCAAATATCACTCAGCAAAACGTACTTAAACTACTTCAATAGTAATTAGGTGTTTATGTAGAGCCCAAGGGGCTTTACAGCTCTTACTTATGTACTTCTATAAAAAAATTGTCAGGAAGATTGATGTCTTTATATGAAAAAAATATACAAGCACTTACTAAAATAAACTCACAATTAGCAACCAAACTATTTTCTTTACAAACCAATACAAAATTTGAAGTTTTTGTTGATAAAAAAGATTCTATAAATATAAATATTGCAAACAATAAAACTTTATCGATATTGTATGATGGCATCCCAATTAAACAAACGCAAGAGAAACTAAAAATATTTTCAGATAAGTATCAACGATATCTATTTTTATATTTTTATGGACTAGGCAACGGCGTATTTTTTAAAGCATTATTACAAAATAAATCAATTGTACGAATCGTTGTCGTAGAACCAGAAATTGAACTTATTTATATTGCATTTAATTTTAATGATTTTACAAAAGAAATAGAAGAAGGACGATTAGAAATATATTTATCACAAGATATTGATTCAACCAAAGCAATAGAGATCTTTTCTCATCCAGAATCAAAATTATTTGCAAAAGTTTATCAATTTCACAGCTTATTACCTTTTTATGAAGCAAATTATGCAGAAGATATAATAAAAATTAACAGTTTATTTATACAAGCGATTGAGCATGTAGTAATAGGAATTGGCAATAGTTCTATTGATGCATTAACAGGAATAAAACATCATATTGCACATATAAATAAGATGCTTGAAACACCGACGCTCTTGGAGTTAATTAAGAGTTGTAAAAATAGTGAAGTTGCTGTTATCGTTTCTACCGGACCATCATTAAAAAAACAACTTTCGTTACTTAAGCAAATACAACCATATGTAACTATTTTATGCATAGACGCAAGTTTTCCTATTTTAGAGAAAGCAAATATCAAGCCAGATATTGTTTTTTCCATCGAAAGAGAGGCTCCAACAGCAAAATTTTATACTTTAACTTCAAAAAAGTTTCAAGAAGATGTTATTTTTGCTATTACATCTATCGCTCATCCTGCTCTTTTTAAAGAGATAAAAGCTGGAAAATTACAAATAAGTATGCGTCCATTTGGATATACAAGGTATTTTGATAAGCCTGATTATGGTTATTTAGGAATAGGAATGAGTGCTGCAAATATGGCCTATGAACTGGCATATCATGCGAATTTTAAAACTTGTATCTTAATAGGACAAGATTTAGCATTTGCAAAAGATGGTGCTAGTCATAGTGAAGGGCATGTTTTTGGTATTGGCAACGTACCGCGAGAACAATGCTTAGAGGTGCTCTCTTACGGCGGTAAAGAGCAGATACAAACAACCATGATATGGAAACTTTTTAAGAATTTTTTTGAAACAGATATAGCTTTTGCCAATAAAAAAGGTATGAAAACTATAAATGCAACTGAAGGTGGCGCTCGAATTGAGGGTAGTATTGAGACAAGTTTTAAAAAAAGTATTGATAAATATGTAAATTTAACACATAAAAAAGAAAAAATTTTATTACATAAAAGAACTAAGGTTGATATAACTAAAGATAAAAATGATATTAAGAAAAAAATAAAAAAAATGCTAGCATACGCACGAAAAATTCAAAAAGAAACTGAGAAGACATTTGTGCATGTAGCTACAGAGTGTGAAATTATAAATAAAATAGATGAAGAACAACGATATAAATTAGTTGATTTTAAAAAATTAGCTGATATTATGATGGAGATTGATAATATAAAAAAATATTTTAATGAGCAGATATTTGCAGATATTTTTATTGATGCAACACAGGCATTAATTATACATCAAGAGATAGATATTGCTAAAATTCAAATACAAAACGTAAAAACAGATAATGAAAAACGCCACAAAATGATAGAATGGGTGTATGCTCATAGGTATTGGCTATTTTCATTAGCAGGACTTATCCAAGCCACTATTGATGCAATAAATATGGGTATTGAAGATAGTTTAGATTTTGAGATCCTTGAGGATAATTAGGGAGTAGTATTAGAAAAGAAAAAGGCTGGTTAAAATGTTAGAAAATATCAACATAGAAGATATTAAAAAGATTGCCATAAAAGCAGGCGACGGTGTTATGGCAATCTATGAAAATGATTTTACTGTCAAGTATAAAGAGGATAATTCACCTTTGACAGAGGCCGACATAAAAGCAAATGAGATAATCTGCACAAAACTTCAAGAACTCTATCCAAATATACCTATAATGTCTGAAGAGAATAAGCAAATAGATTATGAAGTAAGAAAAGATTGGGAGTATTATTGGTGTATAGATCCAATTGACGGAACAAAAGAGTTTATAAAGAAAAATGGTGAATTTACGGTAAATATAGCACTTATACATGTAAATATACCTGTTTTAGGCGTAGTTTATGCACCTGTCTTAAAAGATATATATTATGCTAAAAAAAGTTTAGGAGCTTTTAAAAATAATATAAAACTTCCAATAAATAGGGATAATAATAAATTTATAATAATGGTTAGCAAATCACACATGTCAGAAGAAACACAAAATTATATAGACAAAATCAAAACAGTAAAAGAAAAAGTATTGATTTCTAAAGGGAGCTCTTTAAAGCTTTGTTTAGTTGCTGATGGTAGTGCAAATATATATCCGCGACTCACTCCAACAATGGAGTGGGATACAGCAGCAGCCCATGTTATAGTTTTAGAGTCTGGTAAAAAGGTAGTCCAATACAAAATAAATTCAGCTTTAAAATATAATAAAAAAGATTTGTTAAATCCTTGGTTTATAGTAGAATAATACATAAAATCTTTAGATATAATTAGAGTCAATGAAAATAAATGAAAATAAAATATTAAAATTTTGTGTTATGGTATTTCTCTCTGGCGTGGTTGGTGCTTCTATCGGCTCTGTTGGAGCTTGGTTTCATATGGCGATAGATTTTATTATTGATTCAAAAGCACATTGGGTACATGAATGGTGGATATATAAAGGCTATGAGTGGGTGCCTTACGTAGTTAGTTCAATAATTATGGTTTATTTTGCTATTATTTTAGTACGTAAACTTGCTCCAGAGGCTGGAGGTAGTGGTGTTCAAGAGATTGAAGGTATTTTAGCAGATAAACGTGAGATGCATTCATTACGGGTACTTGCGATTAAATTTTTTGGTGGTATATCAGGACTTGGTGGCGGTATGGTTATGGGGCGAGAGGGTCCAACTATCCAAATGGGAGGAGCTTTGGGCAATCTTATCGCAACAATTGCATCACTTAATAAAGAAGATGCTAAAACTTTAATAGCAGCTGGTGCTGGTGCTGGTTTGGCGGTTGCTTTTAATGCACCATTTGCTGGAATGTTATTTGTGTTTGAAGAGATGCGTAAACAATTTAAATTTACTTATGTATCAGTATTTAGCGTGGTAGTTTCATCAATATTAAGCGTATATGCCATGTATTTATTTATGGGGAATCGCCATTTTATACAGGTTGAATTTTTATCAGCACCTGCTATGCATGAATTATGGATATTTATTATTTTTGGTATTTTATTTGGTTTTTTAGGCTGGGCATTTAATACTTTTATAGTAAAATTTGCAGATGAATTTTCTACATATAAAGGTATAAAATTTCATGTGGCTAGTTTAGTAACTGGTGCTATGGTGGGGTTGCTATTATATAAATGGCCTGATACTGTTGGAGATGGTTTTGGAGTTATTCGTATTGTTTTACATAATCATTTCACTTTTGAGATTGTATTAGCACTTCTTGTAGCTCGTTTTTTTATGACATTAAGCTCTTATGGAACAAGTGCACCTGGTGGTATATTTGCTCCAATGTTAGCTCTTGGAACACTTTTTGGAGTCGGATTTGGCATAGCAGTCAATCATTTTTTACCTTGGTATGAAATCAATCCGTATATATTTGCGATAGTGGGTATGTCTGCACTTTTTGCTGCTACTGTTGGTGCGCCATTTACTGGTATTATATTAATTTTAGAACTAACTGGACGCTATACTTTGGTCGCACCCGTTTTAATTGGCTCTTTGACAGCATTTTTTATGTCAAATATATTGGGCGTTCAGCCAATTTATACTCTACTGCTTGAGAGGACACTAAGAATTGCTAAATTTGGTATAGATGAAGATGAAAAATTAGAAAAAGAAGCGAAAAAGTAGTATTTTTTAAACAATACTATAAATCATTTTAATTGCCAGAGCATAAAGTATAATCGCTACGATTTTTCTTATGTGGCTAGATGAGAGCTTAAAGTGCATAAGTGAATTTCCAATTAAACCACCTAGTATCGCACCAAATGAAGTTGCAAACATTAAAAACCAATCAATCTTTACAAAACTAGCATAACTAATAAATGAAGTAAAAGCCGAAAATGGTATAACAAAGCTAATAGCCACTGCTGCTTTTTTAGAATCTATGCCAAGGAGTATCAAAATTGGCAACAAGATTGTACCGCCACCAAGCCCTAAAAGTCCTGAAAGCAGACCGACACCACTGCCAATTAAAACAAACTTCCATGTTCTGTGACGCTTTATAGAAGTTTCTTTAAGAGCAAACATCATCATAGAAGCACTAAAAAATAAAAAAACTATAAAGATGATTTTTACGATATTAATATCAATGTAGCGTGAGAGTTGTGCTCCTACGGGTGAAAAAATAAGCATACTAATTGTTATAGGAAGTGCAAATTTAACATCTAATATTTTATGCTTAAAATTCATGATAGTTGATGTCGAAGCCGTACAAAGACCAGCAAATAGTCCAGTTATTTTTGCAAGATTAAAACCAATACCAAGCATACTAAGTGATGGAATGATTGCAACTGCCGCTCCTGTTCCAGCCATAGATAATAATGAAGAAAAAAACAGTGCAACGCCAAAATATTCTAAATATTCCATTGTCGTATTATATCTTATTAATTGCAAATAAGATATAATCGCGTAATTTTAAAAGTGCGAGTGTATTATAATGGATATAAGAGAAGAGTTTTTAAAGTTTTTTGAATCAAAAAATCACACAATAGTGCCAAGTGTGCCATTGGTGCCCGATGATGCATCATTATTGTTTAATAATGCAGGAATGGTACCATTTAAATCAATATTTACAGGCGAAGTACCGATACCTAAAAATCCGCGTGCAGTTTCTTGTCAGACTTGCATACGAGCAGGTGGCAAACATAATGATTTGGAAAATGTGGGTCATACAGCGCGTCATCATACATTTTTTGAGATGCTAGGTAATTTTAGCTTTGGAGATTACTTCAAAGAAGACGCCATCTCTTATGCGTGGGAATTTATAACAGATGTTTTAGAGCTTAATGTCAATAAACTTTGGGTAACTGTGCATGAAAGTGATGATGAAGCGTTTGAGATATGGCAAAAACATATCAATAAAGATAAAATCTTAATATTAGGTGATAAAGATAATTTTTGGCAGATGGGAGATACTGGACCTTGTGGACCATCTAGCGAGATTTTCTATGATCAAGGAGAGGAATTTTTCTCAACATCAGAGGATTATCTAGGCGGTAATGGAGATCGTTTTTTAGAGATATGGAATCTTGTATTTATGCAATATGAACGCAATATAAAGGGCAAACTTTCACCACTTCCAAAGCCTTCCATTGACACTGGTATGGGATTAGAAAGAGTAATTGCCATCAAAGAAGGAGTTAAAAGCAACTACGACTCATCACTTTTTATGCCTTTAATTAACAAAGTCGTATCTATGATAAATAAGCCATATGTTTATGAAAATGGTACTTCTTTTCGTGTTATTGCTGATCATATTCGTGCTGTTGTTTTTTTACTAGCACAAAGTGTGAGTTTTTCAAATGAAGGACGTGGATATGTTCTTCGTCGTATCTTAAGACGTGGTGTAAGACATGGATATCTTTTAGGATTTAAAGAACCATTTATGTATAAGCTGGTAGATACTTTGGTATCTCTTATGAGTGATGAATATAGCTACCTTGAGTCAATGGCAGATATGGTAAAAGAGCAGATATATCTAGAGGAGCAAAGATTTCTTAAAACTATTAAATCAGGTATTGAGCTTTTTAATAAAGAGTTTCAACATACACAAAAAATTTTTAGTGCAAAAGTTGCTTTTAAGCTTTATGACACATATGGCTTTCCTCTTGATCTAACGCAAGATATGCTAAAAGATAAAGATATAGATATAGATGTTGCTGAGTTTGATAAATTGATGCATGAGCAAAAAACAAAAGCAAAAGCTGCATGGAATGGTAGTGGAGATGATATGATTGAGGGAGATTTTAAACTACTTTTAGAAAAGTTTGGTGAAAACAGTTTTGTTGGTTATGAGCATACTGCTTTTACATGTAAGGTTTTAGCTATTTTAGATGATAGTTTTAAAATAATAGAGGAGCTTCATCCAAAGCATACGGGATGGGTATTACTTGATAATACTCCATTTTATCCACAAAGTGGTGGGCAAATTGGGGACAAAGGATTCTTAAAAGATATCGCAACTGTACTTGATACTAAAAAAATACATGGTCTTAATTTTAGTCATATTGACACTATATCCATTTTGCATGTAAAAGATAACATAAAGGCTGTGGTACATAATGATAGATTTGAGATACAAAAACATCATTCAGCGACACATCTTTTACATGCCGCACTTTTTGATATTTTAGGTTCACATATCACACAAGCTGGTTCGTTGGTTGAGGCAACAAGGCTTAGGTTTGATTTTTCTCATCCAAAAGCATTAAGTGATGATGAGATAGCACAAGTTGAAGAGCGAGTTAATGAGAGTATATTTAGTAATATAGTGGCTACAACCAAAGTGATGCCAATAGATGAGGCTAAAAAAAGTAGTGCAAAAGCTCAGTTTGGTGAAAAATATGGCGATGAGGTAAGAGTTGTTAGTTTTGGTGATACATCTATTGAATTTTGTGGCGGTACGCATGTAAAAAATACATCAAATATTGGCATGTTTATCATAACAAAAGAGAGTGGTGTGAGCGTAGGTATTAGACGTATAGAGGCGGTTTGTGGAAAAAGTGCATATAATTATTTTAAAGATAGACGCCATATTTTAAATCAAGCTAAACAAACTATTAAAAATCAGGATATTTTAGCAGGTATCAATCGATTAAAACAAACAATACATACATTAAAAATACAACTTCAAGATTCTCAAAATGCTATGAAAGAAAAAATTGATATACTTATGATAAAAGATATTGCAATAGTTGTTAGTGAGATAAAATCAGGTGATATTAAAGAATGTATAGATGAGCTTAAAAATCAACATCAAAATATATGTGCAATCTTATTTCAAGTAAAAAACGATAAAGTGTTACTAGCAACTGGAGTAAAAAATGTTAACAAAGTTAATGCTGGAACATGGATAAAGGTTGTTGCACCGATTTTAGGTGGTACGGGCGGTGGGCGAACTGATTTTGCACAAGCTGGTGGAAAAGATATTACTAAAATAAGAGAAGCAAAAGAGTTCGCGTTAAAATATATTCAAAATATAATAGATTAAGGATATTATCTGATGAAAGAATTGATTTATACACTATTTGCTAATTATAAAGATGAGATTATCTTTTTACATGTCATTAGTGCTGTTATATGGGTGGGAGGCATGATAGCTATGCGTTATGCGGCTCATCAATCTATACAGCAACTGCAAAGTCCTTTTGAGAAACTACAACGAACATCTTATGCATTAAAAAGATTATTTGTAATTGTTGCGCCATTTATTATTATAATTTTATTAACTGCTATTATTATGCTAGTTGGATTTGGGTTTCACTCAGCTGCCATTGGAGCAGATGGAAATGTTATTAACCGATACGCTATGCATCTGTATAATATCGTACATTTAAAAGAGAGTCTTTGGACTATTATGACTTTTAATTACCTTTATATGGTCGTTAAGCGTAATAAAGCACAAAAATTAATAAACAGCGGAGATCTAGTAGCAGCTAAAGTTGCACTATCTCCAATCGGACAATATCTTGTACCAATAAATATAGCTCTTGGAACACTTGCCATTTATTTAGGAGTGATTCTTCAAGCTGGATGAACTTGCACTGCGTCTAGCAGTTCCTCAAATGCTACTTCGCTTGAGTGTTCTACATCTTGCATTTTCATAAGTGCTTCTTCATGCTTACCTTCTTGCCATAATTTTATCTCTTGAACTAGACCTTGATGTACGTTTGCATGATGTTTTGAAATACTTACAACAGCTTGATGATTATCTTTTAATAAAGTATTATTGATTGTATTAAACCATCTGCCGAATTCACAGCTGTTTTCATCCACAATATTTAATGTTTCATCATTTAATATTGCATTATATCCCTGAATTTTTAATGCTATATGATCTATTTTTCCATTTGCAACATTTAAATCAGTTGTTAAATTTTCATTTTCATCTTTTATTTTAGATGAGTTTTGTATAACCATTGAGATATTTTCAGTAAAATTGTCAACGATTTTCATAACAGATGAGGTTTCGTTTGTAAATGTATTGCTTATCTCTATCATAGAATTTGAATTTTGTTTTAAACCATTAATATTTATCTCTACTTCTTGCGTTGCTTTTTGTGTACGTTCGGCTAGTTTTCTAACTTCATCAGCTACAACAGCAAAGCCACGTCCATGTTCACCTGCACGTGCTGCTTCTATCGCCGCATTAAGAGCTAGTAAATTTGTTTGGTCTGAGATATCTTTTATAAGACTGATAATATCAGAGATCGATGTCACGCTATTATTTAAAGAGTTTGAATCATCTTCTAATTGCGAAGCATATTGACTTATAGTTGTAATAGAGGTTTTAATCTCAGTAGTTTGCTCACCCACTCCCTGCATTCTTGTTTCAGTTTTTGCATTTAAGTCGTTAATATCATCAATAAGAGCAATTGAGTTACCTATTGTTTTTTGCAAAAAAGTTGAGCCGCTTTTATAACTTTTGACAATAATTTTTGTAAATTGATTTAAATTATCAGAGTCATCATTTTCTTGTGCTTTTGCACTACTGTTTTGTAGCCTTTTAATCTCATCTTGAAGGAATTGGTTTTGATCTTTAAGGTCTTTAGTATCAATTTCATACTGTTTTTTAATAGCCTTGATTTTTGCGCCTGATCCAAACATTATTGTCACCCTTTTTTGTAAGATTATATCATAAAAATGATAATACTTTATATTTTATCTGCTATAGCTTTTGATATAAATCCAAATTTTTCAAAAAGTAATCCTGCAGGGGCTGATGCACCAAAACTATTCATACCAATTACTTCATCAGATAATTTGTACCACTCCATCCCTCGTGCTGCTTCAATGGCTATTTTTTTAGTATTTGGCAAGATCATTTCATCTATATACTCTTTTGATTGCTCAATAAAAAGATCAAAACACGGAACGCTAAGTACATTTACTTTAATATCTCTTGCATTTAAAAGCTTTTTCGTCTCTAAGGCTAAACCAACTTCAGAGCCAGATGCCATAAGAGTTATAGTCGCATTCTTATCACTAGCTAATAAATATCCACCTTTTTCTTTTTCACCCTTTACATGTAGAGGAAGAAGTGGCAAGCTTTGACGTGAACATATAAAAGCGGACGGAGATTTTTGCATACTAAGTGCCACTTGCCATGCTACAATATTTTCAGCTCCATCAGCAGGACGCCATACATAAAAGTTTGGTAATGCTCTAAATTGGCTTAATTGCTCTATTGGCTGATGTGTTGGACCATCTTCACCAACACCTATACTGTCATGTGTCCAAATAAAAAATTGCTGTATTTTACTAAGTGCCGCAATTCTAACAGCGGGTTTCATATAGTCTGAAAATACAAAAAATGTTGCAGTATAAGGTAAGAGCGGACCATAAAGCGCCATAGCGTTTGTAATGGCAGCCATAGCATGCTCACGTATGCCAAAATGAATATTCCTTCCCCTAGGAAACGCTCCCATGTCTATTAATGTTGTTTTATTAGATGGGCTTAAATCCGCAGAACCACCTAAAAAGCTTGGAATTGCTCTTGCTATTGCATTTATAATTTTTCCGTTTGTGTTGCGCGTTGCATCTGCCTTGTCAAATTTTGGCCAAGAAATTTTTGAATAATCATGAGTGCATAACATTTCTAAGGCAGAATTTTGTTCCATTAAAGGCATTGTTTTTTTACTATGTATCCATTCACGCTCTAAGAGATCACCAGTTTCAATGGCACACCTAAATCTTGCAAGTACATCTTCATCTATAAAAAATTCACATTCAGGATCAAATCCAACTGCTATTTTAGATTTTTTAATGATATCTTTACCAAGAGGTGCACCGTGCGCATGTGCTGTGCCTTCTAGCTCTCCTGCACCTTTTGCAATTATAGTATGAGCTATGATGAGTGCTGGTTTATCACTTTTTTTAGCATCAACAATAGCACTATTTATATCATCATAATCATGTCCATCGCATCCAAATACATCCCAGCCTTGAGCTGTAAATCTACCACAGATATCTTCACTAAGACTAAGATCTGTTGAACCTTCGATAGTAATTTTATTTGAATCATAGATAAGAATAAGATTATCTAATTTATTGTGTCCAGCAATTGAAGAAGCTTCATAACTTATTCCTTCTTCTAAATCTCCATCACCACATAAACAATATACATAATGGTCAATTAATTTTGCATGTTGGGTATTTAATTGTGATGCCATAAATTTACTAGCCATTGAAAAACCAACAGCATTTGCGACACCTTGACCCAGTGGTCCTGTTGTTATTTCTATACCTTGTGTGTGTTCGTATTCAGGGTGACCCGGCGTTTTAGAGTCTAATTGACGAAAATCTTTCAAATCTTTTAGGCTTAAATCATATCCCCAAAGATGATAAAGTGAATAGATAAGTCCAGTTGCATGCCCACCAGAAAATACTAATCTGTCACGATTTAGCCATGATGGATTTTTTGGATTATGATGTAAATGCTCACAAAGCACAACAGCAACATCAGCTAATCCCATAGAAACTCCAGGATGTCCTGAGTTAGCACGCTCAATCATATCTGCCGATAAAAATCTAATAGTATCTGCCATTTTTTTACGCATCTTGTTTGCCATAATTACCCTTTGTGTCTGTTAATATAATGTGTCAAAAATGATGATAGTTTTGCATATAAATTTTCATCAAAACTATTCATAATAGTTGTTAATTCTAAAGCAAGGCTATCTGCTTCTTGCCTCGCTTTATTTAAACCTAAGATTGTTACAAAGCTATTTTTTTGCATATCATTATTTGTTGTTTTTCCAGCTTCACTATCACTTGTTGTAACATCTAAAATATCATCTTGAATTTGAAATAAAAGCCCTAGCTTGATACCAAAATCATATAATATTTGTGCTAAATCATCTTTATTTACAATAATTGCACCCATTTTTAGTGAAGTTGCTATTAGTTTTGCAGTTTTGTTTACATGTAAAAATTTAATTTTCTCTAATGATAAAGGTTTATTTTCAAAATAGCAATCTATCGCCTGACCTAAAACCATGCCACTAGCACCACCATTATGTGAGAGTTCGTATATTAGTTTAATTTTTATATTATCACAAAGTGGAGCAAGACTAAGAAGCTCAAATGCATAAGTGTTTAACGCATCACCCACTAAAATTGCAGTAGTTTCATCATACTTTACATGCAGAGTTTTGTGATTACGACGGAGAGAAGCGTTATCCATAGCTGGCAAATCATCATGAATTAATGAATAAGTATGAAATATCTCAATAGCTGTAGCCACAAACATAGCATTTTGAATTAAAAGTGGATTGTAAACCTCTACAACACTAAGTAGTAGCGCAGGACGAAAACGTTTACCGCCAGCTTTTAGCATTTGAGATAAAGCTTTTTGATAAAAAGGGTGAAAGCTATCTACACTTGGCAGATGATTTAATAAAAAATCTTCAAAATTTTGTATCATTAAAATATATTTTATCTATTTTGCATTAGCAAATGGATTGATCGAACCCAAAGCATTCATAGCATTATTTTGTTTATTTTGCTCAACCATTTTTGCTAAATCATTAATCGCACTAATTAATAAAATTTCTAATGTTTCTTTGTTGTCAAGTAAAGAATCATCAAGCTTAATATCAGTTATTTCACCTTTACCGTTACCAGTTATCTCAATCATTTGAGCACCACTTGTTATAGTAAAAGTTTTTGATGCCAATTGCTCATCCATTTTTTGTGCATTTTCTTGCATATTTGAAAGCATTTTTGCCATATCGCCCATATTATCAAACATCTATATATCCTCTGCTATTTGAGTTATATTATTATTGTCATCAACTATTACAACTCTAGGTTTGTATGTAGATAATTCATGCTCATCATAAGTAGCATAAGCTACAATTATAATCTTATCGCCCTTATGTACTTTTCTAGCAGCCGCACCATTTAAACAGATATCTTTATCTCCATGTTTACCTTTTATGATATATGTAGAAAATCTCTCACCATTGTTGATATCTAAAATTTCTACTTTTTGCCCAACACGCATTTTGGCTTGCTGTAAGAGTTCCTCGTCAATGGTGATAGAGCCTATATAGTTTAAATTTGCATCTGTAACAGTTGCACGATGTATTTTACTTTGTAACATCTCAATTGTCATTATATTTGTATCCTTTAGCGCATCACTTGTGCTTGCATCTCAGCTGGAGATATAGCAGTGTCCCAAAGTTCATCCGAGATTACATATTCCTTAACCACTTTACCGTTAATTATATGTTCATCAATAATACGTTCTATTTTACCTTTATCTAATCTGACGTACATAACATGTCCTGGTTCAACTAGCATAACTGGCCCCACATTACAACGATTTAAACAAGAAGTTCTAATTGGTTGAACTGTACCCATTATTCCTCTTTTCATTAAGGTTTGAGTTAAAAACTGATACAAATCTTGTGTTTGTGAATTAACGCATGATGGTTTTGGCATACCAGGAGGTGCTGTTTGCTCACATTTAAACATATAAAAAGCTGGCTGTGGAATTCCCATGATTATTTCCTTAAAATTTTTAAGGGATTATATCCAAATACTCTTGAACAATCTCTTTATCGTTAAAAGGTAATTTTTTATCATAAACTATTTGATAGTTTTCATCACCTTTACCAAGAATAAGAACAACTTCATCATCTTTTTGTTCTTTAAGTGCTGCGCGTATTGCTTGTTTTCGATTAATATCAACTATGATATTTCGTTTATCTTTGATGCCATCTAATATATTATCAATAATGGCTTGTGGGTCTTCAAAACGCGGATTATCACTTGTTATATATATTTTTTTAGCCAATGAGGCAACAATTCGCCCCATGATAGGTCTTTTTGTTTTATCTCTATCTCCGCCTGCACCAAAAACTACTATCAATTCTTTTTCTTTTAAAGCATTTAATACCTGTGCAATTCCATCTGGCGTGTGTGCAAAATCAATTATTATATTTGGTTTGTTACAAACCTGCTCCATACGCCCACTTACACCTGCAAAATTATCTACTTTTTGTACTATATCTTCAAGATTATCAGAGGTAATTAAATCAACTCCAGCAATTGCTGCTAGTAGGTTATAAAAATTAAAAAATCCCTGTAATGAAGACTCAAAAGAAACAGTTTTTTCAAAATTTTGAATAATGGCACTTAGTCCACTATTTAAGGAATAAGCAATCAATCTATATGTCGCTGGATTTTCTATACCATAAGTATAGCAGTGTTTAGGGTTAAAAGAGGCATGCTTTTCATCTTTGTTTATTAGCTTTTTGCCTTCATCTTGAAAAAAACTATTTTTAGTTGAGATATAATTATCTAGTGTTTTATGAAAATCAAGATGATCGCGCGTGATATTTGTTAGTATTTTTAACTCAAAATCAATTCCCTCAATTCTATGTTGACTAATTGCGTGAGAACTTACCTCCATAATAAAATATTCACATTTACGAGTCACTGCTTGATAGATATTTTTATATATTTGTAAAACACTTGGAGTTGTTAAGTTTTTTTGACCTATCATCTCATCATTTATAAAAAAACCCCTTGTTCCTTGCATCGCAACTTTATAATCTAAATCTAATAATATAGAATACATAGCACTAGCGGTTGTAGTCTTACCATTTGTACCTGTTATGCCAATAATTTTTATTTTTTTTAAGCCAAAAAGATTAGATATCTCTTTAATATCAATAACGCAACAAGTATGATTTGTAAGTGCATTTTGTAGATACTTCTCATTTTGAGATGTTTTGATAAAAGCAGTTTCTTTGTCACATTCATTTGAATTATCAGTAGCAAATTTAAAAGATTGTTCATTAAATGCAATTTTCAACTATTTTTCCTCTTTAAACGCTCTAACAAGATTCTTAACTCTTTATCATTTGCATAAAGCGATAACGCACCTTCTAGGTAAGATAGCGCCATCTCCTGAAAATTATAAGTTATAAGGTTATTAAGAAAAGATATGAAATCTTCTTTTTTTGTTATAATAATTTTTGTTGAAAACATAATATTTTGAAATGTTGTTTTAAAATCCTTGTCTTTAGTTACAAGTTTCATAAAATCTTCATATAAAATACCATCTTCAAGCTCTAGCCTATTTTTAATAGGCTCTGTAAATAGTGCATTTATACCACTATATGTTTCATCAATGCTATCTAAAATATCGCTAATTATTGTATCTGCTTCATCTTCATTTTCTTTTTTTAAGAGCAGATAATAATCAAAAATTGCCTCAGCTCCCATCTCTCCACTCATAGCCATCTCAGCTAAAATTGCGCCATTGTATGCTTCTATAGAAGTTGGATTTTTATATAATACATCTGCAAAACATTGTAAAGCATGTGTATAATTTGATTTTAAAAAACTTTCATTTGCTTGAGCTAATGCTTTATTTGTATTTATCATTTATAGTCCTTATAAATTTTGTATATCTTTTTCTTTACCGACTGGTACATTTACCACCTCGATAGCAGGATGAATATTCATTTTAATTTCTCTAGTAATGGTATATTGTAAAGTATTATCTTGACTATCACAATCTTTGCATGCGCCACGAAGTTGTATATAGACGGTACCATGTTTAACTGTAAGAAAAACTATATCGCCACCATCTAACCTAACTGATGGTCTTATTTTTTCAATAAGATTTTTAACGGGAGCTACTAATTCTTCATCTGTAAATAAAATCATGTCATTTCCTTATAACATAAGATATGAGAAAAATGCTTAATAAGTAATAAAAGTTGTTTTTTAATGTATAGTTTATGAAGATTTGTTAAGATTTTTTGGGAAAAAATCCCAAAAAATTAAACTAATTCAATAAAAGCCATTGTGGTTGCATCACCACGACGGATTCTTGTTCTAATGATTCTAGTATATCCACCATTACGCTCACTATATTGTGGCGCAACTTCAGACACTAGTTTATTTGTAGTAGTTTTATCCTGCAAAACAGCAAATACCGCACGATGAGCATTACTGTTATTTTTACTAGCCGTTGATATTAATTTCTCAATAAACGAACGAAGTTCTTTTGCTTTTTTTATAGTAGTTTCTATTTTACCATGCTTAATTAACGCAATACTTAAGTTTTTAAGAAGTGCTTTTCTATGTGCACTTGTACGACCTAGTTTGCGATATCCATGACGATGTCTCATCTAAAATCCTCTTTTTTATTTATTGTGCTTCTATCTTCTTTTTTAGCTCATTTGCTAATTCTGCTGATAAGTCTACACCAACAGTAAAACCAAGCTCTTGTACCTTATCTAAAATCTCTTCAAAAGATTTTTTGCCCAAATTTTTAACATTTTTCAGATCATTTTCACTCATCAAAATGATTTCACCAATCATTTTGATATTTGAGCGATTTAAGCAGTTAAAACTTCTTGCACTTAAACCTAAATCATCTATTTTTTTAACAAGTTGTTTTAATTCGTCACTATCTTCAACCTTTTCAATTGCAACAGGAGTTTGAACGCTAACTTCGCTATTAAATACAGATAACTGAGAATACATGACATTTAAAGAGTTTCTAAATGCATTTATTGGAGATATCTGTCCATCTGTTAAAATATTTATGATAACTTTTTCAAAATTTGGATTATCATCAACTAGCATGTTTTCAATTTTATATGTAGCTCTCTTTACTGGAGTAAAAAAAGCATCAAGTGCAATAAAATCATCATCAAAATCATTTCTTAACTCTTCACTTGGAACATATCCTATGCCTTGACGTATTTTTATTTTAAAGTTTAGTGTTGCGTCTTCATTTAGTGTTGCTAAAAAAGCATCTGGCGTAACTATGCTAACTACGTCATTAGCTAAGTCTTTACCTGTAATTTCGCAAGGACCTACAAAACTATAACTAATCTCCTCTTGCACGGAATCATTTAGTAATTTAAAACGAATACCTTTTAAGTTAATAATAAAGTCAGATATATCTTCGAGCATACCACGTACTGAATCAAATTCATGCTTGGCTCCTTGTATGCTAATAGCTACTGGAGCATATCCAACAGAACTGCTTAATAAGAAGCGACGAAGTGGATGAGCTAAAGATACAGCGTAGCCTGTTTCAAAGGGATAGGCAATGATATTTGCTTCATTTTCACTTATCTGCTCAACCACGAACTCTTGTGGAGCGAGTGGAGTGGCTTTTATATTATTCATATGTTTGCGCCTTTTATTATTTATTATTTAGAGTAAAGTTCAACGATTAAACGTTCTTCAATTGGGATTACTATCTCTTCACGTTCTGGTAAACGAGTAAAGATTCCAAATACTTTAGCAGTATCAATATCAACCCATGAAGCGATACCTGTTTGGCTAGTTAATTCAATAGCGCGTACTATTTGAGCATTAGTTTTACTTTTTTCACGAATTTCAATTTTTTGACCTGGTTTTACACTATATGATGGTATATCAACACGCTTACCATCAACTAAAATATGCCTATGATTAACAAGTTGACGTGCAAAACGACGGGTTGTTGCAAATCCCATGCGATAAACGACATTATCTAAACGAGTCTCTAAAAGTGTAATTAGGTTTGTACCAGTATTTCCACTTCTTCTGTTTGCTTCTTTAAAAAGCGTTCTAAACTGTTTTTCAGAGATACCATACATAAACTTTGCTTTTTGCTTTTCATTTAATTGTAAACCATATTCTGAAATCTTTTTACGACGTTGACCATGCTGACCTGGTGCATAAGGACGTTTATCTATTGCTGATTTTCCAGCTAAACGACGCTCACCTTTTAGTGCTAAACTAACACCAAATCTACGTTCAATCTTCTCTACGGGACCTCTATATCTTGCCATTAGTCAATCTCCTTAAACTCTACGACGTTTTGGTGCGCGACAACCGTTATGTGGCAATGGTGTAACATCTTTCATAAATGTAACACGAATACCTTCAATGGCACCTACAGCTTTAACTGCTGTTTCACGACCTGAACCAGGACCTTGAACTTTTATTCCAAGTTCTTTTATTCCATGTACTTTTGCTTTTTCAACTGCTGCTTCAACTGCTGCTTGAGCAGCAAAAGGAGTAGATTTTTTTGAGCCTTTAAAACCAAGGCTTCCAGCTGAACTCCACGTAATCATATTTCCCATCTCATCAGTAATAGTTACCAAGGTATTATTAAATGATGCAGCAATATGTATGATACCACGCGCTATATTTTTCTTTACAACTTTTTTATGTGCTACTTTTCTTTTTGCCATAAACTATTATCCTTATGCTGCGCCGACAGTTTTACGCTTACCTTTGCGGGTACGCGCATTTGTCTTAGTTTTTTGACCACGACATGGCAATCCACGACGATGACGAAGACCTCTGTATGAACCTAAATCCATTAATGATTTAATATCCATAGCAACTTGTTTTCTTAAATCACCTTCAACTATATGTGAAGCTCTTATCTCTTTTGTAATTAGAGCTATATCTTCTGCGTTTAATTCATGCACACGTTTATTAAGATCTATTCCTGTTGCTTTTAAAATTAAACGAGACTTATGAAGACCTATGCCGAAGATATATGTAAGTCCATACTCCACACGTTTTTTCTTTGGTAAATCTACACCAGCTATACGTGCCATATTTATCCTTGTCTTTGTTTATGTTTAGGATTTTTGCAAATAACTCTTACAATTCCTTTTCTTTTAACGATTTTACAATCATCACACATTTTTTTTACTGAAGCACGTACTTTCATTGAAAGCTCCTGTTGTTACATCTTTTTCGCTTGTGAGGTTATACAAATCAATATATAACCAATATTTATATCTATATCACTGACACATATATAAAAATTCACTCAATTTATGTACAAAGCGGTAAAGTGGAGAGGTATAATACCAAAATAAAAGTAAAATATTTATTAAAAATATAGGTATAATTAGATAAATTAGTAAAAAAGGGATAAATTGACACAAAATAAGCATATTAAATTAGGTTGCGTGAATATTTTAGAGATAAATAGAGTTACACCACCTGGTATTTTTCTTACAGCAAAAGATAATGAAGAGGTTTTATTACCAAATAGATATTGCACAGATGAGATGCAAATACATGACTTAGTT
Organism: uncultured Campylobacterales bacterium; assembly: GCA_964474335.1. Taxonomy (GTDB): domain Bacteria; phylum Campylobacterota; class Campylobacteria; order Campylobacterales; family Sulfurimonadaceae; genus Hydrocurvibacter. The sequence continues at coordinate 46,247 of CAYYRS010000009.1, forward strand.
AAAGTATTTATCTATACAGATAGTGAAGATAGATTAGTATCTTCTACACTTATACCTAAGGTTAAATTAGGAGAATTTGGAGTTTTTGAAGTAGTAGATATCGCTAAAATAGGTGCATTTGTAAACTGGGGGCTACCAAAAGACCTTTTTGTTCCACGTTCGTTTGAACATGAATCTTTTAAAATTGGAGATAAAAAATTACTAAAAATTATCTTAGATAAAAAAACCAATAGATTGGTAGCTACACAAAAGTTTTCAAAATATTTAAGTGTAAATACAAAAGATCTACTTGTAAACAGCTCGGTAGATATCTTAATATATGCTAAAACAAAACTTGGATTTAAAGTAATTGTACAAGATAAATATCAAGGATTACTTTTTCATAACGAGATATTTGAATCTTTGCATGTAGGCGATTTTAAAAAAGCATTTATAAAAAATATAAGAGATGATGGCAAACTTGATATCTCATTGCAGGCAATAGGTGATAATAAAATATATATGACTGACAAGATATTAAATATTTTAAAACAAAACAATGACAAAATGCCATATAATTATAAAAGTAGTGCTAAAGAGATAGCTGAAATATTTAGTATAAGCAAAAAAACATTCAAGCGTACACTAACCATCTTACAGGAAAAAAATCTTATTGTAGTAAAAGAAACAGGGATAAGTAAGAAGGGATAATTAATTTCATTGACTATGAAATTGATTATCCCTTCTTACTTATATCTTGCTTAAAAAAGAGTTTGTCGCCTTTAGGCGACAAAAAAGAAACTAAATTTAATCTCTTAGAATTTATAGTTAAGCTGAAAGCTTACACCATTTTGTGAATGCTTTACTGATGTTTGTCTAGTTCCAGGATTTGGATAATTTGACGCAGTAAACGTATCTGTTTTTTGCATAGCGTATGTATATGCTAAATCAAGTGAAGTTATTTTATTAAATTTATATGTACCACCAATTGCTATGTGCGATTGAACTATAGCTGGGAAACCAAGTAGATTTAATGTATTGATTGCTGTATTTGCAACACCTCTATTTTTGATAGGAGATTTCGCATAATTATAACCAATTCTAGCTGCCCATGTATCGGCATTGTATTGATAACCAACTATGATGACATTTTGATTGTCCCATTTAAAGTCTTTATATCCATCTGCACTTGCCCATTGAATTGATTTATAATCAACTGCTATTGTGCTTCTACCAAGTTTATAGCTAGCACCTACACCATAAGTAGCAGGAGTTGATAGCTTGCTACCAAGTGTAAGACCAAAGGCACTACCTGCATTAGGAATCTGATTTTTATAGTTCATGTCTATTTGAGATGTGTATGTAGCACCAATTGTAAAATTTGCTATTGTGTAAGCTGTACCTATATTATATCCAAATTTTAAATCTTGAGCGACTCCAGCCCCAACATTGCTGGTACCAGGATTGAAATTAATATCTAAAGAACCATATTGTAATATTGGCGTAACTGCTATACTAAAATTATTGATTTTATACGCTAGAGGTACACCAAATTGCATAAGTTGTAAGTTTGTTACCATCTTAAAATTTGATGCATCTGAACGATAATCAACACCCATACCACCAGTTCCCCACATACCAATACCCCAATAGAAATGATCGTTTACTTTAGTTGCTAAAGAAACTTCAGGGATAACATTAATGTTTGCATTACTTTTCTTATATCCAGCACCAGTACCATTGTCAAATTTAACATTTGGCATAAATAACGTACCACCAAAAGAGATCTCAGTTCCTTTTACTGATGTGATTAACGCCGGGTTAACCAGTGCTGATTCTGCACCATGACTCATACCTATACCAACGCCAGCCATACCACGAGCTTTAGCACCCATACCTATAAGTGCTGAACCGTTTGTTGCAAAAACTGAAGTTGTTCCAAGAGCTAAAGCAGCTACCACTGCTAATTTAATCGTTTTTTTCATTTTTTCTCCATAAATGAGTGTTACCTCAAAAGTTAAATTTGTTCAAACGAATAATAATATTCGTTTCGACTTCAAGTATTATAAGGTAGAGAAAATTAAGTAATCCTTAAAATCACTTTATTAAAAATAATAAATAATTATAATTTCCATTAAGATTTATAAGAAAGATAGATTATTTATATATCTTATAATAGTTAATTATTATATCATTGAAAAAACCTATTAAAGTAACTAAAAAACATATTTTATAACAATAAAATAACAATAAAATAAAGATTTTGTAAATTTACAAATATATGCTTATGTGTAAATTTGTAACATTTTATTTAGAGGTGCTTCATTTATGCTACAATTATTAAATTTTTTTATTTGGAGGTAGGTACTTAATTATGGAGTTTGCTGTTTTAAATTTTGTTTTATCTGGTGGAATTGGTGTTGTCGGAATACTAACTTTACGAAAAGTAAGCGCTGCTAAAGAGGTTGCTTTTGCACTCTTGCCGTTATTTTTTGCATTTCATCAGTTTGCTCAAGGATTTGTTTGGCTTGGCATGAATCATCTGATTAATATAGATGCCTTGCGTATGGCGGAGAGTATTTTTATCTTTTATGCTCAAGGATTTTTACAATTTTTAATCCCACTCTCAATTTGGTTGCTAGAGCCAAAGGGCATTAGAAAAAATATTGTTGGAATTTTGATGATTATTGGCGGATTATTAGCGGGATACACCTTGTGGGGGTTAACTCTTTATCCTACCTCTGTTATAGTATATAATCATGTATTAGTTTATGTAAATCCGACAACACATCATTTTTGGATTGCTTTTATCTATGTTTTTACAACATGTGGCTCTTTGATTTTAAGCAGTAGTATATCTATTCAGCTTTATGGACTTCTTAATCTAATTGGTATTATTGTAGTTCGTATATTTAAACCTTATGCTTTTACTTCCGTTTGGTGCATATATGCGGCAATTCTTAGTGTTGTGCTTTATTTTTACTTTTTAGAGCGTAGAATAGCATTTTTAAAAGAGATAAAAGAAAATGAATATATTTGGAGTCAAAAATTTGAAGAAGAGCTTGATAAAATACAATACAAAGTTCCTCGACTTTATCAAGCAGTGATAAATAAATTTGAAAAGATGGTTTTAAAATAAGTACTTATTGATACCATCTTGCTCATTTTAAATTATGTTCTTTTTTATAGTTTATGATGATATGGTATGCTTCATCTTTTAATTTTAATTTTTCTTTTTTTAGCAACTCCATCTCTACATCACTTAATATTAAAGTACCTTTTTCTGCATTTGAAATTTTTGTATCAAGCTCATTATGACGATCAAATATCCTTAAAAAGTGAGCGTTTGCTGATTCATTTTCTTTCATATGTGAAATTACATCGCGATATTCATGTAGCATTTTTAACCTTTTTTATAATTTATCTAATTTTAACATAATTATGCTCTTAAATAGGTAAAACTCTAATGCTTGAATCTAGTTGATCTTTTAATGTGCTTTCTATCGCATAAAGAGTGCCTGTTGTAGAACTTGCACATCCATTGCATGCTCCAACGTATCTTATGTAAACATCTATATTGTCATCAGTTGGTTTTACATCAACAACGTCCATATTTCCACCATCCATCACAAGAAATTGACGAACATTTTCATCAATCACCGCATCAATAGCTTTTATTTGCTCAACTAAAGTCATCTCTTTAAAGTTATTAGTTTTTGTATCTTTTTGCATTACTTTTATCCTCTTTAATTTTTCGTGATAATAGTACTTTATAGATTTACATTGGCTTAAGTTTCATGATAGACTACTAAAGCATAATTATTATTTAAATTATAAAATTCACTATTTTTGGTAATTTCTAAATCTTTGATGTGTCCTAAATGAAGTAGGGAGTTTCTATCTACTTTTATATTAAACTCTTTTAAAAATCTTTTAATATTAACAAATTTAATATTTCGAATATATTTATATTCAAAATTATCATATAATCTCATTTTTTCATAACTAAAAATATGTTCATTTACATGTAGATGATGTGCAGCGTATCTAATCGGCAGATAACCAGATAAGTCAGTTAGCGAGTTTTCTATAAATTGATATTTTTTTGGTAGCGTATCTTTTTTTAAAAAGATATATTTATTATTTAACTTTATGTTTACCGTGTTTTTCCAATACTTATATGATGGATTTGATAGAGATAATTTCTCACGAACCTCTAACCAAAGCCAGTACGAATTTAATTTATCAGCAAAAGTCGGCATTTTTAATCCAATATTTTTATGACTTATATCTTTTTTAAGTGATAAAATAGTAGTATTTCATCTCGCTCGCATAACTCAGTTGGTAGAGTATTACCTCGACAAGGTAAGAGTCACAGGTTCGAGTCCTGTTGTGAGCACCATAAAATTATTTATCTTTTTTATCAATCGCATTTTTGGCTGTTTTTATAGCACTTCCAAGCGCAGTTTTAGCAACGCTCCATGCTTGTTTTCCCATTCTTTTTGCTTCTTGTGCTTTTTGTGATTGTAAAACTTTACTACTTTTTTCTAATGCGTCACGCCTAAGATGTGAAAATTTATCTTTTAAAACCGCTACTGTTTCTTTTGATACGAACATTAATTCTTGAAGATCAAGTTTTATATGAGTTTGTTCATTATTTAAAATTTGTTTAATCTCTTTCGTATTTGAATCTCCTACGTAAGTTACAACTTGTGTAAAAAGTATATCTATATGTTTTAATTCATTAATCGTATTTTCATAATCATTGATAATTATTGATTTTACTTCATCTGGGGTATTTAGTAGATTTTGTTTGAATTTTGTGATAGATTTTATTACACCTACTTTCATACCTTTTAAAGTTGAACGCAGTAGTTCTTCAGCCTGATTCGGAGAGGCTTCTGCAATACCTGTGGCTGTTTGTAAAATGGTAGTTAGAATTTTTCTAATACGAATGGCATTAACTGGACCCTCGTTTAAAGTTTCATAAGTTATATCTTTTATAATCTCTTGCAGAGTTTCTTCGATATCAGTATCGTTTTTTTCTAATGTCGTAATAAATGCTGATTCTACCATTTCGCTTAATATATCAAACAAATCTATAGACTGAAATTTGATTTTGTGTAATTTTGAGAGTATGTATGGTGGAGTATTAGTTAAAATATCTTCTATATCATTAAAAATTTCATACTTATCGTGTTGGAGTTTGTATGTTGCCTTATCAATTTTTCTCTCTATTCGCTCTTGAGTGGCTAGTAAATCTTCTAATTCATCATGCAAAACTTTTGTTTCTTTATCAATAATAGCGGAAGTTATTGTTCTTAACTCATAAGTTGTGAAATCTTTTGGTTTAATGCCCCATTCTTTTGATATATGTTCTAAAAGTTCTGAAATACGTTTTTTTAACTCTTTTGTTTTGATATTTTTATAGCTATTTTTAATATCGCGTTCAAAATGTTCAACATTCATGTTAAATCCTTTTATAAAATCATCTTTATATGTTGATGATCTTTTAATGCATTATAGATAAAAATTCTTTCATCTTCATTATCTATTAAAAGTTCTAAATTTATACTTATATATTTACTATTTTTGCTTTTATTTGATTTTCTTAGAGAGTGAGGTTTTTGTAAAAGAATTTTTTTTACAGCTTCTTGTATTGATTTTTCATCTTTGCCTATAATTTTATAGCACCAAGAGCATGGATATTTAAGTTTTAATTTCTCTTTATTATCGTTGATAATTTCCACTTTTGCCCCCCATTTTTGTTTCTAGTCGGATATTTTGTATAATCATGCCTTTATCAATCGCTTTTACCATGTCATATATGGTTAAAAGTCCAATACTAACACCTGTTAATGCTTCCATCTCAACGCCAGTTTGACCAGTTAATTTTGCTGTTACATACAGTTTAAAACCAGGAAGATTAGAGAACTCTTCTATGTCACAGTTGATTGCACTTAAATTTAAGAGATGGCACATAGGAATTAAATCACTTGTTTTTTTTGCACCCATGATCGCGGCGATCACGGCAGTTTGTAAAACTGGACCTTTTTTTGTTTTTTGTTTTACTATCGCTTCGTAAGCATCTTGATTCATCTGAATCTCTCCACTTGCCATGGCTACTCTTGTTGTTTGTTCTTTAGCTGAGACATCAACCATCTTAGGTCTATCTTTTTCGTCTAAGTGTGTTAAGTTCATAATTTATCTTTTTGTAAATTATATCAAAATATTTGCAATAAATATCATTTTGTATTATCTAAATTAGAAAAAAGCTCCGCAGATGCCTCTTCTGCTTGTCCAAATAATTTCATAATTGCATCAATATCAGTACTATTTAACATAGTCATTGCCTTAGCAATAGTTTCATGTATATGTTTATGAGATGTGAGTATTGACTTAAATTTATTAGCATTTGTAGTATTATTCTTATCTTCATTTAGATACCATTTACCAAAATTACATTGATTATAGTTAGTTATTTTAAAATCTAGTTTACCGTTGAGCATTGAAGAGTAAGCATGATTTTTATAGACCATGTGGTCAAGTTTGGTCATATTTGCAAATAATGTATGACCTATGAGCTCATTATCTTTCGTTATTTTTGTACTATTATTTATAAGTTGACTTAGTATCTTTACAAATTGATCTAGAGTTTCTTGAGATGCTACGGAGTATGTTTCAATTTTTTTACTATTTTCACCCATGTTTACTGAGCTTTGTTTTAACACATTGATGTTTGCTTCAACTTCACTTGTTGCTTTTTGTGTTCTCTCTGCTAGTTTACGCACTTCATCAGCGACAACGGCAAAACCACGGCCATGCTCACCAGCACGCGCAGCCTCAATAGCTGCATTTAGTGCAAGCAGGTTTGTTTGATCTGAAATATCTTTGATGAGAGAAATAACGTTATATATCTCTTCTACATTTGTGTTTAACTCTTGCGCAGAATTTCTTGATTCATAAACCATCTCAGTAATACTACTAATAGCGTCTTTTATATCTCCTGTTGATTTGGTTACATCTTGAGTAATTTTACCAATTTTTAAATTTAGCTCATTTATTTGGTTGATACTGTCAACACTTTTGCTCATACTTTGTTTTAAATTTGTAGCATTATCTAGTGAAGATGTTATCATACGCGATGAAAGGGTTAAAGTTAGTTTATTTTTTTCTCCAATTGACTTAGCTACCCTTGCTGATTCTTCGGCTTTGAGTGTCTCTTGGTGTGCATTTATAGCTATTTTTTCAACTTTGGCAATAAAAGTATTGAAACTTTTACTTGCTTGTCCAAGCTCATCATTACTCTTAATAGGCAGTCTTTTTGATAAATCTGCATCACCATGTGCTAATTCTTCTGCTACTTTGTCAAGATTTAAAATCGGATCAGTAACAGCTTTTTTAATAATAAGCATTAAAAATAATAAAATAAATAGATCAACACCAGACATAATATATACCTGTCTTAAAAGAGAACTTTTAGATTGGGCAATCATACGATTTACTTTTGCTATTTTTTCTCCGATTAAAGCATATCCAACGATTTTGTTCGAAAAATCTTTTATTGCATGAGAAATTATGAAATATTTATCTGTTATTTGATATTTACTTGTATTGCTTATTTGAATATTGGCTAAATTAGCCATAAAATTTTGATTAATGACTTGTGGTTTTACGGCTAAAGTATAATCGCCTATCTTAGGTGCATTTTTTAATTTTGTAGCAATGCTAAGATACTCATTTTTCATAACAATAACAATATTGGATCCGTTTTCATTCTTTGCTGTTTTAACTATTGAGTTTAAATCTTGCATAAATTCGACCGAGCCAAGGTATTTACCGTTTTGTATGATAGGGGCTAATCCACGAAGAATCAAGCCCGCACGACCTAATTCAATAGCAACAAGAGGTTTTTTCCATTTTTTTATAGCTACAATTGTTTTTCTAAAACCACTTAAATCATCACCATATTTTTGTGGCTTCCAAGACCTTAAAAAACTATGAATAGTTGCGTCATGGACATGGATTTTTACATGCTTATAATGTGTGTATTGTTTAAATTCTTTAGTTAGCGAGTCTAGCCCTTTGATGGCTATTTTTCTATTGTTTTGTTCCAAGGCATTAATGATACTGCCGTTTTTTGAAATATTGATAGCATTAGTAAGACAAATATCTCTTTTTGTATACATCAATTGTTTATAGGTGAGAGTAAGAGAGCTGTTTTCCTTAATATAGACCTGTTTTGTTATAATTTTTATAGAATAAAAATAACTTATTAAAATTATTATAAATCCTATAAGTATCGATACAACCAACGGAATAGCAATTTTTTTGGTAATTGATATTGATTTAAAATCCATGATTTTTCCTATTTTAATTAAAAGGACAGTATATCAGATAATTTGCTTATATGGGTATTAAAACTTTAACCTAATTTCATAGTCAATGCTTCATGATATTGTGCAGTATTGTTGATATTAAAAAATTTTATTTTTTCTTTAAAATTAATATATTTAACATTTGAAGAGCAAAGAAGAGTTTTAAGTTTATGATTATTATTTTTAAGCATCTTTTCAAAATTATGCTGTAAACTTTTGTGATATATGCCACAAAGTGGATGAATTTTATTTCCTGTTTTGGCAATAACTGCATCGATGGAATCATTATCGTTAAAGAAAAGACTTTTTATTTCATTATCTGTAATAAATGGAGTATCTACGCTAATTACAAAAAATTTCTTTACATGTAAAGCTTTGTAACAACTGACAAAACCAACCGTTGGCGCATAAATATCATCTATAATATCATAAATAGGTTTTGCTTTAAATGATAAAACCGTTTGTTTTTTACAAGAGATATACACATCAGAAAATATTTTTTTTAAACGCTCATATTGATATTGTAAGAGTGTTATGTTGCCTACAAAAGGTAAAAAAGCTTTATCTTGTCCCATTCGAGAACTTTTGCCACCTATAAAAATAATACAAGGGGTATGTATCATTTTATTTTCTTGGGTCTGAGATATATCCAGTAATAGCTGAGATAGCAGCCACAGCTGAATTCGCAAGATATACTTTAGAGCTTCTACTTCCCATTCGTCCTACAAAGTTACGATTTGTTGTTGATACAGCTACTTCATGGTCTCCAAGTATTCCCATGTATCCACCAAGACATGCCCCACAAGTTGGATTACTTACCACTCCGCCAGCATCAATTAAAATATCAATATAGCCTAACTTCATAGCTTGTTGTAAAATTTTTTGTGTACCTGGTGTTATGATGAGACGAACATCAGGGTGAACTTTTTTATCTTTTAATATTTGTGCGGCAACTTTTAAATCACTCAGCCTACCATTGGTGCAACTTCCTATAAATGATTGATCAATTTTAATTTTATCAGCTACTGCTTGAGTTATTGAGTGCCCGTTTGAAGGTAAAAATGGATAAGCGATTACTGGTTCTAAATTTGCTACATTAATTTTTAAAATTTGAGAATAAGTGGCATCATCATCTGAATAATAAAATTTTGCCTCACGCGCTAAAGGTTTATCTTTTAAAAATTCTTTTGTTATTTCATCAACAGCAACTATTCCACTTTTTGCACCAGCTTCTATCGCCATATTACACATAGAAAATCTATCATCAATGCTTAAATATTGTATTGTACTGCCAGTAAATTCTAGTGTTTTATAAAGTGCTCCATCTACTCCAATTAGACGTATAATCTCTAAAATTATATCCTTACCAGTTGTATATTCATCAGGTTTTCCAGATAAAACAACTTTGATTGACTCTGGAATTTTAAACCAATTTGAGCCTGTTACCATAGCAAATGCCAAATCAGTAGAACCCATGCCAGTTGAAAATGCACCAAGTGCGCCATGTGTACATGTATGACTATCTGCCCCAATTATTACATCACCTGGAACGATTAGCCCTTTTTCTGGTAAAAGCGCATGCTCAATCCCCATATCTTTTTCATCAAAATAATTTTTAAGGTTATATTTTTTAGCAAAATCACGACTAATTCTAGCTTGGTTTGCACTTGCTATATCTTTAGCAGGAATGAAATGGTCAAGTACAATTGAAAATCCATTAGGATTAGCTAATTTCTTTGCACCAACATCTTCAAATGCTTTGATTGAGATAGGTGTTGTTATATCATTTCCTATAATCATATCAATATTTGAGCGAATTATCTCTTTTGCGTATACGTCATGTCCTACATGTGCTGAAAAGATTTTCTCAGTAATTGTTTGCCCCATTTTTATAATCCTTGCATGTAAATGTAAACATATTATATAATATTTTTGGTACAATTTTGCAAGAGGATGTTGTTTGAGTCAGATTTTAGGAAAATGTCCATTTTGTATGGATGGTTATATACAGGCGCGAAATATACAAGTTGATGGTAAAGCTTTAAAATTATATGCATGTTTAAACGCTCATTGGCATTTTGAGTCTGATTTTGCCGAGTTAACATCTGGCTCTACATGCAATTTTAGAATTTTTCAAAACCAACTTCGAAGGTGGCATAAAAAATCCATCTCATCACAAGAGATTAGGATTTTATTAAAAAATGAGCAATTAAAAGTAAGATTTTATAGCTCTAGAGCAAAAAAAGAGTACTTTAAATGGGTGATTTTAGATAAAGAGTACGGACTCAGCGTCTTATGGGAAGAAAATATATGAGCATCTCTTCGCTCATATAAAACTATTATAAAGGTGTTACGTTCTCTGCTTGTGGACCTTTTTGACCTTCACCAATTTCAAATGTTACTTGTTGTCCCTCATCTAACGAAACGCGACCAGCACCCTGCTTGTTAACCTGACGAAAGTGAACAAATAAATCGCTACCACCATTTTCTTGTTGGATAAATCCATAACCTTTTTCTTCATTGAACCATTTAACAGTTCCATTTAACAATTCTGCCATACTATAATACCCCTATGTATAAAATACATTTCATAAATGAAATGGAAAATCGAAAAAGCTTCATTCGTTCTTAGCAGATTTATAATAAAACACACTAAAGATGAATTTGAACTCCATCTTTTATCATCATCATTATATCTTTTTATTTTAATTAATGCAAATTTTTAATATGAAATTAATCCATTTTACTAGCAATAAAATCGGCAACTTCTAGTAAACGCTGAGAATATCCATATTCATTATCATACCAAGCCATAATTTTTATCATGTTATCTCCAACAACTGCGGTTGAAAGACCATCAATTATAGATGAATGGCGATTTCCTATAATATCTGATGATACAATTTCATCTTTTGTAAATTCTAAAATACCATTTAATTCGTTTTGTGATGCTTTTTTAAATGTTTCATTTAAATTTTTTACTGTAACATTTTTATTTAAAATTGCTACAATTTCAGTAATTGCACCATCAGGAACAGGAACGCGAAGTGCCATGGCTTCCATCTTATTCTCTAGTGTTGGAATGACTTCAACAGTTGCAATCGCAGCACCAGTAGTTGTTGGTATGATATTTATAGCTGAAGCACGACCTCGACGTCGTTTTTTAGCACGTTTATCCACCGTAACTTGAGATGATGTATATGCGTGGGTTGTCGTAATCATAGCATTTTTTACTCCAAAATTATCTTCTAAAACTTTCATAACAGGTGCTAGTGAATTGGTTGTACAAGATGCATTTGAGATGATATGATGTTTTGTGTTATCATATTCATTATGATTTACACCTTTGACAATAGTTAAGTCAATATTTTTTCCAGGCGCAGATATAAGAACTTTCTTAGCACCTGCTTGTATATGCTGTATGGCTAGTTCTCCATCTATAAAACGCCCTGTACAATCTATGACTATATCAATATTTAAATCTTTCCATGGTAATTCTAATGGACTGTGACTACTAACAATAATTATCTCTTTGCCGTCAATGATGAGTTTGCCTACATCAGTTGAGATATTAAAATTTGCCTTGCCATGCACTGAATCATACTTTAAAAGATATGCAGCATCTTCAACATTTGATGTATTCGCCGCTACTATTTCACAGTTTTTTGGAAGATTGTTTATGTAATGTCTAAGTACTTGATTGCCTATACGTCCAAGACCATTGATTGCAACTCTTTTTTTCATTTTTTTTCCTTCATTTGTTTATTTTTTAAATTTATTAACTAAAATTCTTTTGCCTAGCTCAACACCCTCTTGATTGTAAGTGTTTATACCAAGCATTGAGCCTACAACCGATGTGAGTAATTCATAATAGATAATCAATTCGCCTATATTTTTCTCATTTAGTTTATCAAGTGTAATTATATCTATATTTATACCTTGCTCACTAACACTTTGTGTGGTCGCATCGCACTCCGCATTTATTAGCTCATTAAATGTATGTCCATTTATATAATCACATTTTTGTATATATTTAAGTGAAAGGTTTGGAACTTTAAGAGAATTTTCAAAATTATCTATTTTAATAAAAGTAATCATTTTATCTCGTGGTCCCTCGATAATTAATTGTAAAAATGAGTGCTGATCTATCGAACCGATATGTCCTATTGGGGTGAGTCCAACATGATTTGCGTCTTTATCTATTTTACCCAAAGATTCTGCCCATAATTGAACATACCATTGCGTAAATTCTTTTAATACATTGCTATACGAAAAAAGAATATTTATGGAACATGATTGTTGATTCTTAACGATTGAGAAAGCTTTTTTAAAGATATGTTCCTCTTTTTTTTCAAAAAAACTCTCAAGCATCGCTTTTGCACCCAATAAAAGAGCCATCGTATCATATCCTGCTAGTGTTAATGGCACGATTCCAACACTGCTAAGGACTGAGAATCTGCCACCAACACTCTTTTTTAAGACAAAGGTTTTAATGCCAAGTTCATCGGCAAATTTATATAGTGCTGAATTATGATCTGTAATTGCTATTATGTTTTTATTGTAAATATCAAGATTTAAGTCAAATTTTTCAATTATTGCTTTAAAAATTGAGATAGGCTCAATTGTTGAGCCAGATTTTGAGATAATTAAAAAAAGTGTTGTTTCTTTTTTAATACTTAAAAATTTTTCGCTGATATCTAGTGGGTCTGGATTTTCAAAAAATATTAATCTTTTTACATCTTTTACTTTTTGTCTTAATGCTTCATGAATTGCTTTAGTTCCTAGAGATGAACCACCAATTCCGATTACTGCAATAGTATCGATATGATTTAACTCTTTTGCATATTTTTTTAGCTGTGTAACTAACGCTTGTGATTCATAAGGAAGATTGTAGTATCCAGATATGCCATCTTCTGCCTCTTTGACAATTTTATCAAATGTATCTAACGAAGTTTTTTGATAGTTGTCATCAAAGTCTACTTTATGTTTTAGGGTATAACTTATCATAATTACCCCTTTTTATTTCCAATAATATTTAGCATTTTCTTGTAATTTATCTTCAATCTCAAGGAGTCTATTATATTTTGCTAATCTCTCACCTCTTGAAGCTGAACCACTTTTTAGATGTCCGCCATCCATAGCAACTGCAAAATCAGCTAAGAAAGTATCTGTTGTTTCACCTGATCTGTGCGAATGAAAATATCTCCAACCATTTTCACGACACATTCTAATGGCATTAATGCTCTCAGTTACTGTACCTATTTGATTTAGCTTAATTAATGAAGAGTTTGCTGTATTTTCTTTGATACCGCGAGAGATAAATTGTGTATTTGTTACAAATATATCATCACCGACTACTTCTATCTTGTCGCCTAATGCTTCGGTAAATTTTGTAAACCCTTCCCAATCTTCTTCACCAACAGGGTCTTCCCATAAAACAATTGGATATTTATCTACCCAATCTTTTGCAAGTTGTATCAAATCATCACTTGTTTTAATGCCAGCACCTGACCATTTTAGATCATATACACCAATTTTGTCAGTTGCAAAAGAGGTAGCTGCGCTGTCAATGGCAATACTGATATCTTTACCAGGCACAAAACCAGCTTTGCTAATAGCTTCTATTATTATTTCCATTGCTTCTTCATTGCTACTTAAATTTGGTGCAAAACCACCCTCATCTCCAACAGAAGTTGCTAGGCCTCTTTCTTTTAATATCTTTTTTAATTCATGAAAAGTTTCAGCCACATATCTTAGTCCTTCAGCAAATGTAGGTGCACCAATTGGCACAGCCATAAATTCTTGAAAATCAACACTATTGTCTGCATGCTCGCCACCATTTAAAATATTCATACAAGGAACCGGCAATCTTCTAGCGTCTGTTCCACCTAGATATTGATAAAGTTCAATTCCACTTGATTTTGCGGCAGCTTTTGCAGATGCCATTGACACACCTAAAATCGCATTTGCACCAAGATTTGCTTTATTGTGAGTACCATCTAGCTTTATCATGGTATTATCAATTTCTGCTTGATTTAATGCATCTAGTCCAACAACAGCAAGAGCAATTCGTTCATTAACATTTTTTATAGCTTTTAGTACTCCTTTTCCACTATAACGACTCATATCACCATCACGTAATTCTACAGCCTCATATTCGCCAGTACTTGCGCCTGATGGTACAGATGTTGAGACTTTTGTGCCATCTTCAAGCTCCATAAAGACTTTTATAGTTGGATTTCCTCGTGAATCTAAAATTTCTATTGCTTTTATCGCTTTTATTTTACTATTTTTCATTTTTTAATCCTTTAATATTTTAATTGCATCTTCAACAGAACTATTTTTTACCGTTATTGCATAAATAGCATTTGCCATTTTAATAGCTTCATTTAGAGGTCTTTGATGTATATTTCTACCAGTACCGTTGCCACGTGAATTGCCCACATGTATCTGAGTATAAAGCTCCTGTAAAAACTCCTCTTCATCAATCTTACCGCCACCTTCACACAATACCCCAGTTCTTCCAGCTGCTTTAGTAACTATTTTTAATAGTTGTGTATCTAGTTTATCATCGGTATATGGAACTTTAAGTTTTACAAAGTCAGCTCCAAGAGCAACGCCCACGCCAGCGGCACCAGCGATTAAATTCGCATCATGCTCATCTTTTATATGCTTTCCTTTTGGATATATCCAAAGAACTACTATTAAACCATTTTGATGAGCATCATGAACTATTCTAGCAGCTTCACTTAGCATTTGGGCTTCATATCTACCTCCAAGATATACTGTATAACCTACGCCTAAAATGTTGATATTATTTTGTTGTTGTAAAGATACAACATCACTTATATTAAACCAATTTTTTGAATATGGATCAGCTTCACTATATGGCATAATATTGGTTTTGGAGTTTAATTTTACAAGATATGAAATATCTGAATAATTGCGAGCATAATGACTAATTAAACCAAATTGCGTAGCAAAAACACCAATATTTGCTTTTGAAGCGATTTTAAAAAGATGCTCTGGGTCATTATCATCAATAGATATATTTTTACCATAAAAATCATGATTTAAATGTTCAACTTTTTGGTCACCTGCAAAGAGCATGAGTCTACCACTTCCATCTGTTGCCTTATTAAAATTTTTTAGAAACTCATCTTGTTTTTGAATTGGTACATCCAATGATACATGTTTATCCATTTTAACTCCTTTTAATTAAATTACATATACAATCCATAAAGACTTTTATAAAAGTACTCTTAGTAAGAATTATATAACTCTTTAATAAACATATAATTAATCATTAAAGGGTATTGCCATCATATCGAATTAGGTTGTAAGATTATGAAAATATTTTTAGCACTGATAGTAATATGTTTATATGCTTTTTCAGCTAAATTACCAGATAATTGTATGATATGTCATAAAAATACGACTCCCATGGATAAATATCATCCGTATAATAGATTTGGATGTGCATCTTGTCATGGTGGCGATAAGTATGCTACTACCGAGAAATTAGCACACAAAGGCATGGTTTTAAATCCAGCTAGATTGGGTCATGCCAAAATATTTTGCTCTAAATGTCATAAAAATATTATAAAAAGAGTCAACTCTTCTATTATGAATAATATGCATGGTATTTTTGATGTGCTTAGGTATCAATTTCTTGAGACTAAAACAATTAGGCATACAAAAGGTATATTTTATGTAAAAAATATACCAACATCCAAACAAACATTAGCAGAGAGCCATTTTTCAAAAATGTGTGCAGCATGTCATATAAATCAAGACGAAAAAATATTTAAAAATAATAGAAAAAGAGGTGGCGGATGTATCGATTGTCACAAAATAAGTGATGCAAAACAGATACGAATTATTGGAGATAAATTAACACTTATTCATCCAAGATTATCAACTAAGATACCATCAAAAAACTGTTTAAAATGTCATAATCGTTCAAATCGCATAGGATTATCATATTTTGGTAAATTTGAAAGTGAAGGATATGGAACTCCATATAATAATGGTAAATTAACACATAAAATAGGTCGAGATAGGTTTTATTATAATTTACCAGCTGATATACATCATAGGATTGGTGGTCTTGATTGCATCGATTGTCATACACAAACAGGAGTGATGGGCGATGGAAAATATCATAATCACATGGAAGGAGCAGAAGATATCAGTTGTAAAGATTGCCATAAACCAAAATTTGAATCCGCATCAAAGTCTTATCTAACTGATATGTTAATAACTTTAAATGGTAATATGCCATATCCAAAAGAGGTAGCAGTTACTTCAAAAAAAGATACTCCAATTTATAATTTGCAAAAAAATGGTAAAACTATAACTTTTTATAGAAAAAGAGATGGCAAGGCATTTAAAATGCCTTTACTAAATAATGCGCCATACCATACACTGGCGATACATAAAAAATTGGCATGTTCTGCATGCCATAGCAGTTGGATACCAAGCTGTTATGGCTGTCATGAGGTTTATTTTAAAGATGCAAAACAGTACGATTGGATTAAACATAAGATGACTAAAGGAAAATGGATGGAGCTTCGCAGTTATTTACGATATGAGTCTCCAACTCTGGCGATAGGTTACAATAAGAAAATTATGCCAGCAGCTCCAGGATGTCAGGTAATAACTACAATATATGGTAAAACAATATATGGTAAAAGAACTGTAAAACATGCTTTTCATTCATTTGCTTATGCAGCTTGGGATCCACATACTACGCAACTAAAAAGTAGAACTTGCATAGATTGTCATTTTAATCCTAGAACATTAGGCCTTGGTGCTGGCATTTTAAATTTAAAAGATAATAAAATAACTTTTACTCCATATTATAATTCTAAAAAAAGTGGACTTCCAATTAGCTATCCAATAGATGCATTAATATCAAAAAACGGTAAGCAATATCAGACATTTTCAAGAAAAAATGCTAGAGGTTTTAATAAAAAAGAGATATATAAAATAATAGAAGCCTATAAATGTATTATTTGTCACAATAGTTGGAATGATAAAATATATAAAAATTTTAAAAAATCAAAAAAACTTTTTTATAGCGGAAAAACAGTATGCTATAAAGAAATTTTTGGTAGTAAGAAAACAAGATGATTAAAAAACTAATAATTTTATCCATATTAATATTAAATATTACCTATGCAAATGAATGTCTTAAATGTCATCAAGATAAATTACAACAGTTAAAACATTCACTTCATTATACATTAAGCAACGCCATAAACATTACAAGAGATACATGGGGTATTAAAGATAGCAACGTAACTCTTCAGACTTTACCAGAGCCAAAAGCTATCGTTAAAAAACCAGCAGATTTAGTAGATGACTTTTTACGAAGAAAATGTTTAAGATGCCATCTGCAAAGTAAGCAGATAAATAAAACGGGTAATATCTGCTTGGCTTGTCATAATCGTCATGTAAATAGATTTGACGCAAAAAAAGCTATTGCACCTATGAGTAAATGTCTTAAATGTCACAATAACGAGTATGTAGGAACTGACTATTTAGGACTTTTTCCACATGATTATGATAAATCATACAGATCACCAATTATGAAAAATGGAAATTATCCAAATACAAAATATGGAATCGATCAACATCATTTAATTAGTGATATACATTATAGGAGGGGTTTGACATGTATAGATTGTCATAATAAAAATCATGTAAAAGCAGGGCAGGGATGGGATGGTGTTGTTAGTTGTAGGTCATGTCATAAACATCTGTCTAAAAAATATCATACAAAATATCATAAAAACATATCTTGCAGTGCATGTCATAGTTCTTGGAGTGAAAGCAATTATGAACTAAACGTCTTAAGAGACGATACGCCTCATTATAAACAGTGGAATAGACTAACCATGCAAGAGGATCCATATCTGCAAAAATTTTTAACAAAAGCATTAAAGGAAAATCCCCCACCGCCACCGATGATGCCAGATTATGTGGATAATAAACTAAAGCATGGTATTTGGTACAGTGGTTGGCTTTTTAGAAGATGGGAGAATTTTTATCTCATAAATAGTGATAATGGTAAAGTAATGATTGCACGACCTATGTATCAGTACAAGATAAGCTTTAAAAATAAAAATAACAAGATGATACTAAATAATGTTACCAAAAGAAACAATATACCAATTCAGGCATTTTTACCATATACGCCCCATACTATAACAAAACAAGCCAAATCGTGCGAGATGTGCCATGATAATCCATTACTACAAAAGAATGCTAAAAATAATCACATTTTAGGAAATGTTTTAATACCTAAGCGAATTGTAGGTGGGTATTTTCTTACAAATAAACAATTGCAAGAACTTCACTCTAAAAAATATAAACTCATAAGAGCTAAAATGCTTTTTAGCAACGAATTTTAATTAGTAAAATATAAGATAATTTAATAAATTAAATTTATAATAAAATATAATTATCTTATAAATCATCAGAAAATACTTAATTAAAGACTATCTATAGTTTTTAAAGGTGCCTTTAAATAATCTATGTTTAATTTTTAACTTTTAAGATTAATATAAATAATATAAGTTGGTAGGAATCTATTTTTTTAAAGAACAATTAATAGATATTAATATCAAGGGTATATATAATAATAATAAATATATATAATAGTAACGGATTCCGTTACTATTATATTATTAGTTAAATAATCTTTAAAAATATGAAATTTAGTGATGTAAAAGTAATAAAACTTAATATTTTTAAGGGTTAAAATAAGCTACAAAAATGAGATATTGTTATATAAATCTTTGTTTAATTATCAGTATAGATTAAGTTTAGAATGTAATAATACAGGTATTAAAATACCAGTATTTGGGTTTTTATAAATATTATTGGGAGGTCAAACTTGAATGAGATAATGACAACAAAAGTTAAAGATTCTTTATCGGTATCGCAAGATACAAATAAAGAGATACAAAGCACTTCTACACAAACGAGAAGAGATTTTTTTAAGAAAATTTCTTTACTGTCTGTAAGTGCAGTTGCATCAGCTACGATTTTATCACCTACAAAAGCATCTGCTAAAGCGGTAGTAAATGAGCCAGCAGTGATGAATTTACCAGAATGGGCAACCAAATTAGGACATGAAGTTAACTGGCATCCTTATGGCATGCCATCTCCTTATGTTCATAATGTGGAAAGACGTGTTACTCCACTACTCTCATCTGGTGATTTTTATGCATCAGTTGCGATGTGTCCTTTATATGATTCATCAGGAATTATTACTCCTAACGGATTATTTTTCACTAGAGATCATGGTGGTACTGCAATTATAGATCCAAATGAATATAGATTGATGATTGATGGAGATGTAAAAAATCCATTACTTTTAACTCTTGAGCAATTAAAAAGATATCCAGCAGAAAATAGAATTCATTTTATTGAATGTCCAGCTAATGGATCAGCTGAATGGAGAGGACCACAATTTAATTCGATTCAGTTTACAAAAGGGATGATTAGTTGTGCACAATGGACAGGTGTGAAGTTGTCTGTACTTTTAGCTGATGTTGGTGTTGATCCTGAAGCTATTTGGATGTTAGCTGAGGGTAGTGATAATTCAGAAATGGGCAGAACCATTCCAATTGGAAAAGTTATGGATGATGCTATGCTTGTTTGGGCTCAAAATGGTGAAGCTATAAGACCTGAACAGGGTTATCCTGTAAGATTACTAGTACCTGGTTGGGAAGGTAACTTAAATGTTAAATGGTTAAGAAGACTTAAGTTTGGCAAGCATCCTTTTCACGCAAAAGAAGAAACTTCAAAATATACAATGTTACAGCCTAGTGGAAAAGCAATTCAATATTTTTGGGCAATGCAGGTCAATTCAGTAATTACATCACCATGTCCAGAGCGACCTTGGACAGATTTAAAGCCTGGAGATATGGTTGAAATTAGTGGTATTGCTTGGAGTGGTCAAGGAACTATTACTCATGTAGATATTAGTTTTGATGGTGGCAACAATTGGGTAAAAGCTCCACTTAGCGGTCTTGTGCTACCAAAAGCATGGACAAGATTTGTTTATCAATATAAATGGGAAGGTAAACCAATTATTTTAGCAAGTCGTGCAAGAGATGATAGTGGAGATATTCAACCTACTTTAGATACGCAAGTTTCAACTTTAGGCGTTGAGAGCATCTATCATAAAAATGCAATTTGCTGCTGGGAAGTAACAGCAAATGGAACAGTAAATAATATTCAAATGAGAAATAATGCAAAACAGAACGCAGCTATACATAAGCTTCAAGAAGGCAAATAATGATGAAATCAGCAAAAATTAAAAAATATTTAATTGGTATTAGTGCAATTGGTGCGATGTTGCTTAGCGGTTGTATTTCTGCTAATGCATCGACATCAAGCGGATCAACGGTAAAGTTGAAGAAAAATGTAGATGGTTCTGTGATTTATTCACGTGCAAATGGTAAATATGCAGCATATGATTATGTAAATGTTAAAGATCATTTTAGCTATGGTAAAACACCAACCAAGGCTGAAATGCAAGCTTGGCATGTTGAGATTTTACCAAATATATTTCAAAAGCCTGGCAAGCCTGGCAGTACAGGATTACCAAAGGGTCATGGCTCTGTAAGTGAAGGCGAGGCTATATACACAAACAAGTGTGCTATGTGTCATGGTGATTTTGGTATGGGTGGATTAGGCTATCCTACATTAGCAGGCGGAGCTGGAACACTTAAAAATCAATTATTAACTTCTGGCGATAATCCTCCACTTAAAACCATAGGAAGTTATTGGCCATATGTTAGTACACTTTATTGGTATATAAATACAGCAATGCCATTTCCTCATCCTAAGAGTTTAACACATAACGAAGTTTATGCAGTAGTTGCATATCTTTTATCATTAAATAATATTACTATTAATGGTCAAGAACTAGGTGAAGATTATGTGCTAAATCGTAAGAAATTTTTAGAGATTAAAATGCCAAATAGAGATGGTTTTTATCCTAAGGTTAATGGTTCACATGCAATGGCAAACATGAAAACATTTTTATCAAATCCAAAAAACTGGGGTATGGGTTCAACATGTATGCACAACTGTTTAAAAACAGCAGGTGATAAGGTTATTCATATTCAATATGCGATTACAAATATTATTCCTAAATTTAGTGGTAAACTTGATTTACCAAAAGTAAAAGGTGCAAAAAAAGTATCTTATGGCGAAAAGATTTATAATGATTCTTGCAAAATTTGCCATGGAAATGCTAACATGGGAGCACCAGTATTTGGCAATAAGGCTGACTGGGCGAAAGTTATGAGTAAAGGCATGAAAAAAGTATATGCAAATGCTATTCATGGTGTAGGGGGAATGCCTCCAAAAGGTGGAACGACTTTAACTAATAGCCAATTTAAAAGTGTGGTTGATTATTTAGTTAATTCTAGTAAATAAGGAGAAACTATGAAAATAGTTAAAAACTTGCTAGCAATTTGTATTGCTGGCATGTTTGTTTCTACTGCGGTGTTTGCTAATAATAATTCAACATTAGTTAAAGAAGGTAAACATATCTTTAATACTAAAAAGTTGGGAAATTGTACAGCTTGTCATGCAGTAGAAGGTATGACATTTAATTCTGTTGGTTCTTTGGGACCAAAATTAAAAGGATTAAAGTATTGGCCAACGAAAACATTGTATAATACAGTGTTTGATATTTATAAAGCAAGAGGTATTAAAATATCGGCAATGCCGGCATTTGGTAGAGATGGTTGGTTAAGTAATCAACAAATAAAAGCAGTAGTTGCTTTTTTAAAAACAATCAATTAAGGAAAAATAGATGAATAGAAGAAAATTTATAGGTACTGGTACAGCTGTACTTGCCGCGGCAGCAATATTGCCATCAACATTAAGTGCTAAAAACTATCAAAAAGCTATGCCAAAACTGTGGAAAGAAAAAGGTGCTAATACAGCTATAAAAACTTTATTTGGAACAACTACGACAACTGAAGCTCATGTAATACTTAAAGCTCCAGATATTGCTGAAAATGGTGCTGTTATTCCAATTAGTATATCAACTGACTTAAAAGCTAGCGTTATTGCTGTATTCGTAGATGTTAATCCAGATAGTGCAGTAGCAATTTTTAATGTTCCAAAAAATGGTATCCCTAGTTATGATATTAGAATTAAAATGGCAAAAACTGGTGCTATTAAAGTTATTGCAGAAGTTGATGGTAAGCTTTATAGTGGATCAAAAATTGTTAAAGTTACAATTGGCGGATGTGGTGGTTGATATCAACAATTATTTAAGCAAGAAAAATTAAAAATAAATAAAATAGGATAAAATTATGAGAATGATGGTTAGAAATCGTGGTGGAAAAACAACTGTAATAGCAATGGCACAACATAAATCAATTAGTTATGAATTAGCTAAAAAGAAGGGCTTAACAGCTAATTTTATAACATACATGGTAGCAAAACTTAATGATAAAGAGACTGTATATGAAGTGACTATGAGTCAATTTATATCTAATAATCCTTTTGTAAAATTTGCTTTTAACGGTGGAAAAAAAGGCGATGAAGTATCAATAACATGGACAGATCTTTTAGGTAAAACAAAAGTTAGTAAGAGTAAGATAAGATAATTGTTTATTATATATAAGGAGATACAATGTTATCTAAAGTTTTAACAGGCTCTATTCTTCTTGGCTTATCTTGTAGTTTGCTAAATGCAGCAAGCTATGATACTCAGGCAAAAAAAGATAGAGTAGCATTAGTTAAATATATGGAAGCTAAATTTAAAAGTCCAAAGGGCAATACTAAATTTTTTCCATACTCTACTAATTTTGAATTACATAAAGACTTTATGTATAATTTTCCATTTCAACAGTTTGGACTAGGTGTTTATGGATTTGTAAAGTCAGCTAGAATGCAATATGAGAATTTTATTATGTTACCTCCATTTGACGATGCAATAAGTCAGGGAGATAGTCTGTATAATAAAAAATTTACTGATGGAAATTCATTTAAAACTTGTTTTCCAAATCCTGCAATTACAAATATATATCCAAAATTTAATGATAAGACTGATAAAGTTATTACGTTGTCGATGGCAGTTAATAGCTGTTTAATACAAAATCAAGAGATGCCTTGGAGTATGACTGGTATGAAAATGGCACGCTTGGAATCATATTTGGCAAGTAAGACGACGTCTGCTGGTAAAAAATTTGATATCAAAATTCAAAGTGCTGCTGCCGCAAAAGCCTACGCTAAAGGTAAAGAAGAATATTATTCTCAACGAGGATATCTATTCTTATCCTGTGCCACTTGTCATGTTCAAGGTGCTGGCAAAAGGACAAAAGCAGACTATCTAACGCCTGCAGTTGGCGATGTTGTTCCATTTCCCGTATATAGAATGGCTTGGGAACATGTTGGTACAATTGAAAAAAGAATTCTTGGCTGTAATAAAAACCAAGGTGAAAGACCTCATAAGGCAAATAGTCAATGGATAGGCAACTTAGAATATTTTTTGACCTATATGTCAAATGGATTAAAAGTTAATGCACCAGATGTTAGAAAATAAGGATGAGTATGAAAAATTTATTTAATATTACTATAATTGCAGTAGTGGGATTTTCTTTATTTGGATGTGCAAAACTTAACAAACCGTCAAATTCATCTATATCAATTTATAAAAGTGTAATGAAATTACATGTAAGAGATGCTTGTAATGTTAAGAAACATGGTGTTAATCAAGTTTTAGCACTTGCTGAGAAGTACAATCCTGTCGCGGTAAAAGATGGTGTAGAGTTTATGAGGTTTGGCGTTACAACTTCTGAATACATTCATGCAACAAAACGAGCTATTAAAAATGGTTCAAAAAGTGCACATCTAGTAACCATTAAAGGTAAAAGTGGTGGCGTTATGCCAGTTGCATTTACTGCATGGCGATCATGTGCTTTTGCAATTAGTGCACTCAAGCAAGAGCAATCAGTGAAAAAAACTTGGAAATTAGCAGTTCCAGGCGGCGGTTTTAAATATTAGTTAATAGATAAAGGTTTATTATGAGTAAAGTAAGTAGAAGAGAGTTTGTTTATATGATGGCTATGCTTGGAGCAGCGCCTGTGTTTGCAAATTCACATACAAGAGAACCAAATATGAAAGATAATCTAGAGGATTATTATAAACTAAAAAGTTTTGGTAATGTTCGATTATTACATATGACTGATTCACATGCACAATTAACTCCAGTACATTTTAGAGAACCTAGTATGAATTTGGGTTTTTTTAGTAATTATGGTCAACCACCACATATCGTAGGTGATAAATTTACTGATTATTATGGAATTAAAGGCGATAAGCGCCTAATACATGCAATGACTTGTATAGATTATGTTAAATATGCTAGAGCCTTTGGTAGAATTGGTGGCTATGCACAAATTAAAACTATGGCTGATTTTTTAAGAAACAATTATGGTAAAGATAAAACACTGTTTCTTGATGGTGGAGATACTTGGCAGGGAAGCTGGACAGCATTACAAAC
This sequence comes from uncultured Campylobacterales bacterium, assembly GCA_964474335.1. Classification (GTDB taxonomy): domain Bacteria; phylum Campylobacterota; class Campylobacteria; order Campylobacterales; family Sulfurimonadaceae; genus Hydrocurvibacter. Next base: position 71,150 of record CAYYRS010000009.1, read on the forward strand.
CAGAGGTAAAGACATGGTTGGTGCGCAAAATAAACTTGGTATTGATGCTCTTGTTGGTCATTGGGAATTTACATATCTTGAAAAAGAGATACTAGACAATATCAAAGCTTTTAACGGTGAATTTTTAGCTCAAAATATTTTTGTAACACAAGATGCACAAATGGATGGTGCTCCTATGTATAACGAAGATACTGGTCGTGCATTTAAACCATATACAATTAAAAAATTAGGAAATGTCCGTGTGGCAATTATAGGACAGGCTTTTCCATATACACCAATTGCTAATCCTGGAAGATTTATACCTGATTGGACTTTTGGAATCCATCCCAGAGATATGCAGACTCTAGTAGATAAAATAAAAACCAGAGAAAAACCAGATGCAATTATTGTATTATCACATAATGGTTATGATGTTGATAGAAAATTAGCACAAGTTACTTCTGGAATAGATTTTATTCTCGGAGGACACACTCATGACGCTGTACCTGAAGCTGTACCTATTAAAAATAAAAAAGGTCACACCATGCATGTTTGTAATGCGGGTAGTAATGGTAAATTTTTAGCAGTTTTAGATTTAGATGTTCATAAAGGTAAGATAAAAAACTTTAAATACACACTTTTACCAGTTTTTTCTGATATTGTTGAAGAAGATAAAGATATGAAAAAATACATAGAAGATGTAAGGGCTCCTTTTAAATCAGATTTAGAGCGTAGTATTGCTACTACTGATCATTTATTGTTTAGACGAGGAAATTTTAATGGAAGTTTTGATCAAATTATTTGCGATGCTTTAAGAGAGGTTAATGATGCACAAATCTCATTTTCACCTGGTTTTAGATGGGGGACTTCAGTTCTTCCAGGAGATCATATTAAATTTGAAGATTTAGCAACAAATACTGCTATGACATATCCTGAAACATATACAAAAAAGCATACAGGCAAGGATATAAAAGCGATATTAGAAGATGTTGCCGATAATCTTTTTAATAGAGATCCATTTTATCAACAAGGTGGAGATATGATTAGAACCGGCGGATTATCATATAAGATAAATCCAATTAAATCAATTGGTCATAGAATTACTGATTTACATCTATCAGATGGCACAAAACTTGAACCAAATAAAGAATATACAGTTTCAGGCTGGGCTACAGTCAAATCAAAAGCACCTGGCAAGCCAGTATGGGATATAGTTGAAACATATTTAAAAAATGTTAAACATATTGGTAAAGACTTAAAGGTGTATACTCCAGATATAATTGGAATTAAAGGTAATCCTGGATATACCTCTTGTTAAATTAATTCTTTGAGTGTCAAGATTGTAATTAAAGTTTAATTGCAAAATCGGCACTACTTAGATACCTCTACTGCACAATCACAATAAAATAATTTTTATCATATTAATAGATGGGACATAGTTTTATGGAAAATAATTTTAAAAATATAGGTACTATTATAGGTTTATTTAGTGCTACTAAAACACATGTTGGTTTAATTCGACCAGCTGTACAAAAATTGGAACTTATTAAAGATTATGGAATTAAGTACGATAAATTTGCTGGAAAAAAACTTGATAGTACAGTTATGATATTAGATGTTTCTTCATATCGGCTTGCTAACAATCATGCTATAAATCTACAACATGGTTCTTTGGGCGAAAATATTTTATTTGATTTTAGTCTTAAAAATTTTGATGTTGGTATAATTTTGAAAATAGGTGATGCACTAATTCAGATCACACAAAAATGTACAATTTGTAATCATTTAGCAGTTTTTGATAAAAGATTACCTAAAATAATAAAAAATGATAGAGGTATGTATTGCAGGATTTTAAGAAGTGGTATTATTGTTGAAGATATGAGGGTTGAAACACATGAATCAATTTAAAAAAATTGCTAAGATAGATAATGTAAAAAAAGTAATTAAAGAAGTTTATCATATCGATCTTGATATTGGCGGAGATTGGGGATATAGCAAAAAAAGAGCTCTAGTTATTAATGATAAAGAGATAAATATTAAACAATTTGAACACACATTCGCAACCATGCGTGCAAATATTGAAATGAATTTAACGCTAGAAGACAATAAACAATATGGTGCTATTAATGTCCAAGAAAAGCAAAGAGAGTGCGTAATCGAAAATGATATATATTATGATATAGTCGAGTACAAGATAACAGGCATGCTAAAAAAGATATATGCTAAATTTATACAAGAGTATAAGGATGGATATGGTCATGATAATTTTGACTTAAAAGAACATTTTAAACAAAGAGAGCAAAATACACTGATAAAACATGTAAAATTTTACTTTAAACGAATTTTAAAGGATAAAAATGAAAAAAATTATTATAATTTTAATTCTTAGTATTAATCTTCTTGCTGACATGACATTTAGCAATCCGCAACCAACTTTTGTACATCCACGAAAATGGCTTATAAAACTACATGTAGATAATTATCATACTGTTCATCATACACTAGGTGCGATTTATAATCTTTTATCATTATATCCAACTGAATCTTTACGAGTCATGGTTATTGCTTATGGACAAGGTGATAGAGTTTTGATGAAAAATTATAAAAAATTGGCATTATCCCAAATTCAGTCTTTAATGACTTATGGTGTTAAGTTTGTTGTCTGTGAAAACACCATGAAAACTATGGGTTGGACAAAAAAACAGTTTATTAAGGGAGTACAGTATGTAAAATACGGAATAGCTGATATACTAGAAAAAAAACAAGCAGGGTGGATTGATGTTACACCTTATTAAAATGTGATTATTATACTGTTACAAAAAGTATCATTTAGATAATTTAAAATTTTAATCTATTAATTACAATTATAGATAAATCTATCTTTATAGATAATATAGATTTATAAGATAGCATATAATTTCTATATAAAAGTGCCTATTTATGGTCTAAACTATCATTAATAAAAAGTAATATTCAATTTATTTTATATTTTTATATTTTAAGATAAGAAAAATAATTTTTTCTTATCTTAAAAATATCTCGTTCTTCATAATAAAAATCTGATATAATTTTCACAGTTGGTAATTGATGTTACACACTAAAATACATAAGGCTTATTATAGTTGCAAGAATATAAAAATCATTAAACTAAAATTGTGCAATATAGATTTCTAAAATTTTGCTATACTTGTGTACGATGATAGTGAAAGTTTTTAATTAATTTGGGTTAAAACTTCATAAAGCTACAAAATAAGCAAAGTGCTCGAGCATATCTCTTCAAAAAGGGCATAGTTTTTTAAGAAATAGAGTGTTTTACCTATTTTTCATAAAAGTGCGTAAGGTCAGTTAGTAATATTAATTTATAAGAAGGATAAATTGGGATGAAAAATAAATATTGGAATCCATTTGTAGGTGGATTTTTTTTAGGAACCGTGTTATTTATTTCTTTTTTAGTTGCTGGGCAAGGAATGGGAGCTAGTGGAGCATTTTCAAGAATTACTGCTGAGTTATCATATTTATATAACTCAACATTTTCATCAAATGCTTACGCTTCTCATTATTTACATCATGGTGCAAATGCCTTGGCAAACTGGACAGTGGTTGAAATTTTAGGGATATTTATAGGTGGTTATATCAGTGCAGCCTTTGCAGGACGTATTAAAGGCGGTGTCGATAAAGCAGAAGGATATCCAACAAGTAAAAGATTTTTTTGGGCGTTTTTAGGAGGAGCATTAATCGCTCCTGCTACAAGATTAGCTCGTGGTTGTACGAGCGGTCAAGCATTAGATGGTGCATCAACTTATTCAGTAGGTGCTTGGATTTTTATGCTCGGTTTATTTGGTACTGCATTTATCATTGCTCCATTTTTTAAAGAGCAATGGAAAAATGTTAATTAAGGAGGTCGTTAAGTGTTCCCATTATTTACAACAGGTGTAATAGGTAGTAATTTAAACTTATTTTATGGTCTTCTTATAGGCGTTGGTTTTGGTTATGTGGTAGAAAGAGCTGGATTTGCCAGAGCAATTCATATAGCACCAACATTTTATTTTAGAAACTTAAGAGTGCCTCAAATGATGATAAGCGCTATTGTTACATCTGCAACTTGGATGATAATAGCTGTTTATTTTGGATGGGTAGATTTTCCTCAGGTTTTTATTCCAACAACCTTTGTATGGCCATATCTTTTAGGTGGTATAATTTTTGGAGTAGGCATGATTATGTCTGGTTGGTGTCCAGGCACGGCAGTTGTTGGTGCGGCAGTAGGTAGGCTTGATGCTGTTGTATTCATTTTTGGAATGTTAGCTGGAATGTTCGTTTATTTTATAAATTTTCATAAATTCATAGATTTTGCTAATGGATCAAATATAGGTAGATTTACACTTAACAAGTTAGTTGGTGGAAATATATATGTTGCATATCTGGCCACGATAGTTATAGTCATTGGTTTAATGATATTTATGAATGTTATGAAATCTATTAGAGATAAAAAAGGAGAAGATATATGAAAAAAATTTCAGCAATAGTTGGTGCCACACTATTAATAGCAGCGACGATATTAGCCATAGTGTCCAACAGAAGTGGCAGCACTCAAATAACTACCCAAAACGCAATAGTTGCAAAATATATAAACCTATCTGCAAACAAATTGGCAAATGGCGATATTCAAGGTGCTATCAATAATGCAAAATTAGCAATTAAAGCAAATCCAGCAGATAATGCTGGTTTTATCAGTTATAATGCAGCATTAAAAGCACAATATCAGCCAAATGGTACATCAACGCAACCCGCTATTGCTCCAGCTGCTCCAGCTTCTAGCAGTTCAAGCGACGATTCAATGGGTTGTTAGATATGCTTTTAACGAGTTGTTGTTAGTATAGTATTTACCAAAAGTATATATAATATACTCTTAGTAGGTATTTGTTCTATAATCATTTTAAAATAAGGAAAAGTAATGAGAAAAGTAGTTTCAGGGATGGTAACAGTTAGTTTAGTAGCTAGTAGTCTATTGGCTTTATCTGTGCCAAAAAATCATGTTGTAAGTGAACATTGGCTAAAGGAGCATTTAGGCAATAAGCACTTAGTTGTTATAGATATAAGAAAAGCAAAATTATATAAAACTGGTCATATTTCAGGTGCAATTAGTGCCCCACTCGGTAGAGATTTTAGAGAAGGGAGATATTGGAATCCACATACTCGCAAACCAATACCAGGATATATAGCAGCTCCAAGTAAATTTACTCGCACTATGAGAGAAGCTGGTGTAAATAATAACGATGCTATTGTTTATGTTGCAAACAATAAGTCATCTCATGGTTTTCCAGGTGCAGCATTAGCAGCTTATACAACTATATATTATGGTCACAATAAAGTTGCAATCTTAGATGGTGGTACAACTGGATGGAAGCAAAATGGTGGTAAGGTGATAACTGCACCTGCGCATGCTAAAAAAGGTCATTTTACTATCAAGAGATTCAATCTTTCAAATATAGCAACCACTCCTTTAGTTGATGAAGCGGTAACATTACATAAATTTCAGTTACTTGATGCAAGAGGTGTAGGACATAAAAACGAATCTCATTATTATGGTATTATGAAAATAAAACAAGATACAAGATTGCAAGCTTATGGACACTTACCAGGTGCGCTACCAGCATTTGTTGGTAAGTTTGAGTACAAAAAAGATGGTGTGTATTACATTGCTCCAAAAGAACATGATGTGAGCTTTTTAAAAGAACGTGGATTTAAAGTTCATGGAAAACCAATTATGACGTATTGTAATACAGGACATTTTGCTTCTGGCGCATGGTTTGCATTAAAATATGTTGTCGGTTTAAAACATACAAGAGCATATAATGGTTCAATGGCTGATTATACAGCATTGCCAAATAGACCCCTTGTAAAATAATATAGCTATATTATATTCTTTAAGTGGCATGATTTATATGCCACTTATTTCTACCTTCTGACTTACAGATACTTTCAAAAAATAAATTTATATTTTACATGTAAGGTGATACATGATACAAAAAATTAAAGCTGAAATAAATAAAATTATAATAGGACATGAAGAGTTAATTGATGCTATGCTAATTACGCTTTTAAGCGGTGGGCATGTTTTAGTAGAGGGCGTACCCGGAGTTGCAAAAACTACTGCTGTTAACAGTTTGGCAAAAACATTAGGATTTAGTTTCAAAAGAGTCCAGTTTACTCCAGATCTACTTCCAAGTGATATAATAGGTAGTGAAATATTAGATATAAAAAATAATGATTTTAAAATAAAATATGGGCCAATTTTTACAAATTTATTGTTAGCAGATGAGATAAATAGAGCGGGAGCAAAAGTTCAATCAGCTTTACTTGAAGCTATGGCAGAAAAACAAGTAACTATTGCGGATGAAACCTTTAAACTTCAAGAACCTTTTATGGTGTTAGCGACTGCAAATCCAATAGAACAAGATGGAACATATGAGCTTCCAGAAGCCTCACTTGATAGATTTATGATGAAAATTGTTGTATCTTACAATAGCTTTGAAGAGGAATTCGATATAGTTTTACGTGTTGCAAATGAAAGTTTTGTTGCAATACAAAATATTGTATCAAAAGATGAATTTTTTAATCTAAAAAAAAGAGTAAAAGATATTCATATAGATGATAAGCTGCTTAGATATATATTAAAACTTATTTTTGCTACACGCGAGCCAAAAAGATATAATTTAGAAGAGATTGAGAAATATATAGACTTTGGTGTCTCACCGCGTGCTAGTATCGACCTTTATAAGGCAAGCAAGGCACATGCCTTTATAAATAGCAAAGATTTTGTTACACCTTATGATATTTCAAGAGTAGTATATAATGTTTTAAGACATAGAATTATACTAAACTATAATGCAACTGCTGATGGTATTAATGCTGATGATATCATAAAAATAATTCTAGAAAAAATCACTCCACCATGATAAAAAAAAGTAATATCTCGTTAGTGTCAAAGAAAAAGCTATTTTCAAATAGCTTTGGAGAACACAATACTATTTTAAGCGGTAGTGGGTTAGAGTTTAAAGAGTTACGAGAATACGTTAGTGGCGATAATGTCAGATATATTAACGCTAAAGTTACAGCAAGAACTAGAGTTGCACATGTAAATGTTTTTAATGAAGATAAAAAATTAAATATTACAGTTGCTTTTTTAAATAGCGGTAGTATCTATTTTGGAAGTAAACGAAGTAAACAAAATGTAATGGTTGATGTATTAATCAATCTTTGTGCTGCTTCATTACATAAAAAAGACCTCTTATGTACAATTTTTTATGATGAGAATCAACAGTATCTTTTTAAACCAACAAAAGATAAAAAAACTCTACTCCATGTCATTGATATAGCTATTAGTTTAAAACCTTTAGGTAATAGCATAGATTATAAAAAGTTAAATAATTATCTTTTAGCAAAAGTGAAAAAAAACTCTATCTTGTTTATAGTAGGTGATTTTTTAGATTTTGATGATTTTAAAATTTTAGGTGCAAAATATGAGGTTTATGCTGTTATTATAAGAGATAAACTAGAGGAAGATATACAGGTATTTGATGGTTTAAATCTTAAAAACATGATAAATAAAGATAACCGTTTTTCTCATGTAGATAAAAAAAATAGTAAAAAATATAAAAAACAGATGCAAGAGTACGATAAAAAACTGTTTAAAAATCTTCAAATCTCAAATATACGTTATGAAAAAATATATACATGCGATAACGTTGTCAAAAAATTAAAAAAATTATTACATGTATAACATTTCATTATTGCATCCATATGTTTTTTTTATATTAATTATATATTTTATTATAATCTTACTATTTAAACAAAAAGATTCAAGTATATACTTTTCAAATACACAAAAGATAGAAAAAAAAATATGGAACTTGGATTATATATCTACATTATTAAAATTTTTAGCTATCTTTTCTATGTTAATAGCTCTTAGCTCTCCCATCAGTAAAACCAATATAAATACAAGTTATACAAAAGGATATCAAATAGGGCTCTTAGTTGACGCGAGTTTAAGTATGGGTAATCATAATAAATTTAAAATAACAAAAAAGATATTAAAACAGTTTATTAAAAAACGAACATATGATAGATTATCATTGGTTGTATTTGGTGATAATGCGCGCGTAGCATCACCTTTAACATACAATAAAACCACTCTTTTAAAAGTATTAAAATCTTTAACTATAGGTATTGCCGGAGATATGCAGACCTCTATTTATCAGACAATATTTTTAGCAATTAATCTTTTTAAAAATGTAACAACAGACAATAAAATCATGATACTTCTAACAGATGGTCGTAATTCAACAGGCAAAATTCCCTTGCGAGTTGCCATACAAAAGGCAAATATGCATCATATAAGAATCTACACGATAGGAATTGGTGATAAAAATGATTTTAATGCAGATATTTTAAGGCGCATCGCAATTAAGACAAAGGGTAAATTTTATGAAGCAGATAATGAAAAAAAATTATTACAAATTTACAATAATATAGACTCTCTTACAAAAGATAAAATTCAAATGGATAAGTACACCCAGATTAATTATCTGTTTGAATATCCTTTGATAGTATCTTTATTATCTGTTTTTATTTTGTTATTATTACAAAGAAGATATAATGTTTTTTGAACATAAAGAAGTTCTATTTCTTTTAATCATACCGATATTTATCATTTTTTTTAAAATACAAACTAACTATAAACGTTATTTTAGTAATGAGATGTTTGAGAAAATTTTTGTAAATTATAAGGTCAACAGATCTATTTTTATTTTACTTACCGCATGTTATGTGTTTATCGTTTTAGCTATGGCAAAACCAGTTTTACAACAAAAATATAATCAAGCATCAAGTAAGATAGACATCGTAGTGGCACTAGATATGTCAAAATCTATGACGTGTAAAGACGTTTATCCATCAAGATTTGCTTTTGCAAAGGCAAAATTAAAAGAGTTTATAAATCAAGCATACTTTATGAGTATCGCAGTGATTGGATTTAGTAATTTTTCATTTTTAATAGCTTCAAGTACACATGATAAGACCTCATTGATATATCTTATAAATCATGTGAAAAAAAACCAAATCTTTATGCGTGGTACAAATATTTTAAATGCCCTAAAAAGTACAAATTGGCTCTTACGAGAAGAAAAAAATAAAATCGTAGTATTTTTTACAGATGGTGGCAATAAAACAGACTTTATAAAAGAGATAAAATATGCGAATATTCATCACATTAAAGTTTTTGTTTGCGCTACGGCTACGATCAAAGGAGGTGTTATTAAAACAGATAAAGGAATCTTAACAGATAGTGAAGGTAATATTGTTGTAACAAGATTAAATCCAGCTATTAGAGTTCTGTGTCAAAAAACAGGAGGATTTTATATTCAAGCAAATACAACACGCCGAGATATTGACAAAATAATAGATATTATAAAAGCAAGATATGCCATCAATAAGCAAAGAAAAAAACAGCGACAGGAGTTATATTTTATACCACTCTCTTTGGCTGTATTTTTATTTTTTATTTCATTAATTGGAATTAAAAGATGAGAATTATTTTATCACTTTTTATTTTATTTTCTTTTAGTAATGCAAACATTATATATAGTTTTAATATTTATATGGCACAAAAAAAATATCTACAACATAAAAATAGACAAGCGCTAGCATATTATCAGCATATTAGAAAAAAAAATAGTATAATTTATTTTGATATAGCAGATATATTGTATAAACAAAAAAGATTTTATGAAGCATTGACAAATTATAAAAAAGTTACATCAAAACAGCTTTTCGCTAGAAAATATTATAACATGGCAAATTGTTATGTAAGGCTTGCAAGATTACAAGAAGCTGTTTATTTTTATAAAAAAAATTTAAAAATTGAATATGATAAAAATGCTGTTATCAATTTAAAGCGTATTGAAACGGTATTGAAAAAAAGAAAAAAGAAAAAAGTGATTAAAATAATACATATGACTACTAAAATTCACTCAGGTAGTAATAAAATACAAAAAACAGCACATCATAGTACCAAAAAACCACAAGATTATGGTAAAAAGAAAAACCAAAAGCTCACCTCAAAAGGTTATGCGAAAAATATGGATACAAAACATCAAAGATTATCAATTAATCTATCTATCGTAAAGCTTAATGTAAAAAATAGCAACAAAATGACAAAATTACAAGAGCAAAGATGGAATGAAATACTACATCATCAAGGCTTGCAAACGCTATTGATTCCTATAAATAAAGGTAAAATTCATGATACACAAAATAATTGGTAAATTATCAATTTTACTAACTTTATCAAATCTGTTATTTGCAAATAATTTTATTCTACATCTAAAATTATCTAAATCTCAAGTATATAAAACGCGACCAATAGTAGCAACACTAACACTAAAAATTAAAAATAATATTAGTGTTTTAAATCAAAATCTCAATACTTTTAGACAAAAGAATTTTTGGGTTAAAGAGCTTAATGTGTCAAAGACATATAAACATGGCGGATATCTGTGTCAAGATTATAACTATCTTATATTTGCACAAAAAAGTGGATATATCACGATAAGCAAACAAAGCGCAAGCATAGCAACCAGACAAAATAAAACAAATTTTATTATTTGGCATCATATTTATAGTAATACTACTACTTTAAATATTTTACCATTACCAAAAAATATAAATATTCAAGGTAATTTTACGTTACGAAATAGTGTAGATAAACATCATATAAAGGCAAATAAAGCGGTTAATGTAACAATTAAAATCAAAGGAATAGGCGATATTGACCACATTCCTGCATTTAGATTAAAGATAAAAAATGCTATTGTTTATTCATCAAATCCTTTAATTAAAACATATTATCAAAATCATGTTTATGGTGGTATATTCATTCAAAAAATCTCAATCATAGCAGATAAAAATTTTATAATTCCATCTTTAGTTTTAAGATATTTTGATACTAAAACACAAACTATTAAAACTATTAAAACTAAAAAAATCTATATAAAAGTTAAAACTAAATTTCATGAGAATTGGTATTTAAAATACATCTTTGGTTTTATTGGTTTTTTAATCGGTCTTTTATTCTATTTTGTCCAAAATAGAATAAAAGCAACTAGCGGTAAAATAAAAACACTTTACAAAAGAGTAAAAAGAGCAAAGCAAGAGCGAGAGCTATATGTGATTTTATTGCCTTATTCGCAAGATATTTATATTAATAAGATATTAAAACAGTTAGAACAAAACATATATTTTCAACAAAAAAATAAAATCAATAGAAAAAAATTATTGAATTATTTAAACCAAAATTATGCAATACAAACTAACCAACTTCAATAACCATATCATCAAGCAAACTAAAAAGTTTAAGACTATTTTTCTCCATCTCACTCATAGCAGTTGTTATTTTTTCAGAATTTTCAGGGGCTAAACATTTTTGTGTTGGAATGCATTTTATTATATCTAGGACTATTTGATGTACTTTTGTATGGTATTGTTCCATTTTTACAAATGCCTTTGTATGTGAGAAAAGCTCTTTGCCCTTACCTTCATAGTACCATTTACCCATTCTACAGTGATGCTCATCCATTTTTGGTGCGATATCCATATTTTGACCAAGTAAAGATGCATAAGCGTTATGTTTGTAAACTATATGATCCATTTTTATCAATGTTGCAAAAAGTCCATTATTGATAACATTTGATAATTGTGCGGTATGCACTGTTGCTTGCTCAAAATCATTGATAACATCTTCAAAATTTTTAGTATTTATTTGTGAATTGGTAGCTATACTATTCATCTGTTGTGAATTTGCTAATACATCATTAGCCTCTTGTTGCAAGGTTTGAAGGGTTATTGATATCTCTTGTGTTGCTTTTTGAGTTCTTTCTGCTAATTTTCTGACCTCATCAGCAACAACAGCAAAACCACGACCATGCTCACCAGCACGCGCAGCTTCAATAGCAGCATTAAGAGCCAATAAATTTGTTTGGTCTGCTATATCTTTAATTAAATTCGCAACATCATTTACCTCTTGTGTCTTTTCGTTTAATGATTCGATAGATACATGTGATTCATTTACAACTTCAATTAATTTATCTAGATCAGTTACAATTATTTCGACACTTTTTTTAGAAGAAAGAGCTTTTTGACTAACATCAAGAGAGAGCTTGCTTATTTCTTGTGCCGTATCTGTATTTTTTATAACATCAGTTTGTAAAACTTCTAAGCCTTTAGCGATTCCTCCACTATTTTTATCAAAATTTATTGCGAGTTTTGTTCTAAGATCTGCTTGATGTGCAATATGTATTTTAGCTATTGCATTATTTAAGTTAGGGCAAGCTGTTTTAAAGTCACCTTTATAGCCAGGTTCAAATACAAAACGCTTATTGTGTGTTGAAACTACTGATGCTTGGATATCTCGCATCATCTGTTCTATTTGGTCAAGCAAATCATTAATACTCCATGCAACGCCTTGGAGCACATGTGTGGAATTTATATGAGTAATACGATATGAAAGTTCGCCTTTTCCTGCCTTTGAAAGTATATCTCTTATCTGTCGTATAAGATTATCATTAAATATTTTTTCACATGTGCCGCTATCTGGTATAAAAAGAGCTATAAAAGCTAAGATAACGATAACGATACTAGTAATATATGAGCCATTAACTCCTAAGCTAATAATTCCTATTAGTGTCAATAAAAGATAAACAACTGTTTTTTTATTACTGAAGGTTGAGAATAAAGCTGTCATAGTCAACTCCTTTTTCTTTTAGTATTTTATCAAATAGTTGTTCTGAAGCTTGTATGCCTGAACTCTTTTGAACATCTAAGAGTTGTTTATAAATATCTGGAATAATTTGCATCGCTTCTTTACTCGGTTTTCGTCTAACTGAGTGATAATCACGAATTGTACCATTTGAATTAAGAGTAACAGTTACATTTGCCATAACCCAGTAATATGAGCCGTCTTTACATAGATTTTTAACAAGTGCAAAAATTTCCTTTTTATTTTGAATACGATCCCAAAGAAGTTTAAAAATTACTTTTGGCATATCAGGATGTCTTAAAATAGAGTGAGGTTTTCCTAAAAGCTC
>CAYYRS010000010.1:0-81725 GCA_964474335.1 uncultured Campylobacterales bacterium
GTTGGATGAAAAACAATGAGGTATTTCCAGAACTTCAAAGAAAGTTTCTACAGCAGACCTTAATAACTATGAAGCCTTTTTAAATGAGACATTTGATATTGCACTCAAGGGCAAAGAGATAGGCTTGGTAAGAGCAGATAGTGGTTTTTACTCTAATGGATTTTTAAATTGGTTTTATTTTTGGATAGGTACTTATTGCAGTCAAGTTTTATGAGAATATTAAATATCAAATAGGCTCTATCACAGAGTGGACAAACATTAGCTATGAACTAGATGTTTGTAACCTTTATTTTAAACCTGACAATGGAGAAAAGAGAAGATACATTATTGTAAGAAAAAAGCTCTCAAAGTATCCAAATAGTGGTGGTAAACTTTTATTTGATGAACCTACATATCGATATAGTGCATATGTGACAAACTTAACATTACCCGTTGATCAAATATACAATATCTATAATAGCAGAGCAGACTGTGAGAATAGAATTAAAGAACTCAAATATGATTTTGGTGTTGATAACTTCTGTCTTAAAGAGTTCTTTGCCACAGAAGCATCTTTTAAATTTATTATGATGGCATATAATGTAATGGCTCTTTTTAAACATCAAGTTCTCAACTCAACAATGCAATTAAAAACTCTTAGAGCTTATTGCTTTGCAATAGGAAGTTGGACTACAAATCATGCTAATGAAAGAGTTCTAAAAATGTCTATTCCTACAAAAAGAAGAGCTTGGATGGATGGTTTATTTGAAAATGCAAGACAGTCACAGCTACCTTTTCAATATCCCTGATACTTTAATGAAATAGCTACATTTACTAGCACTAATTTATAAGAATGTATAATTTCATTGATTTTCTATCGCATAATCTGGGTTAAAAGCCCTTATAGCACAAGGGAATAAAAAAGAGGAATTACACAAAATTTTTTATCATTGTAACTTTGTTTCAAAAAAAATTTAAATAAATTTCTGATATACTGTAACTTCAATAAAAAATACAAGTAACTTTGTGCCTTGCAATTACATATTTTTCTAATCATTGGTATGATGCAGTTTGCTCTATGATGACAATAGTTTATTAAAAGATTAAAAGGAGATTTTAAAATGCTTGATATGATTTATGGTTTTAATTGCTACATTTATCATACTTATATTATCCTTAGCAATAACTAATTTTTTTGTACCTATCGCCTTTATTATTTAAAGGTGCTTCTAATAACTCCTCACAGATCGCTCACACAGTATTTGGTATACTCTTGTTTAAAGGAATAAGAATATGAAAAATGAAAGACGAAAATTTATTCATAGTGTAGCTACAGCGACTCTACTAGTAGCAATATCTTCGAAAATTGAAGCTAAAGATCGCCAACTATTAAAAAAGAATAAAAATATTCAAGTTCTAGAGGGCTCTATATTTTATCTTACAATTGAGGAGTCTTTGGTTAATATTACTGGTAAAATTGTACCCGCTAAAACCATAAATGGAATTTTTCCTGGTCCAACTTTAAAATGGAGAGAAGGAGATACTGTAACCATTCATGTAACTAACAAACTATCAGTAAGTACATCAATTCATTGGCATGGGATTATACTTCCGTACCACATGGATGGTGTTCCTGGAATAAGCTTTAAAGGCATAAATCCTGGAGAGACCTTTACTTATAATTTTAAAGTTGAACAACATGGCACATATTGGTATCATTCACATACCAATTTCCAAGAACAAGTTGGTCTTCATGGAGCAATTATTATCACTCCAAAAGAGCCTGAACCATTTGCATATGATCGTGATTATGTTGTATCTTTATTTGATTGGAGCAATGAAACACCATCATCTATATATCAAAAACTAAAAATTAATAGTGATTATTATAATTTTAATAGACGAACAATTGGTAATTTTTTAGAAGAAGTTAAAAACAAGGGTCTAGTTCAAGCATACGAATCTAGAAAAATGTGGAATGAAATGCGTATGAGCGATCGTGATTTAGCTGATGTTACAGGTTATGAATATTCATTTTTAATGAACGGCTTAACGTCGAATCAAAATTGGACTGAACGTTTTAAACATGGAGAAAAGATACGTCTTCGTTTTATAAATGAATCTGCTATGACTATTTTTGATATACAAATACCTGGGCTCAAACTACGTATTGTAGCAGCAGATGGCGGCCTGGTTTTACCTGTAAATGTAGATGAATTTAGAATTGGCGTTGCTGAGACTTATGATGTAATAATTGAACCAGATGAAAAAAATTATTGTATCTTTGCTCAAAGTTTAGGAAGATTTGGATATGCAGCTGGAACATTAACACCATATTTAAAGGCTAAAGCTATTCGTCCAAATATAGATCCACCTCAACCATTAACAATGACAGACATGGGAATGAAAAAGGATAAAAATCAAAAAATTAAAGATAATGTGTCTAACCTTCCAATCACCAAACTACCAATAAAATGGGGTATAAATACAGCTATGCGCGCAAAATATCCTCAATATCGTTTAAATGACCCTGGCGTTGGACTCAGAAATAATGGTAGACGTGTCCTAACTTATGCAGACCTAAAAAATTATTACTCAACAGCTCTTGAGCCAAGGCCAACAAGAGAAATAATTCTACATTTAACAGGCAATATGGAGCGTTACATATGGTCGATTAATGGTATCACCTACGTAAACTCTCTTCCATTAAAATTCTATTATGGAGAACGTCTTCGCATTACATTTATAAATGATACAATAATGAATCATCCAATGCACCTACATGGGATGTGGAGCGATTTAGAAACAGGTGATGATAATAGGCTGGTACGCAAACATACAATTCTTGTACAACCTGGAAGTAAAATAAGTTATCGTGTTACTGTAAATGCAAAGGGTGCGTGGGCATTTCATTGCCATCTTTTATATCACTTACCGCAAATGTTTAGAAAAGTGGAGGTAATCTCATGAAAAATATTTTATCAATCTATTTAATTTTTATAATCTATACATTAACTCTATATGCAGATATTGGTAATCCGCTACGTGCGATGTTTTTAATGGATAGACTAGAGGTGCAAGCAAAACATGGCAGTCCAGTTGCTTGGGATACGCGAGGTTATATAGGATATGATCTAAATAAGATATATATTTATAGCGAAGGAGAGATGGACAGCAAGACAACACAAAGTCAAAATGAATTAATATATAGTAAAGCAATTACACCATTTTGGGATGCTCAAGTTGGTATAGAAGCGGATGTTGTTAATTCAAAGACTAAAAATTGGGCAGAAATAGCTTTTCAAGGGCTAGCTCCTTATTTTATTGATACCAGAATTCGCCTTAAATTTAATAATACAACAGTTAGTACGACTATGGATTTTGAATATAATGCTCAAATTACACAACGACTTATTTTAACGCCTCGTATTGAGATCAATGCATACAGCAACGATCTGCCTGCTATGGGATATGGAGCTGGTTTATCATCTTTAGATGCCGGTTTAAGATTAAGATATGAATTTCATCGTCAAACTGCTCCTTATATAGGATTGCAATATACTAAAAATTTTGGTAGAACATCACAATATCAATATCTAAATGAATGGCATTTTATAACTGGTTTGCGATTTTGGTTTTAATAATCTTTGCAAGTTCTTGATAAGTAAGAGGGGATAATTAATTTCATAATCAATGAAAAAAGAAGCTATAAGATACAAGGTGTAAGTTTGCTATTTTATGGCTATGCCTATTCATTAAGGAAAAAATTTTTATATTCTTGATAGGTTACATGCTTTGGAGATTTTTCATGCTCTATAGTAAAATTTTCATGATAAAAATCATTAAATATAAATATTATAGATTTTATCTCTTCGATATATCCAAATAAGTTATACAATTCTAAAATTTTATTTTTTAAGATTTTATTTGTTTTTACATCATCTTTTGTAGCTTTTTGCATAAAATATTCCAGCTTTTTTGCATAAGCTGAAAGCATATATTTTTTAATAATTTCATTTTTTGATTTTATTATAAAAAAGTTTTCAAATAATTTTAACAACTGAGTAGTATCGCCCTTAAAGGCTAATAAATTTGCTTTTTCAATTACATCATCCCACTCTTTTACCATTTTTGTTACACACTCTAAATCTATGTCATAATCTAAACTATCTATTATCTCATAAATTTTTATTTTATTATTTTCTTTGCAATATTGCGTCAACTGCATAAGAAGATTAATCTCATTGTTTATATCTTTTACTTCATCTTCAAATTCATCAAAATTCATCAAAATTTCAAGATATTTTTTTGCTTTTAAAAGATTTAAATTTGACAACTCTTTTGTTAAATTGATATAACAGCTATCAGCAAATTTCATAAGCTGTTGATACGCATCTGTTTCTTTTAGAAATGGATATTGCTTAATAAAATGAAAAATTTCTTGATAATTTTTTGAATCTAATTTTCTTTTAAACATATTAAAAACTACTTTATCTTTTAATAATTGTTGTATTTGTCTTGTTTTTGTTGGGATACCTCTAAAATCTTTTAATAATTCCCTTGTCGTTTCATCGGAGCCAGGATCTAAAATAATATCTTGGGCTTTATTAAATTTTTTTATCCAATCATTTTCCATTTTTTTATACTCTTTTGTATCAATAAAAGATTTATATTTTAAAGCTAAAGGGTAAGCAAGAGAATATTTTTTATTATCAACATAAAACTTAAATTTTCCAAACTCTTCAAATTCATTTAAAATTGTTCTTATGGCGCTTCTTTTTTTAGATACAACCTCAAACGGCTTAAGAATTTGTTTTGCTTCATTAATCTTTTTTTGTGCCAATAAATCTTTCGCAACAATTAAAATTTGTTCCCATTTTTTTTCAACTTCTTGATAAGCTTTACTATAAATAATAAAAGGTGACGTTTGCAATTCCGCGTATATTGCCTGATAATTATCTTGTTTTAAATAATCATCATATTTTTGTTCATCTATCAATTGTTCTTTATAAACATAGCCGTCTTGCAAACCAATGTATAAAACTCCATCATGAGAGATGTCTATATCTATAACCGCAGTATTGTATTTGTACAAGTTGTCAGAAAATAGTGTTTCTCTCACTAAATCATATACTAAAATTTTACCAAGTTTTGTTCCAACAAAAACAAATTCTCTTTTTGAATCTACTTTTATTTTTGTTATGTCGTCTGGTACTTTTGGAAGTCTTTTTTTAACTTTTCTTTGAATAAAATCATAAACAACGAGGTTTCCATCCCTATCAGATGAAAGAAGTTTTCCTTTGTT
Source organism: uncultured Campylobacterales bacterium (assembly GCA_964474335.1). GTDB lineage: Bacteria > Campylobacterota > Campylobacteria > Campylobacterales > Sulfurimonadaceae > Hydrocurvibacter. The sequence continues at coordinate 5,285 of CAYYRS010000010.1, forward strand.
TAAAAACTCCAATCCAGTTATATATGCATGATGAGATCTATATTTTATGGGATTTTTTAGAGTATTTAAATTTGTAACATAAATAACTCCATCAAAGCTACCTGTTGCTATTAATTGTGTTGTATTTGTTACAGTAATTGATGTAATATAATCCGCATGTGAAGGAATGTTATAAAGAAAATGACCTGTTTTTAAATTAAATACATAGGTTCTTCCATCAACTCCACCAGAAATTAAATATTTATTTGTATTGTTTATAAAAATAGTTTCAACTTCTCCGCTATTTCTTGAAATTTTATAAAGAATTTTTTTATTTATTTTATTTGAAATTACCATAGCTTGATTTGTTTTAGGCTTTGCCAGTGCTATATAATCTAAATCATAAGATATACAAGTAGTTCGCCTAAAGCCATGCTCTTGTGCTAGATTTGTTTTAAAGTATGATTGTAATTTTAAGGTATGACTATTTAAAGCTCTAAAACTACCATCTTCGGTTAAGACTGCTAAGATACCCTTATCTTCATTTAAAATCATACTTCTTATGGGTGAATCAAACTTTATTTTTTTCATGATAATTTCTTTTTTTGCTAATTATACAGAAAAATAGCAATATAATCATAGAATGGTTGGTTTTTATAATATTGTCATCAAAGATGGTTTAAGCTCAAAGAAAATTTAAAGAGGATTAAGCATTAAAAAAAAGGGGGGAAGAAGAATAATGACTTAATCGCACTCTAAACTTTTAAAGGAGTGTATAAAATGAAAATCTACAAATATGTTAAGGGGGGGAAACATAAATGAGATAAGGAATTATATGCAGTAAAGGTTAACGGTTCGTAAATATGGTCATCTGATAATTGATGTTATGTTCAAATGGATACTTCGCTATAATTATATGATGAGATGGCGAAAAATAAAACAAAATAAAAGTATTAAACCTAATGATAAAGTACAAGTTATTATATATGCGAGATATGCAGATAAAATAAAAGCTCTTATAGTAGATCTTTTCATGATATATATGCCCATACTCTACGTCATAGCTTATGTTATTCTTGGTGGGAAAAAAGCATTTTTGGCATCAACTGTAGCACATTTTGCTGGGGTTGCAGTATATGGAATAATATATGCTATTTTTTTGGCAAAAACTGGACAAACGCCTGGTAAGAGGGCATATAATTTAAAAGTTGTAGATTCAAAAACATTTAAAAAAATCTCATTTGTTAGATCAATATTTAGATTTATAGCTTTTTTATTTACAGGAGCTACAATCTTAGGAATATTTTTACCATTTTACAAAAAAGACAATTCTGCTTTACATGACATTATTTGTCACACTGTAGAAATAGAATCTAAAACTTTAAATTAGTAAACTCTTTATTATGAAATTTTTATTATCTGGGTTTTACTTTTTTTATTTTGCAATTATTGGCATATATGTAATATTTTTACCTAAAATCCTATCTATTGTAGGATATAGTAGTGTTGATATTGGTATTATTTTTGCGACCGCACCTCTTGTTAGATTCATAGTTCCCTTTGCTTTTTTAAAAGGCTTAAAACTAAATCCAATAATTTTTAAAATTGCTTTATTTTTGATGGTATCTTCTTCACTAATTTTTTATTTTGCAATAGATAATTTTTACGCACTAATTTTTACAAACATTCTCTTAGGAATCGGGCTTAGCCTAGCCTTACCTTATGTAGAAGTAATAGCTTTACATGTAATAACAAAAGAGCATTACGGCAAGGTTCGCCTTTTTGGTTCTATCGGTTTTATCTTAGTTGCACTTTTACTAGTTAGGTTTTTAAATGGGGCTGGCATCGCCATTTTATTTTTACTTTTTGTTACAACTTTTACAGCAATTTTTGGATATTTTTTAGCAGATAAAAAGATAGACGATACTCATCTGATACAAAATGATAATAACGTGAGCTTTAATATTACAAATCATTGGAATCTTTGGATAGGTTTTGCTCTTTTACAAGTTAGTTTTGGTCCATTTTATAACTTTTTTACCATTTATGAAACAGCAAATGGCATTAGTCTAAACATGAGCGTGTATCTTTGGAGTTTTGGAGTTATTGTAGAGATAGCTATGCTTTTATTTCAAGGCAGATTATTAAAAAATAATCTTTTGTTTATTATTAAAGTAACTATGTTTTCTGCTGTAATTAGGTGGTTTTTACTATTTTTATATCCACACTCACTATTTATCTCATTTTTTACACAATCCTTACATGCGCTCTCTTTTGCACTATTTCATTCGGCAGCAATTAGTTATCTTTTTGTTTTATATGCAAATAAACGATTAACACAACAATTTTATTTAGGCGTTACTTATGGTTTGGGTGGATTTGTTGGAGCTATCTATTCTGGATATATATATGAATATTTTCCCAAATATTTATTTTTAAGTGCTGCTATTATCGCATTTATCGCATTTATGTTTGTTGTTCGTATAAAAAAATCCACTGCTTTTGAATAACTAAATCATCTATGCATTTTTGTATTAGATTATAGTTTTTAAGATATGTTGAATCTATCTTTGATAATAAGACTTTATATTTTAAATATGTTTTAAAGACTTTCTTGGCTGAATTCAAACGTTTTCGTTTTATAAGCTCAAAACTAACAGCAGCATTTATATACCCACGTAAAAGCTGTATTTCATCATTTTTTTCAAAACGCCTAACAAACCAGATAACCTCTAAAGTCTCATGTGCATCAAAATAACGCTCTTCATTTAAGCAAATTATAAAATTATTTAAATATTTTGTATTCATTCTATTGATTGACCTTAATTTTTTAAAAGATGTCTTTAAAAACCCTGATGTTCTCAGCATTATAGCAGATGAATTAATTCAAGGCAAAACTATGCAGGAGTCAAATAGTTTTAACGAAGAAGTAGTTTATCTATAAATAATCTCTAATTTATCTGATAAAAATAGTTTGTTTAGAGATTTTAGAGGATTTTTTACATCGCCAATATTGTCATTGGTTTGAAGGAAGTTCTGAAGATAATACTTAGTATTATACCCTCTTGTTTTTAAATCTGTGATTATGAAATTAATATCTTTTTCATTTAATAAATCTGTATGAACAGTCGTTCTTGCTTCAAAATCAATATTATTTTCTATAAGATATTGTAAACTTTTTGAAAATTCATCGAATTTATTAGATTTTGTTATTTGTATAAATTTATATTTTGGTGCTTTATAATCAAGAGCTACATAATCAACTAACTCTAGTTCACAAATTCTTTTAAGATTTATAAAATTAGTCCCATTTGTATCTAGTTTTATACAAAAACCGAGTTCTTTAATTTTTTGACAAAATTCTATTAAATCATAATCTGTTGCCTCTCCACCAGAGATAACCACGCCATCAAGTAAGCCCTTTCTCGTTTTTAAAAAACTAAGTACATCATTTAACGAGTAATTACCACTTTTGGCATAAACGATTGCCTTGTTATAACAATAATCACATCTCATATTACATCCACAAAACCACACTATGCAACTAAGATGATCTGGATAATCAAGATGCGAAAATTTTGTTATATCATAAACAATTTTAGTGTTCAATAAACTGTTTTCTTTGTTTATGTTCACCAGTTTTACCAATATTAAAGCTCTCTACTGGTCTATGATAGCCCATAACTCTTGTATATACTGTACATCTTTGCCTTTTTGGTCTTAACATATTTAAGATATCATTTGTACTCATTACATCTCCTTGTATTTAGATTGGCTTGACTCACCAAGAAGCTCCCGGAGGCTATTTCAGGAACTTCTTGGTAGGTCATGATACTTCGAGTTTTAAATCAGTATATTGCTTAATTAACTCTTCATCGCACTTAGGACAATACTCATGTTCTCCTGTTATATAGCCATGTCGTGGGCATACCGAAAAAAGCGGAGTTATTGTAATGTATGGAAGCTTAAAATTTGAGATAACATTTTTAACCATTTTTCGTGATGCTTCAATCGAACTTATCTGTTCTTGCATGTAAAGGTGAAGCACTGTTCCTCCTGTATATTTGCACTGTAAATCATCTTGAAGTAATAATGCCTCAAAAGGATCATCTGTTAGATTAACGGGGAGCTGTGAAGAGTTTGTATAATATATATTTTTATCCATTCCAGCTTGAATTATAGAATTACCATATCTTTTTTTATCCTCTTTCGCAAATCTATACGTAGTGCCTTCTGCTGGAGTTGCCTCTAAATTGTATAAATTTCCTGTTTGTTCTTGAAAATTAATCATCTTTTCTCTCATAAAATTTAAAATTTTAATCGCAAACTTTATACCTTCGTCTGAACTTATATCATAATCATCATTCGTAAAATTTCGTATCATTTCGTTCATACCATTTACACCAATAGTTGAAAAATGATTTTTAAATCCGGGTAAATAACGTTTTGTATATGGGAAAAGCCCTTTATCGTACATATCTTGAATAAAAATTCTCTTTTTTTCTAAAGTTGATTTTGCAAGATTCATAAGCTTGTCTAATCTAGCCATTAAAGCCTGTTTATCTTCTTTATATAAAAATCCAAGCCTTGCCATATTAATGGTTACCACTCCAATGCTCCCAGTCATCTCAGCACTGCCAAAAAGTCCACCACCTCTTTTTAATAGTTCTCGTAAATCAAGCTGCAATCTACAGCACATGCTTCTTACATGTCCTGGCTTATATGCTTCTTCATTTATAACAAGATTGCCATTTTCATCTTTTTTATATTGACTGCCTATAAAATTTTGAAAGTATGAAGAGCCAATTTTAGCTGTATTTTCAAATAAGATATCTGTATTTGTGCCATACCAATCAAAATCTTCTGTTATATTGACAGTTGGAATTGGAAAAGTAAAAGGCTGTCCTGTCTTATCACCCTCTGTCATTATTTCATAGTAGGCTCTATTTATCTGATTCATTTCGTATTGAAAATTTTTATATGTCATCTCCTGAAGAGAACTGCGACCACGTATCTTAGCAACTTGTAAAAGTTCAGAATCTAAAGAATCTTTTAATATATGCACTTGTTTTCTTGTTGGGATTTGATCCTTTAAATCATCTGGAACAGTCCAGTCAATTGTAATATTTGTAAAAGGAGACTGCCCCCATCTCGCTGGTACATTTAGATTATATATAAAACTTCTAATCGCCTTTTTTATCTCTTTAAACGATAGTTTGTCTTTAAAAACATATGGTGCTAAATAAGTATCAAAAGAGGAAAATGCCTGTGCCCCTGCCCATTCGCTTTGCAGTATTCCTAAAAAATTTGCCATCTGACCAAGTGCCTCACGAAAATGCTTTGGAGCATCACTCTCAACTCTGCCTCTAACGCCATTAAAGCCCTCATCAAGCAATACTCTTAAGCTCCAACCGGCACAATATCCGGTTAAACAGTCAAGATCATGGATATGATAATCTCCATTTCTATGAGTATAGCCCTCCTCTTTTGAGTATATCTTATCAAGCCAATAATTTGCTATAACTTTTCCCGCAGTATTATTTATAAGTCCAGCACTAGAATAGCCTGTATTTGAATTTGCCTTAATTCTCCAATCACTTCCATTTATATACTCTTCAATTGTTTGTGTCGAGTTTATATACGTTGTATCTTCTTTAAAGATTTCATTTCTTTGTAATTTATGAAGATGTCTATACAGCATAAATGAACGCATAACCTTAAAATATTTTGATGCATAAAGCTCTTTTTCTATTAAATCTTGAACATCTTCAACTCCAATAGTTTTTTTATTTAATAATTTTTGTATTATATTTAAAAATATTATAGGATCATAATCAACTTGCTCGCTTTTAAAAGCTTTTTTTATTGCATCTTCTATCTTATATGCAATAAATTTTTTATAAGTTCCATCTCTTTTTAAAATATTTTTAATCACTATATATTCCTTAAATATTTTGGATAGTTTATATTAATATGAATTAAGTTGTGATAATAAAAAGTGTCATATTTATGTCACTAATATTTGTAATCTCTTACTTAAGTAAGAAAATGTTATTATTTAAATAAATATTTTAAGAAAGTGCTTAATGGATTACTTTGCAAAACGTATTATTCCTTGTTTAGATGTAAAAAATGGCCGTGTTGTAAAGGGCGTAAATTTCGTTGGATTAAAAGATGCTGGTGATCCTGTTGAGATTGCTCGTAGATACAACGATGAAGGTGCTGACGAGATTACCTTTTTAGATATTACTGCCTCATGTGATAATCGTGATACTATGATAGATATTGTGGCGCAAGTCGCACGTGAAGTTTTTATTCCACTAACTGTTGGCGGAGGCATTAGAAAGCTTGATGATATTTATAAGCTTTTAAATGTTGGATGTGATAAAGTAAGTATAAATTCTGCTGCCATTAAATATCCAGAACTAATCAATGAAGGAGCTAAAAGATTTGGCTCACAATGCATAGTAACTGCCATTGATGTTAAAAAAACAGGCGATAAATACAATGTTTATTTAAATGGTGGAAGAATAGATACTAACATTGATGCAGTTGAATGGGCAAAAGAAGTAGTTGAGCGAGGAAGTGGAGAGATACTTTTAACTTCTATGGACGCTGATGGTACAAAAAAGGGTTTTGAATTAAATATAACGCAACAAATCAGCGAAGCTGTACATGTACCAGTAATCGCGAGTGGTGGAGCTGGAAAAATGGAGCATATAAGAGATGTTTTCGCTCATGGCGCTGATGCTGCTCTTGCGGCCAGTATTTTTCACTATAAAGAGATAGATATTATGGATTTAAAACGCTATTTGCATAACAATAATATCCCGGTACGATTATGATTATTTGTGCTGGAAACCATGAAAATTTTGATTTTGCCACTTCTATGGGGGTGGGATTAATTGAGATGGCTATAAATCTAACTAGACTTTGCCTTTTTGATAAACCTGAATTTTTACTTTTTGTTGGGACTGCTGGAAGTTATGGAAAGTATAATATCCTTGATGTCATAGAGTCAAAAACAGCTTCAAATATAGAGTTAGCATTTTTAAATAACGATGCCTATACACCACTAGATAATGTTATTAGCACAAATACACAAAATATCAAAGATATAATTGTAAATTCATCAAATTATATAACAACTAACAACAAACTGGCAAAACAATTTTTAAAACTTGATATTGGTATTGAAAATATGGAATTTTTCTCATTTTTAAGAGTTGCTAAAGAGTTTAATATTCCAGCTGGCGGGGTTTTTTGTATTACAAATTTTACTGATAAAAATGCACATAGCGATTTTATCAAAAATCATAATAAAGCTAAAAAAAAGCTAATTAATCATGTAAAAAAACGTATAGATGAGCTTACATCAAAATGAAACAATCCTTATTTGAGTTCACCAAAGATGAACTCTCACAAATTGTAAAACCGCCATTTCGTACAAAACAGATATATGGCTGGATTTATCATAATTTTGTAGATAATTTTGATGAGATGAAAAATATTCCCAAATTATTACGCCAAGAATTAGATGAAAAATATATTATAAATCCGCTAGAGATTGTAAAAAAAGAGATCTCAAGTGATGGCACAATAAAATACTTATTTCGCTTACAAGATACAAAAACCATTGAAACAGTGTGGCTTAAAATGAAAAACGCTGTTTATAGTGGTGAACAGCTTATCCAAGAAGCAAAATATACGGTTTGTGTATCGAGTCAGGTAGGGTGTAAAGTAGGGTGTAGTTTTTGCCTGACTGCAAAAGGTGGCTTTACTAGAGATTTAAGTACCGCAGAGATTGTCGCACAAGTAAGAACTGTCAAAAAAGATAATAATCATGTACATAATCGTAAAATTAATATAGTGTATATGGGTATGGGTGAGCCGCTTGATAACTTAGATAATGTAAGCAAGGCTATTAAAATTTTCAAAGACGAAGATGGTCTGGCAATTTCAAGTAAAAGGCAAACTATCTCGACTAGTGGAATTAGTTCAAAAATAGACAAACTAGGTAAAATGAATTTAGGAGTGCACATTGCTATATCTTTACATGCCGTTGATGATGAGCTAAGAAGTGAATTAATTCCCATGAATAAAGCATACAATATCGCATCTATCATAGAAGCCGTAAAACGATTTCCAATTGATGCAAGAAAGCGTGTTATGTTTGAATATTTGGTAATTGCAAATAAAAATGATGATATAATTAGCGCTAAGAAATTGGTCAAACTTTTAAGTGATATAAGAGCAAAAGTAAATCTTATATATTTTAATCCATATGATGGAAGTGTATTTAAACGTCCTACAAAAGAAAGTATGATAAAATTTCAAGACTATCTCATAAAACATGGATTATTATGCACTATTCGTGGTTCAAAAGGCATTGATATCAGTGCGGCATGTGGTCAGCTTAAAGAAAAAAATTTATCATAAGGATTATGTAATGAGTCATCAAGGAATTACTCCTGTCGGAATTGGAGAAATAGTATTTTTAGTAGCTGTAGTAGGATTTAGCCTAGTAGAATTTTTACGTGCCGCATTAAAAGATAATTAATTTTATAACAAATAGTGTTCAATAAAAAAACAATAGGGCCTTTTATAGTTGAGATTTTAAAAAAAGAAAAGAACAGAATCTCTTTTAGGTATTCATCAAGATATTTACGTAAGATTTATACAACAAAAATAGAGAACGACTATTCTCTTATTGTAAAAAAACTTTCATTTATTATAGCAATCTTATTTATGATTGGCTCTTTTTGTTTTTTTATTGCCCCTATCTTCGATGTTGTGTCTTTTTTTTCAGAAATATCAATACAAAAAATTAATTTTATCTATTTTTTAGGTTCAATATTTTTTACAGGTGCAGCATTAGCTCAATATTTACAAGCCATCAATGCTGATATTTCTAATAAAAATCATATATCAAAAAATAGGAGAAAATGGAATTGGCTTGGATTTAGATTTAGAAATTTAGGTATTTTATCAAGCTTTATACAATTTATCGGAACTTTGTCTTTTAATATGAGTACTTTAAATAATTTAAACCATGATACAATTAAACCACTCATATTAGTACCAAATATAGTTGGTTCAATATGTTTTTTACTTGCTTCGTTTTTTGCGTGGCTTGAGGTTTATCATGATGAAAATATGAAACGATTTAAATCGGTATTGTGGTGGATTATTTGGTTAAATATATTAGGTTCTATATTTTTTCAGATATCTGCGCTGTACACTTTGACAATATATACGCACAAACAGCTTTTATCGATATATTATACAATGTTTGGCGGATTTATTTTTTTTATATCATCATATCTTTTAATTCCAGAGGCTAAACTAAACAATTAATGCTACATAAAATGAAAAGACCACTGCGAAGTAGTCTCACACAAGGATACAAAATGAAAAAAGAAAATAATTCACAAATAGAAAACAACCTTTTATCCCCAGTATATGGAAGTCGTTGGGATACAAATCCTGCACCTACAAATAAAATACCAACTAATTCGATGAGAGATGATCAAGCATATCAGATAATTTATGACGAGATGAACCTTCAAGGTAATGCCAATTTAAATCTTGCAACTTTTGTTACAACGTGGATGGAACCAAAAGCAGAAAAGTTAATGACGTTAGGTAGCAGATATAATCTTATAGATGAGGATGAATACCCTCAACTAAAAATCATTGAAGAGCGTATTATAAAAATGGAAGCAGAGTTATTTAACATACCACCCTCTTCAAATCCGATTGGAGTTACTACGGTTGGATCTTCTGAGGCTATTATTCTAGGTCTTTTAGCACATAAATGGACATGGCGAAAAAAACGCCAAGATGCTAAACTAAATTTTAGTAAACCAAATATTATTTTTGGAGCAGATGTACATACCTGTTGGGAAAAATTCACGCGCTATTTCGATGTTGAGGCGAGAATAATTCCTATGAAAGGTAAAAAATATACTATAAATGCTGAGGATGTTGCTCCACTAATTGATGAAAATACAATAGCAGTAGGTGCAATAGTGGGAACCACCTTTACAGGTCAAGTTGATGATGTCGCAAGTATAAACAAACTATTAATAAAGCATGAGAAAGAAACTAATCAATTTGTACCCATACATGTAGATGCTGCAAGTGGTGGTTTTGTTTTACCTTTTGTTTTACCTCAATTAAAATGGGATTTTCGTCTAAAACATGTGAGAAGCATAAATGTTTCAAACCATAAATTTGGTCTTGTATATGCTGGTATGGGTTCATTAATTTTTAAAGATGCTTTAGATTTACCAAAAGATTTACCATTTGATATCAATTATTTAGGCGGAACTATGAAAAATTATAGTTTAAATTTTTCAAAAACAAGCTCTGCAATCCTTGCACAATATTACAACTTCTTGCGCTTTGGTAAAAATGGATATACAGATATAATAGATGCTGTTATGAACAATGCTCATTATTTGGAAAAACAGTTAATTGATTCTGGCTATTTTGATATTTTAACTGATACAAAATATCTTCCCGTGGTTGTTGTAAAGTTAAAGGATGATTTTAATTTTACTGCTTATGATATATCACGTCAATTAAATGAGTTTGGCTGGATAGTACCAGCTTATTCACTTCCAAAAGATAGCGAAGATATAGTCGTACTAAGAATGGTAGTAAAAGAAAATTTTAGTCATGATTTTGCACAAAAATTATTATCTGATATTTTTATTGTTATAAAAAATTTGATTGGCAAAGAAGATAAAATAGATAATGGAATTAATAAAAAAAGTACTTCGGTAACAAAATCGCATGGTGTTTGCTAAGTTTATAATCCGAATTAAAAAACGACCAACACTCCAGGAAGGTCGTTTCAAATGCAATCTTATCATATAAATCTTTTAGTAACCTTATTTAGCAAACTTCTTACTTATTTTTAATTCACCTATTGTACTTATATGTGAATATTATAAAAAATTAGCATATCTTAAGAATATATTTATATAAAAATAACCTGAAATATTGATATTCTAATTTTCTTCTCTATAGCCCTACTTATGGGCTAGAAATGACTTTATTAACAATATAATTATAAAAGATATTAGTTATTCACATTTGAAAAAATTATTTCCTCAAAATCTATTAAACTAGCTATATTGTAGTCTTTATTTTTATATTTAAACGCGAGCGTATTTGCATGTAAAAGTAACCGAGATGCACTTGTATATTTTATACGTTCATCTTTCGATAATTTTTTGTTTAGATATTTTTCTGTTATATTTTTATCTACACCGTAAAGCGGATCTCCAACAATTGAATGTTTCACGTGAAACAAATGTACTCTTATTTGATGCTGTCTTCCAGTATACGGAATACACTCAACTATCGTCATATCTAAATTTTTTAAATATTTTATAGGTCTAAAATCAGTTTGTGCTTTTTTACCATCTTTATTTACTTCGACAACAGAACGAACAATACCACACTCACTATTTTTATAGATCTTTAACGGTTCTTTACATGTAATGCTTTTTTTAAAATTACCAAAAACTAAAGCAAAATACTGCTTCTTAATATTACGATTCTCAAATAACATTTTTAAGATACGTTCACTTGTTTTATTTTTTGTACATAGTACTAAGCCGCTTGTCTCTAAATCTATTCTATGAGCGATATTTGCATCTCTTCCATATTGAAATTTGACTTCATCAATTAAAGAATAACTGCTATGTCTATTTTGTGGATGAATCAATACTCCACTTGGTTTATCAAAAACTATAAAATCATCGGCTTGAAATACAGGTTTTAACCCTTTGGTAATTGGCTCAAAATATATAAATTCAACCTCTTCAGATATAAGTTTCGAACTATTTGTTATCACGATACCATCTTTTAATAATCGTCCTCTAGCGATTAAACTTTGTGCTTCTTTTTGTTTATATCCTAGTTCTTTAATTAAAAACAAAAAGGCCTTTTGTGGAGTTTTAAGATAAAATATTTTTTTTATAAATGGCAAAATTAATCCTTTTAAAAGTCAATTTTTGATACTATAAAATTTTAACATAAAAATGAAGGTTAAGTAGATGGTAAAGCGTTACTCAAGACAAGAGATGGTTTCAAAATGGACAATGCAGGCAAAATATCAAGCATGGCTAGATGTGGAGAAAGCTGTAGTAAAGGCTTGGGCTAAGCTAGATAAAATTCCTAAAGATGATGCACAAAAGATAATTAAAAATGCCAAATTTAATATCAACAGAATAGATGAGATAGAGGCTATAACTCGCCATGACTTAATAGCATTTACCACAAGCGTATCAGAGAGTTTAGGCGATGAGAGTAGGTGGTTTCATTATGGTTTAACTAGCTCTGATACTATTGATACCGCTGTAGCACTTCAAATGAAAGCATCTTTAGAGCTAATTATAGAAGATGTTAAAATGCTTATGAAGTCTATCAAAAAACGAGCCTATGAGCATAAAATGACTTTAATGGTTGGGCGTTCGCATGGTATTCATGGTGAGCCGATCACTTTTGGATTAACACTTGCAATCTGGTATGATGAGATGAACAGACATCTTAAAAATTTACAAGAAACATTAGATGTTATTTCAGTTGGACAAGTTAGTGGTGCTATGGGCAATTTTGCACACGCACCTCTTGAGCTTGAAGAGCTTGCATGTAAAGAGTTGGGATTACAACCTGCCCCTATATCAAATCAAGTTATCCAACGCGATAGATATGCTCGTCTTGCCTCGGCCTTAGCACTAATGGCAAGTTCAATAGAAAAATTTGCTATCCAGATTCGTCATCTTCAGCGTACTGAAGTTTATGAAGTAGAGGAATATTTTCGAGCTGGGCAAAAAGGTTCTTCTGCAATGCCACATAAACGCAATCCAATACTCACGGAAAATATAACAGGTCTTGCACGTATAATTCGCTCATACTCTATTCCTGCTATGGAAAATGTTGCATTATGGCATGAGCGCGATATATCTCACTCTTCAACTGAGCGATTTTGGCTACCAGATTCATTTATTACTTCAGATTTCATGCTTCATAGAATGAACAATGTTATAGCAAACCTTACAATTTTTCCTAAAAATATGATGAGAAATCTTAATCTAACAGGGGGATTAGTTTTTTCGCAAAGAGTATTGCTTGAGCTTCCTCTTCAAGGGGTATCAAGAGAAGATGCCTATAAAATCGTTCAAAGAAATGCCATGAAAGTATGGGAAGAGATACAACAGGGCAAGCCAACTGTTGACGAAGAAGGGGAGAGTTTGTATCTAAATCATCTTTTAGCAGATGAGGAGTTACGCACATTTTTAAATGAAAATCAAATTAGAGAATGTTTTAATTATGATTATTATACAAAAAATGTAGATAATATTTTTACAAGAGTTTTTAAATCTTAAAATAATTTCATAATAAACATCATTTAAAAAATTTAGATTCAAGGCAAACTTTGCTTGGCAATATGAGTATCGTTAGCCTCAAAGAGAACTATGGAGTTTAAAAATATTTTTCAATAAAAATTATATACGGAGATACGCACCATGATAACTATTATAAAAAGAAATGGACGTCAAGAACCACTTGATATTACAAAAATACAAAAATACACATCTGAAGCCATAAAAGGCTTAAGCAACGTTTCACAGAGCGAATTAGAAGTGGACGCTAAAATACATTTTCGCGATGGGATTACATCGTTAGAGATACAGCAAACATTAATTAAAACTGCTGTAGATAAGATAGATATTGACGCACCTGATTGGACATTTGTTGCTGCAAGATTATTTTTGTTTAATCTATACCATGAGGTAAATGGCTTCACGGGATACTGCTCATTAGAAGAATATTTCAATAAGGGTGAAAATGAGGGTAGAATATTAAAAGGCTTAAGAGATAATTATGATTTAGAAAAACTACAAAAACATATAGCTCCTGAACGTGACTTGCAATTTAACTATTTAGGCATAAAAACATTATATGATAGATATTTAATCAAAGATAAACAAAATCGGCCAATAGAATTACCGCAGCATATGTTTATGGCGATTGCCATGTTTTTAGCACAAAATGAAAAAGATAAACATGAATGGACGATAAAGTTTTATAATTTGATTTCCAAATTTGAAGTGATGCTCGCAACTCCCACACTTTCAAATGCAAGAACAACAAGACATCAACTAAGCTCTTGCTACATTGGCTCATCTCCCGATAATATAGAGGGAATTTTTGATTCGTACAAAGAGATGGCAATGCTTTCTAAATTTGGTGGTGGAATAGGCTGGGACTGGACTCAGGTGCGTTCAATGGGTTCAAGTATAGATGGGCATCAAAACGCCGCTGGTGGAACTATACCGTTTTTAAAAATAACAAACGATATAGCCATAGCAGTGGATCAATTAGGCACAAGAAAAGGTGCTATTGCCGTGTATCTTGAGCCTTGGCATATAGATATAAATGATTTTTTAGACCTAAGAAAAAATTCTGGTGAAGAGCGAAGACGTGCACACGATCTCTTCCCAGCTCTATGGATCAACGATCTATTTATGCAAAGGGTCCAAGAAGATGGCATTTGGACGCTTTTTGACCCTTATGATTGCAAAGAACTTACAAATCTATACGGAAAAGAGTTTGAGGTAAAATATTTAGAATTTGAGCAAAATCCAACAATTTTAAAAGAAAAAATAAAAGCAAAAAATTTATGGAAAAAGATATTGCTTAACTATTTTGAATCTGGTTCTCCCTTTTTATGTTTCAAGGATAATGCAAACCGAGCTAATCCAAATAATCATTATGGAATTATCAGAAGTTCAAATTTATGTACCGAAATTTTTCAAAACACACAACCAAACCATTATCTTATAAAAATTATTTTTAAGGATGGTAATTTTGTCGTTTTTGAAGAAGACGAGATGATTAAGGTTGATAGTGGCATCATAAAGTTAGCAAATAAGATTACAGCACTAGATAAATTAAATGGGCAGCAAATATACATAGTAGAAAAAGAAAAAGTAAATGGTGCTACTGCTGTTTGCAACCTAGCATCTATAAATCTCTCAAAAATAAATAAGCACGAAGATATAAAAAGGGTAGTTCCGATCGCAATTAGAGCATTAGACAACGTGATAGATTTAAACTTTTATCCATTAGAAAAAGTTAAACGAACTAATATGAAAAGTCGTTCTATCGGTCTAGGTGTTATGGGAGAAGCTCAAATGTTAGCAGAATATGGAATTATTTGGGGTTCACAAGAGCATTTTGATAAAATAGATGAGATAATGGAAGCAGTTAGCTACAACACTATTTTAGCATCATCTAATTTAGCCGTAGAAAAGGGTGAATATTCTGAATTTAAAGGCTCAAAATGGAGTAAAGGCATAATGCCACATGATCATGCAAATGCAGAGGTTATAAAATTGATTGATAGAGGTGGACTTTTTGCTTCTGGATATGAATGGAATGATTTAAGAAAAAAGGTAAAAGCGCAAGGCATGAGAAATGGATATCTAATGGCGATTGCGCCAACTAGTTCGATCTCTATCTTAACGGGTACGACTCAGGCTATCGAGCCTGTATTTAAAAGAAAATGGTTTGAGGAAAATTTAAGTGGCCTAATTCCTGTTGTCGTACCAAAACTTTCACCTGCTACATGGGAATATTACGTATCTGCCTACGAATTAGATCAAAGAGTCCTGATAAAAGCTGCATCTATTCGTCAAAAATGGATAGATCAGGGTCAAAGCTTAAATATCTTTATAACACTAGATAAAGCTAGTGGCAAGTATTTAAATGATATCTATATGCTAGCATGGAAATTGGGAATAAAATCTACCTATTATCTCCGCTCTCAATCTCCAAAGAGCACAGAAGACATAGAGGATAGATCAATGGAATGTGTAGGTTGCCAATAAGGATTTCATTTATATTTTTTTTAGAAATTCTGTTTTTAGATATATTTTAGTACCATTAACACGACCGCTAACATGTCCCTCAACATCAGGAGTTGATATTATATTTTTTACAATAGTACCTCTTTTGGCTGTAAAACCAGCACCCTTTACCTCTAAATCTTTTAAAATCGTTACGCTATCTCCACTAATTAGGGCATTACCATGTGCATCTTTTACTTGTATAGTATCTGCTGGCTCATCATCTGCCCACTTTTTAATATCATCATCAAGATAAAGCATGTCAAGCTGGTCTTGCCAACCTAATTTTTTTAACATTCTATAAGATATGACTACAACCGCTGGAGTTTCGCTCCACATGCTGTCATGTAAACAATTCCAATGGTTTTCATCTATTTTGTTATTATCTTCTATCTGTTCTTTGCATGTAGAGCATATATAAATTGCCCTATTTAACGAACCATCCGATGGATAAATTTCTAAAGGCGATAAATTTTGCGTACTTGAGCAAAGTTCACATTTATCACCACTCCTATTAATTAATTCTTCAGTAATACTCATAATAACTCCTATATTTTAGTATGGCTATATTATAATAAAAAATAAGATAGATTCAAATTAAATACTCACAGATTAATCACAAACTTTTACTATACTGTTGTAGGATAAAGAAATAAAGGATTTATTATGATTTATAAAATACAAATAGCATATCCACTTGAAACAGTAAAGGCACAACTTAAAGAAAAAGCAAAGCTTTTTGGTTTTGGAATACTTGGAAGTTATGAGTTTAAAAAAATACTCAAAGAAAAAGGTTTTGATATTACGCATGATATTACCGTTTTTGAGCTTTGCAATCCAACCGCAGCATATTCTGCATTAAATACACTTCCTGAAATTTCAGTTTATTTACCATGTAGGCTTTCTATATATTATGAAAATGGCGTCACGGTTCTAGCTACTATCGGTATAGAAGATATTTTAAAAGCAACCAATATTAATGGTGAACTCAAAAAACATATGCAGGAAATTTTTAACAAAATTCGTGTACTTATGAATTCTTGGTAAAAGGAGTCTGTTATGCATGAATGGGGATTTTTTGGAATGGGATTTTGGTGGATTATGCCGCTTTTATTTTTTGTAGTACTCTTTTACTTTTTTAGTAATATAAGTAAACATGATAAAGAGTCAGCAAGTGAAATATTAGATAAAAAATATGCAAATGGTGAGATTAGTGAAGAAGATTATAAAAGAAAAAAAGCAAATTTAAAACAATTATAGGAGATCTGTTATGGAAAATAAAACTAAAAAAAATACTTATTATACAGACGATTCATGTGAGATAGGCAATACTTTTTATACTTGCCCCATGCATCCAGAGATTCATCAAAATCATCCTGGAAATTGTCCAAAATGTGGCATGACTTTAGAGCCTATCACTGTAAAAGCAGATGAAAAAGAGGAAAATATTTACTGTGCAGACGATTCATGTGAGATAGGCAATACTTTTTATACTTGCCCCATGCATCCAGAGATTCATCAAAATCATCCTGGAAATTGTCCAAAATGTGGCATGACTTTAGAAAAAGAGGTGGAGGCAATCCCGACTATTGCTACAAAATATACATGTCCCATGCATCCAGAGATTATTCGTGATGAACCTGGAAACTGTCCAAAATGCGGCATGCATTTGGAGCCTATCACTGTAGAAGCAGATGAAAAAAATGATGAATTAAAAAATATGAGTAGACGCTTTTGGGTGAGTACTTTTCTTTCACTCCCACTTTTTTTACTTGCCATGATTGATAATATTGCGCCACACTATATTCCTAACTTTTTTTCAGCTCAAATAATGCAATGGATGCAATACATTCCTAATTTTTCCTCAGCTAAGATGATACAATGGATAGAGTTTTTTCTTGCAACTCCAGTTGTTTTATGGGGAGGTTGGCCTTTTTATGTAAAAGGGTATCAATCTATAAAAACATGGAATTTAAATATGTTTACTCTTATTTCCATGGGTGTAGGTGCTGCATATATTTATAGTCTTGTTGCTCTCTTTTTACCTCAACTTTTTCCTCTACTGATGCATACTAAAGAAGGTGTTGTGCATGCCTATTTTGAAGCAGCAGCCATGATTACTGCTCTCGTACTTTTAGGGCAAGTTTTAGAATTGCGCGCAAGAAGTAAAACAAACACAGCTATAAAGACTTTACTTAATTTAGCACCAAAAAAAGCCCATAGAGTTATAAATGAAAGTGGAGCGGAAGAAGAGATTAATCTTGAGCTTGTTCATACAGGAGATAAACTCAGAGTTAAACCAGGAGAAAAAATTCCTGTTGATGGTGTTGTTTTAGATGGACAAAGCAATGTTGATGAAGCTATGATAACAGGAGAGCCTATCTTGGTACAAAAGCTTCAAGGAGACTCTCTCATTGGAGCAACTATCAATAAAAATGGAACACTGATTATGAAAGCAACCAAAGTTGGAAATGATACTATGCTCTCTCAAATTGTACAGATGGTCTCTCGAGCACAACGTTCTCGTGCTCCTATCCAACAACTCGCCGATACAGTTGCAAGCTATTTTGTTCCAGCCGTTGTACTTTCAGCCATCTTCGCCTTTATAGCTTGGTATATTTGGGGACCAAGTCCGCAACTCACTTATGCAGTAGTTGCTGCGGTTTCTGTTCTTATTATTGCTTGTCCTTGTGCACTTGGGCTTGCAACACCGATTTCTATCATGGTGGGAACTGGTCGTGCTGCACTTTCTGGTATTCTTATTAAAGATGCAAAAACACTAGAGAGTATGGAGAAAGTTGATACTATTGTTGTTGATAAAACAGGAACACTTACTTTAGGAAAACCGAAAGTTACTGATTTTATTGTAGCTGATGGCTATAAGAGCGATATATTATTACAATACGCTGCTTCGATAGAACAAGCAAGCGAACACCCTCTTGCACAATCAGTCGTTGACTATGCAAAAGAGTCCAATCTCTCACTCATAAATTTAAAAAATTTTGAAGCTATTCCTGGAAAAGGTGTTATTGCCGAGATAGATACTAAAAAAATTCTTATAGGAAATAAAATTTTCTTAGAAGAAAATGGCATAGCAACGCATAGCATTGAAAAACAAGCCAATGCTGTGGGAAAAGATGCAAAAGGAGTTATACTAATGGCTGTTGATGGGCGATACGCTGCCATGATAGTTATTGAAGATCCAATAAAAGAAACTTCAGTAAAAGCTGTTCAGGCACTCATTCAAGAGAATATAACAGTTGTTATGCTCACTGGAGATAATGAATTTACAGCTAATGCCGTAGCAAAAAAACTCTCCATTTCCAATGTTTATGCAAATGTTTTGCCAGATGGTAAAGAAAAAGTTATTGAAGAACTTCAAGCAAAAGGAGCAATAGTTGCGATGGCAGGTGATGGCATTAATGATGCACCAGCTCTTGCACAAGCAAATGTTGGAATTGCTATGGGGACAGGAACTGATGTAACCATAGAAAGTGCAGGCATTACATTAATAAAAGGAGATTTACTTGGTATTTTGAAAGTACTTAAACTTTCTCGTGCTACTATGAAAAATATACGGCAAAACCTTTTCTTCGCATTTATTTATAATAGTGTTGGAATACCTATTGCAGCGGGCATACTTTATCCATTTTTTGGTATTGTTCTCTCACCAATCATTGCAGCCACTGCTATGAGCTTTAGTTCAGTTTCAGTTATAACTAATGCTTTGCGTCTTAAAAATGTTAAACTCTAAAAGTTAAATAAGAGAACTGCTTGTATTCTTTGTATGAATTAGTGTAGCCAGATCAAAAGTGACAGGGGCCTTTAGTTCCTACAACCCTCTAAAGCTATAAAAATACTGTTTTTTGAGAAACAAGAGAGTTTTACCCACTTTTTTATAAAAGTACGTAAAATCAGACACTTATATTTATAAAAATTTATCTTTCTATTAAAGACGCGCTTATACTTAACCTTTATATCGTTTAAAGAAAAAAATAATTAAGTATAATACATCTATTGATTTAAGGTTATATTGGTTATATTGAAAAAGATTTAGAACATGGCTATATCATTTTTTATTAAAGGAACTTTTATGAATTCACTGTTTTTTAGAATGCGTTTCGTTCATTATCTTGGCATTATATTACTTATATTAAATGCCATATTTTTTACAAATAATATTATTGGAGAGATTGTTCAATATATATTAGCTATCATACTTCTATATCATGATTTAGATGAAAAGAAAAATGGTGTAGATTTAATACGGTCAATGACGGAACAATTAGGAAATTTAGAAGATGGAAAAAAAATTGTTTTATTATCAAATAGAAATGCTGAAATGAGCATCGCTGTTGATAAAATCAATCTGTTTCAGCAAATATTTTTAAATTTTCAAAACTTAAAAATTGCTAATAAAAAAATATTTGCTGATTTTAATCAAAAATATAAAGAAATTGCTCATAACATTTCTAATGAAACAGATATGCTTAATAAAATTTCTTTAAACGGAGAAAAGCTAAAAAATGTATTGTCTTTAGCAACACAAAAAGGTCAAAAATCTAAGATATATATAAAAATTGCTAGCGACTCAATTGAGAGTATTAAGATAGATATTTCAAATATAGTAAAAAACATTCAAGACGCAGCTTTCTCACAAGATAATTTAGCGCGAGAATTAACCCAGTCATCTTCAGATGTTGCAGCAATCAAAGATGTAGTTTCAATCATCACTGATATTGCAGATCAAACTAACTTATTGGCTCTTAATGCAGCTATCGAAGCTGCTCGTGCTGGTGAGCACGGTCGTGGTTTCGCAGTTGTTGCAGATGAGGTAAGAAAATTAGCAGAGCGTACGCAGAAATCTTTATCAGAGATTAATACAACGATTAATGTCGTGACACAATCTATAGAAAAAAATAGTACAAAGATGAATACTAATACTGCTGAAATAACTAAATTAGCAGAGCGTTCATCTGAAATTTTTACTAAATTAGAAGATGTTACATTGGCCATAAGTAATGCTGTGGAGGTTATTGATAATTCATTAAACATCCAACAAGATAATTCCTTAGAAACAGAGACAATCATACAAAATGTAAATAGTGTTGATGATATGGCAAGAGATATACACATGAATGTAAAAGCCTTGCATTCTCAAATAGACGTGTTAAGCAAAACAAGCTAGCAGATTGGATATAAGCAAGAGAGTACTTATTTGAGATAGCTAAATTTTTATAATTTTTGTACGCAAAGAGGTATGGTAAATTTTAAATAGTTGTCAAAAAGTTGTAAAATTTAGGCTTAATGAAAAGTTCTGGCTCCTAAAACATTCATAAAATTTCGTTATATTGATAGTAAACAAAGGTTTGTTTACAAATCTCCGCTAAAAACTGTAAAAACTTACTCAAAATATCAATCTAAAAATAGACTTATTACGATATAAGAAAGAATGATTATTTGAGAGTCTTAGTTTTTCATTAAACTATTTTTCAAAAAGTGATAAATTTAGCTTACATAAAATATAAAACGGTTTTTTAAAAATATTAAAAACTAAGTCCATCATCAAAATTATTTAAAAAATTTGGATTCATATAACCCATGGTAGCACTTTTATTACGCAGTATCTCAATATCTTGTTTTGGAGATATATTTTGTGGGCAAACTAATGTGCATTCATTACATAATGTGCAATCATAGATGCCGTTTATTTGAATGGCTTCAATGGTTGGTTTTATATCTGTCTGTCTTGAGTCACTCACATATCTTAATGACCGAGTCAGTGCAAAAGGTTCTATAAACTCTTTATTTACTGCATATACAGGGCAAGCACTAAAACATGCGGAGCATAATATACAATCACTTTGCAACTCATTTTTTTTAGCATCTCGTATGCTTACATGTGAAGCATTGTTTTGTGGCAATCCCCATGCCTTAGCTATTTTATTGAATGAAAATGCTTTATCCATATCCACTACTAAATCACGTACAATAGGCATGTTTTGTAGAGGCTCGATTAAGTCATTATCTTGTGGTTTATATGCGCATGCCAAAATTTCTTTACCATTAACTCTCATAGCGCAACTACCACAAACGCTACTTCTACATCCTGAAGAAAATGTTAAAGTATTATCTATTGTTATTTTTATATGACTTAATATCTCTAATAAAGTAGTATCTTGTTGATTAATATCATAATTAATAATTTTTTTATCTCTTTTAACTCTTATTTTCATGATAAAACCCTTTTATCTAGTAAAATTTCTAAATTATATTTATCATTTTTATCTGGCATATCTTCTCTAAAATGAGCACCTCTACTCTCTTTTCTTTTTATTGCGGATACAACGGTTATCTCTGCTAAGCTGATGAGATTTTTAAATTCTAAAAATTCAATCATCTGCGTATTATAGATTTTACACATATCTTTTACGTTCATATTAATTAAATCTTTTTTTAAATTTCGAATATATTTTAATGTTTTTTGCAAATTAGTATTATTACGTTTGATGCCAACATTTTCATAAAATATATCTGCCAATTCATCACGTTTTTCATAAAAATTTATGCTACATGTAGAGCTTTGTTGTAGATTCCATAAATTATATATTTGTATATCATTACATATAGAGTTACTATTTCTTGCGTAGTTCGCTGAAGTTTCACCAGCTATTTTTCCAAAAACAATAAGCTCAAGTAAAGAGTTTCCACCAAGTCTGTTTGCTCCATGAATATGATGATTTGCACACTCTCCAACCGCGTACAGACCTTGTATCGTTGAGCTCGTGTTTTTATCTACATCAATACCACCCATTGTGTAGTGAGCAGCTGGTTTTATCGGTATTAATTGAGTTGTAATATCTATATTTTCATAAAATTTTGCCAGTTTTACCTCTTGAGGCAAGTTTTCTTGTATAAATTGCTTATCTAAATGTCTAACATCTAAAAAAACTTCTCCACCATTTTCAAGCTCATTAAAAATTGCCAAAGATACTTTATCACGTGATGCAAGCTCATCTGTAAAACGCTTTTTATTTTTATTTAAAAGATATCCACCAGCTCCTCTAGCACTCTCAGAAATTAAGATCGAAGATTTTTTAAGAGCTGTTGGATGAAATTGTATAAATTCCATGTTACTAACTTTAGCACCCGCACGTAGAGCTACTGCGATACCATCGCCTGTTGAGCCAGCATGATTTGTTGAGTGTTTGCCATATAAGCGACTATAACCGCCAGTTGCTAAGATTATGCTTTTTGCATAAAAAGTCTGTACATCTCCTGTTTTAATATCTAAAAAAGATGCTCCACAAATTTTATTTTCTTTAACAATTAAATCAAGTAAAAATTTTTCACTAAGTATCTCGATCTCATGTGCATTGCATCGGTCATAAAGAGTATGTAAAATTTTTAATCCAGTATAATCTTGTGCATAACAAGCACGAGCTAACGCGGTACCTCCAAGTTTTCTTTGGGCAATTTGATTATTTTTGTTTCTACTAAAAGGCACTTGTATGCTATCTAGCCATTTTACAGATTCTATGCCATCTGTACAAAATCTTAAAACCTCCTCTTCGTTTGCTATATTTTGAGCTGATTTTAGTGTATCTGCTACATGTTTTGCCACACTATCATCTTGTGCCAGTGCAGCATTTATGCCGCCTTGTGCCATACAGGTTTGTGAGCGTGTTGGATATGTTTTTGTGATTACTTTAACATTTGCACCATTTCTTTTGGCATGAATTGCTCCCACGAGTCCAGCTCCACCACCACCAATAACTAAAACATCTGTCATCTGATAATTTCCTTAACTTAATAATACTATCTTTTTAATAAAAATTAGGAAAAATTTAAAATATCGCCATCTAAGTAAGAAAAATACTGTTTTTTTCGTTGCTACGCAAATTTTGTAGTTTTAGAGGGATTGTAGGGACTAAAAGTCCCCACTGCTATCATGAGCTTTGCTCATTATAGTGCGTAATATCATATTTTTAAAACTTTTTTACATTAAAGAATTCGCTTTCTTGGCTAAATAAATCTATACAACTTGTCTATATTCTTGTGTTAATCTTGCTGCTAAGGTTATACCTTTTAGTGCGAGTGTTATACCAACTGATAAAAATGATATTAAAATTAATGTTGCAGATGCAATATGTAAAATCGCTAAAATGCCAAGAGCTATAGCACCTAATCCAACTATGAATTGAGCATCAATAACAGTTGAAACTGTTTCTTGCAAATAATTATGTTTGTGTTCTTCATCATTATTGCTTCGATATTTATTTAAACGAGAATCTACTCCACACATATACAATAGTGTCATGCCAAGAACTATGACGTCAGCACCTAAAAGCACGATAGGATGCGTGTGCAAAAATGCTAAAATGCCTAAAACAAGTGATGCAATGCCAGCTATTACTTCCATTCCAATACCTGATGAAATAATTCTTGGACCAGAAAAACGCCCAAGTATTGTTTCGCTTAAAATATATTTTTTTTCAACACCCAATGCAACTCCCACTAAAATAAGTGCCACGCCTATTGCTATTGCTGAAATGGCAATAGCAGCACTTGGAATAATACCAGCTAATCCAATTATTGCAAGTACAGCCGCTGCTACACCCGCTAAAATAACTGGCATATTTCCAACTTCTAAAACTTCAAATTCTTTCTTTTCCATTTGTTTCTCCTTGTTTGAGCTATTTTTTACAAAATGGCTTTTAACGTTTAAATCATCTAGCACAAGAAAGCATGCTTTATTTATACTTTGAATATTTTTTTAATCTATAAATAAAAGCAATATTAGATGATACATCTAAAAAAGAATCTACCATGTTAATAAACTAACATATTTTTTTTAAAAAATATTGCATCTTTTTTTAAGTTTTTCTAAGTTTTCTACTATAAGATTTCTTTTTTTATAACTTAGTACTCCATTTTTTTTTAATTCATTTAATTGTGTTGTTACAACAGAGCGTACTGAGCCTATCATCTCAGCAATAGTCTCATGAGAGAGATCGCTGATTAACTTAAGTACATAACCAGAATCATTATTATCATTATTATCTTGCTGTTTTGGCATTGTATGTTTTAGTATAAGTTCAGCTAATCTCGTTTTTGTATCGTAAAATACTAATGTTTCACTAAGATTTTCTAATTCTCTCATTTTTTGTCCAAGATATGGCAAAAAGGCAACATTAAAATTAGGATATTGTTTAATCCATTGCCTTACTATGATAATAGGAACCTTAAGCAAAGAGATGTTATCAATGGCTTTGAATTGTACATTATGTTCTTTGCCATCAAGCAAAGGTAAAATATCAAAGATATCCCCTTTGGTATATAAAAACAAAGTGACGATTCTACCATCTTTTATATCTGTTTGCATCATTTTAACACGACCTTTTATTATTATAAAAACATATTTATCAATCTCTGATATACCAATTATCTCATTTTTTTTATAAAAACATTGTGTAAAATTATGTGAGATATCTATTAAAACATTTTCTGACATATTTTTAAATATAAATGAATTTTTAAGAGTTGATATAACTACGCTATTGTGATTTAATTTTTGCATTTATTATTATCTTTTTGCATTATTATATCCAATAAATATTTTAATGTATGGCAAAGAGGTTATAATTGCGCCATGAATTCTGTTATCCCCTCTTACTTGTCTTTTTATCGCTAAAATGAGCTTTAAAGAAAAAATTGATAATAAAACAATTACCTTGATTAATGCTTAACAAAAACTGTAACGGTTTTGGTGTTTATAACCTTGATTGTTTATCTTTTTAGCAAATAAGGTGGCTGGATATTTATGATTTTAAAAAAATAAAAAGAGTTTAATATGGCAAAAAAAAATAAAAAAGCAACTAAGACAAATATCAAGATACGTAATTTCTTTGGTTCTGATCCCTTTGATGTGGGTATTAGTAGAGTTGATGAACGAGTGTTAATAGAACTCTCACAAGCGATTGGTCTTTATGATATAGAGCTTAAAAAAGCTAATCTTGTAAGAGCATTACGCCAGCTTTATTCAACTGCAAACTTATCTATAAGATCTGATATCTTAGCCTTTTTTATAGCAAATAAAAAAATCTATCCATCAATATTGCCAAAAGAGCAGACGTTTGAAAAAAAGCAAATTTTAATATCTTTGTTTGAGGAATTTAGCGATATGACGTCAGATGAACGAGCCGAGCTTTTTACCATCTTTTTAAATATTCGCACACGAAAAATAACTTACGCAAAAGTAGAATCAAAATTGAAATATTTACGATTTGAAAAGAAAAAAGCAGATATTGCTAAAAGGCTTGACGGTGCTTTTAATCTTGATGACATGTTCGAATTTAACGCCTCTTTACATGTAAAGTATTGCAATCATAACTTTAAAAAAATAGTAGTTTTAAAAACAAAAATATTAAATCTTGATGAATTATATCAAGGTAGTGATGAGGAGATAATACAAAATATCTCAAAACTAAAATCACTAAAATCACTAAAATCACAATTAGAAATAAATACTTTTTTAAAAAAACTAAAACAGCCACATCCTTACTTAAACATTAATGAGATAGTTAAAATTTTAAAACAAGCATTACCAACTGATGATTTAAAACTACCTTTAATTAGTAAAGAGGTTTTAAAAAATATTTTATCTCGTGAGGCTGAGATATTTGATGTGCTTGTAACTAAAGATGAGATTTTAATATCTGTTGATACGATGTTTTATCTCTTAAATAAAGAGATAAAACATAAAATATATATTTCAATAAATTTATCAAAACTTTTAAAAAAAATATATGATGGCGAAAAACTTAATATTTTAGTAGATATACGAAAAACCAAAAGAGAGCAAGAGAAATACTTTATAGAGCAGTTAGATAATTTAGTAGCACAATGTATAAATAATGCTTCACTCTTAAAGTGGAATCAAGATGAAGTTAAAGAAAAAGTACAGCAAATATTGTTTGATTATTTACATGATTCGTTAGATATTACACCAAAAATAGAGCGTAAAGTTATATATTCTTTTAATAAATCAATCCAACAACAGCTTCAAAAGAAGCAACGTCAAGTGCTTTTAGCTAGAACAATTAGGGAGTTTAAAGATCTTTTTGCAGTAGCAAGAAATTTAAAGCGCGAGCTTATCTTTCATGTTGGACCAACAAATAGTGGTAAAACGTATCAGGCTATGCAAATGTTAAAAAAAGCTGATACGGGTTATTATCTCGCACCTCTTAGATTGCTTGCGCTTGAGGGTTATGAAAATCTTATAGCACATGATTTGCAAGCATCTTTAATAACGGGAGAGGAGCAGATTTTAAATGAAGAAGCAACGCATATAAGTTCAACAATTGAGATGTTAAATTTTGACGTTGACGTCGATGTTTGTGTGATAGATGAGGTGCAGATGATTGAAGATAGAAACAGAGGGTGGGCTTGGGCAAATGCTATAATTGGTGCACCAGCTAAAAAAATAATTATGACAGGTTCGCCAAATGCTCTTAAAGCTATTAAAGAGTTAGCTAGATATTTGGATGAAAAACTGACAATTGTAGAATTTAAACGAAAAAATCCACTGAAATTATTAAAAACCGCAACCGCTACATCTAAAATAAAAACAGGTAGTGCTATTGTTGCCTTTTCTAGAAAAGATGTTTTACAATTAAAGCAAAAATTTTCAAAAAATTATAAAGTAAGTGTGATTTATGGCAATCTTTCTCCAGAGGTTAGACGTGAAGAGGCGAGACGTTTTAGAGAAAAAGAAACAGATATTTTAATCGCAACTGATGCGATAGCTATGGGGTTGAATCTACCAATTAAAACTATATTTTTTTCAGCAATTACAAAATTTGATGGACAAAGTAATCGTTTGTTGTCACCTTTAGAAATTCAGCAAATAGCTGGACGTGCTGGGCGATATGGAATGCATGAGATTGGATATATTGGTGCATTTACAGATGATTGTTTAAAAATAATAGATAAGGAGTTGAATGCGACAACAAAAGATATTCAAGTGCCTTTTAAAGTTATGGCAAATTTGGATCATATTAAACTAGTTGGCTCAATTTTAGATGAAAAATCACTTACAGAAATCTTGAAATTTTTTGCCACTAATATGAAATTTAATGGTCCTTTTTATGTAAATAATATTGAAGAGATGCTCGAAGCTGCAAAAATTGTAGATGAATATAATTTGGATATCACAACAAAATATCAGCTTGCATGCGCACCGCTTACTTTGAAATCACCATATATCATAACATCATTTAAAAGGTATATAAGCAAGATAGAGCAAAAATCACCTATTTTTTACACATCTCCACAAATAATAGACAAATATGCTCTTAGTATACATGATCTGTTAAAAGTAGAAGATAGAGTTAAAGAGATAACTCTTTATTTATGGCTTAGTTACAGGTTTGAGCAATATTTTATTGATACTAAAAATGCTAAATATTTTAGAGATGTTTTAAATAGATATATTGAAAAATCTTTACGAAGAAATCATTTTATCTCGTTATGCAAAATATGCAAAAAAGCATTGCCCACAAACTTAAAATATACAATTTGTCAAAAATGTTTTCATAAAAAACAAAAACGAAGATAAATTACGCTATAATTTCACCCTAAATTTTAACAGAAAGTGGGTGATGTAAATGCCTGGTATTATGCTACGTCATGATGATAATTTTGATGCTGCTTACAGACGCTTTAAAAAACAAACAGATAGAAACTTGATTGTCACAGAAGCTCGCGCTCGTCGTTTTCATGAAACGATGACAGAAAAACGTAAAAAAGACAAAATTAGTGCTCGTAAAAAGATGCTTAAACGTCTTTATATGATGAGACGATACGAATCTAGATTATAATAATTTGCCCTTTTTATGGGCAGATAATTTATTTTGTAAAATTATGATATAATATTTATTAATTTAAAAATTATGGATATTAAGCATGAATTATAAAAAACGTCTTTTAATTTTTTTCCTTATCTCATTTATGGTTCCACCGATGGCTTGGCTTGTTATAATCTTTTCGACCAAAACAATATCATTTAATCAACTTCTCGAAATTATTATTTCGCCATCTATGATACTTTTTATGATAATTAGTACTACTATAGCATTTATATATTTTTATAAAAAACTATCAAAGATTAAAAGAAATATTAACTCTCATCAATATGATGATATAAAACTCTTAAAAGCAATAAACTCTTTACCAAAAGCCATTTTTATAGGTGCATTAATTTATTGTATTTCAGGTGCTTTAATTGTAACTGGTACACAATCTTTTGCAACATTTGATATGACGATGCTGTCACTTACGCTTGCAATTTCATATCCACTATTATTTTCAATGCCATATATTATAAAATTTATTATGACAGTTGAAGAGTGGACCAAAGATATACCATTAAATGATCAATATAGATTTATATCATTAAAAAGTAAAATGCTCTTAGTGATATTAAGTACGATGATAGGACTTATAATCTTTTTTGTTGCATTTAATATCTCTTTAACAAAATATTATAGACCTTTGAGTGTAGAAAATATAGCTATGATGAATATTATGGCTGGTGTTATTGCTATCATCATATCACTTATAAATATTATCATGGTAATTAATCAAACTACAAAACCGATTGGTTTTATAATAGATGTCTTTTCAAAGGATAAAAATAATTTAAAAAAAGAGATTGCTCTTACAACTCGTGATGATGTTGGAATTGCTGTATCAGATATATCCTATTTTTTTAGTGATATTGCAGATGTATTATCTGAGGCAAAAAGCGGTTCAAAGGATAATAGAGAACTCTCAATATCTATAAAAAATAGTTCAGACATGGTAAGTAAAGAAGTACAAAAAGAGCAAAATAGATTACAAAAAGCACAAAAAAAAGGGATATTAGTAGGTGTCCATCTTGAAAATTCGATACAAGATGCGAAAAAAAGTGGTAAAAATATTGTAAATGTTGAAAAACAGATAATAGACGTAAATCATGAAACAAAAGTAATGATTGATTCAAATGAAAGCAATATTATTCAACAAAAAGAGCTAGCAGAAAAATTATCAAACCTAACTCAAAATACACAACAGGTAAAAGATGTTTTAATAATTATCTCAGAGATTGCAGAACAAACTAACCTGCTTGCACTAAATGCTGCTATTGAGGCTGCACGTGCGGGTGAACATGGACGTGGCTTTGCTGTTGTTGCAGACGAAGTGAGAAAATTAGCGGAGAGAACACAAAAAAGTTTAAATGATATAAATGGCACAACAAGTATTATAGTTCAAGGAATAGTTGATGCTAGTGATGAAATGAATAAAAGTATTATTTCATTAAATCAAATATCGCAACAGATAAATCACGTAGGCGTAAGTATAGAAGATATGAACAAAATTATGCAAGAGATGAGTCAAAGTGTAAATACCTCAATAGATAATATCTCAATCGTTGCCAATGAAACAAAAGATATTATAAATGAAGTAGTGGAGATAGATAAAGCTTCAAATAGTAACTTAAAGCATGTGCAAAATATAAGCGGAATGTCAACTAATCTTTTAGAGGTTGCTACCGCATTAGATGATAAATTGCAACGCTTTGTAACCGATTAAGGTTTTGCATGTAAAAAGTGATATTTTAAAAATATTTTAAAAATATTGCCAGTTACTCCATTTAATGATTGCTGATATGATACACCTATTACTAAATGATCTTGATGAAATGCCATTCCACCATATCCAGCACTTGCGGTATAGTTTAGATTGTTGGCTTGAGCATTATAATATGTACCTACGGAAAAATATGGACGCCATGCTCTTGTATAACTTGTATAGTTTATCAAGCCATAATTAAATATCATTCCAATATCATAAAAATTATTTAAGAGAATATCATTTTTAGCATGTACGATTCTTTGTGCATCACCACCGTATCTATTTGCTTGTTTGTACACTCCGTTATCATAAAAAGCATCAATGCTCATATTTGGATATCCTACTCTTAATTGTCTTGTTAAATCAATACGCAGATATCTCCCTTTACCTAAGTATGCATTATCGCTAGAAGTATAATAATTCTTTTGATATAAAAAGTTTATGGCAGTAGAATTTAAAATATTAAAGGTAAATCCAAGATTTACACTATCTTTTTTACCAGTAAGAAGCAGTGCTATTGTTTCATTTGCGGTTTTATTTTTTGCATAACCTATATTTACTGTTAATCTCGGATTTATCTTATAAGAAGTATCAATTGAGTAGTAATTATAGCCACGTACTGAATTTTTATATCCAACATAAAACCGCGTATATCCTCTGTTATATATTTTTTTCATACCTACTGCCATTTGTAGTGTATTAGATGGGATATTGTAGAAAGTATTTTCATTAGTCAAGCTATTTTTAAAGTAACTAAAGCTACTAAGCAGATACCAGCCTTTAGCTATATATGTTTTGTTCTTTAATTTAATATATTTTTGTATTAAAGGGTCTCTATCATAATAAGATGCTTTTGCATAGAATTTACCCGCTTCATTTCTTGATAGATCAAGATGCCAAGTATAGGCACTAGCAGAGTGACTATTTTTATCTAATGCTTTAAAAGCAAGCGATTGTGAAAGTGAAAATTGTCCATCTTTGTGTGATGCACTAGAGGCATCAAGAATTGGCAGACTTGTTAAATCTAAATGAAGTAAATTTTGTATTTGTGTATGATTATCAAATAATATAGCATCACTAAAAAGCATCCATAATGGCGGATTTTTATCCTTATTTATAATCTCGTGGCTTTGCTCATAAGCATGATTTTTAATAGCATAAGAGTAGGCTATAAGACGATAATGTTCCTTGGTAAGGTATTTTTTAGCAGTTTTTAGATTTGCTAAAAATTGTGATGCTGGCTGTGTGTACATAGCAGCACTGAGATAATTATTGTAAAACTTATCTGTTTTTTTAATATTTGGATTTTTTGTATCTAGTTCTTTTACAATACTTCTCATGAGTTTATTAAAAGCAGAAATATTATTTTGAGATTGGTAAATATATGCTTGCAAGAATTTAAAGTCAATAGCATGTGGTTTCATTACTTTTTGCATATAAAAAACTGCACGATTTACATTTTGAAGATAAAAATATGCAGATGCCATCGGCAAATAGTATCTAGGTGAGAGAGATTTTTCTTCTGATAACTCTTTTAAAAAGCCTATTAATTCATTATTTAGATGATTGGTCGTATAAAAAGAGATGATCATTAAATTTACTTCAAGATTATTTTTATTTAATCTACGTGCGGTATTTAGTGCTAATTTTGCTAATTTTATTTGGTGAAAATAGATATATACATCAGCTTTTATCAGCCAAAAATTTGCATCTTTTTTTAAAGAAGAGTTTGTTTTATCTATTTGTAAAATTAGTTTTTTTATCTGTTTATAATCTTTTAAGTGCATAGCATGATAGGCATAGCTATAAAATAGCCATGATAATTTGTATTTTTTATATGCATCTAAAAGTGCAAGAGTGGCTAGTTTTGGATTTGTACGTTGATATATACGTGCAACGCGGACATAATCACTAAGACGTGCTTTACCATTTTGCATGATAATTTTTGATGCTTTTGCGGCTGTAATATAATCTTGTTCATACCATCCTAAGTCACTTATTAACTTATAATATGAGATATCTTTTTTTGTTGCTTTTGATTTTGCCAATAAGATATATTTATAGGCCGTTGCTGGTTTTCGCATAAGATAAAAATAAAAAGCTATCTGTTTTGTATTTTTAATACTATACAGTCTCTTTTGTATCATAATGCTTATTATCCTTTTCGCTTTTTTTAACTCACCCATATTTAGATATATTTGTAATGCTTTTGTAAGGAGCATGGCTCGTTTTGGATTTTTATGATATTGTGATAACAGTATTACTGCAGCTTTTTGTGGGACACCTATAAGATTATAGATATAAATGAGTGTGTTGATATTTTTATTTATTGGATTTTGCAAGGCCTGTTGCAACACATATTTCTTTGCTAAATCATATTGATAATCATTTATCGCATAGTTAATAATTTTATCTCTAATTGTTTTATCATCTGTATATTTATATAAAAATATAAGATATTTTAATGCTTGAGTGGTTTTAGAGTTCCAAAGTGCGAGTTTTGCCATCTGCTTGTTCCAAAAATATGAACTTGGATTTAACTTGTATCCTAATTTTGCGGTTTTATAGGCATCTTTAACATCATTAATAAACAAAAAAGATTTAAGCATTAATCTTAATTCCGTCTGTATGTAATTTGTTGATATACTGTTGTGTTTAGCAAAAATTGCTATATTTAAAAAAAGAATTAAGATTATAATACGAATCAAAGCTTATTTCCTTTTAATTTTAATATTTTTTTAGACAATAAAGCTGCCTTATGCAAGCTATTGGTCGATATATATAGCTTTAATAAATATATTCTTATTTTAATATCATTTAGAAAATATGGTTGATATTTATGTGCGAGGCTAGATGCTTTTTTTATTAAATCTCCAGCCCTTAGGGCATATATAGCTTTTAAAAAGAATTTTTTTTTATTGTTATAATTTATGGATTTGTTAAAAAGCCTTATATATTGATTTGATGACTTAGCATACTCTTTTTCATTAAAATAAAAAGCTGCCAATCTTTTTCTCCAAAAAATAGAATTTTTAGCACGAGTATTTAAAAAAAGTGCCACTTGTCTATAATCTTTAATATCCATCAATACATAATATTCATCCATTAACCATTTTTGACGTTTTCGTATATCTTTTTTTTGTAATATATGAAGATATCTCATAGTATCCTTTTTGTAATGTAATCTTAAAGACAGATAAAAAAGAGCTGCGATATTTTTTATATTATTAGGATTTGTTTGTAGCGTTTTTTGAAGTAAAAAATAAGCACTATTAAATTTTTTTAAAAAGATAGCCTCGTTGTACCACTTGTTTATATTTTTATTACTGTAAAAATTATGTTTTAAAATATATGAAAACAGATTTCTTAATTTTTGCATAGTTTGTCGTTTTTTATAGGCATTATTATGTTTTTGAAAATATATCTCTTTTATAAATTTATAATTTAAAAAATATACCTCTTTTTGTATCTCTTTAGACTTACTATCTTTTAGTTTTTTTAAATAAAAGAATATAACCTTTTGATTATTAGATCTAAGACCTAGTTTTACCAAATCTAGCATAATCTGTTCATTATTTGGATTTTTATGAAGCATATTTTTTAGATATATTACACCTAAGTTATAATTTGTCTGCTTTAACATTATATTTTGTAGTAACATCTTTTTGGGATATAAAACGAATAATACAATACTAAAAATTATAAAGAATAATCCTATCTCTTTATAGGTTATTACGTATTTATTTGTTTTGTTTGCATGTAACATTTATATCTGCATTTTTTATATTTTTATAAGTTAAAAAAACTATATTATGACTCTTTTTTGTTAATTTATATCCATTTGGATACACATGTAAAGTACAGATATCTGGTACAAAAAGCCTGATTTTAAGAGTAACATCTGCTTGAAATTTAAACATGGTTTTATTTTTATTTACTTTAAAATAATTTAGCCTTGCATTTGCATTTATGATGTAAGGGTTGTTTGGATTATATTTTTTACTTGTTGTGATATATTGCGTTTGGTTATTATCGAGGCTAATATATGTATGCTTTTGGAAATGTGTTATTCCAACCACTCCTTTTGAAGAATTAAAATCCACAAAAGCATTTTGTTTTTCAATGCGTACTGTATGTAAAGATTTCATACCACAAAATAACCAGTGGTTTTTATTGTTCGCAATACTTACCGTGTAAAAATCCATGACTTTTGGTATAAAAGCAGAGGTAAAAATTGGCATTATATCTTTTTGCTTAAGAACCCAATCATAGATATATTTTAAAGCATTTAATGATGCCCGCTTAGAGCCGGAATAAAAGTGAAAATATACATCAATTGGCTTAAGACGACGAGGTGAATTGGTTAAATTAAAAGTTTGTATAACTTTTTTAAGTCCCCAAAATGGACCATTCCATAAATTGGTATAAATATCTTCATTTTCTTCACCTGTATATATTTGATAAAAACCATCTTTATCTAGGCCTAAAGACGGTACATTTGATAACCATGGATTTAAATTTGTTGCAGTTGCACCACCACCATTTATGTTTAGGATTTTATGTTTATAAACAAATTTTAAAACTTTTACAGATGGGCGGCAATCTCCACTCCAAAAAAGCATGTGGCATCTTTTTTTATTTAATGGTATAAGATGTTCATTTATATCTTTGATTTGTCCTAATATTTCATATTTTAATGAAAATTTATATCCCTTTGGGGCTAAACGATATTTTGGACTAAGATTACCATTTTTGATTTTTTCCCAAAAAAATGGATGAGAAAATGTATGTGTTGCTGGCTCAACATTTGGTAGAGCATAAATTTCTTTTGCAATAAAACGTAATCTTTTTGATTCTTTTGGATAGAGTCCATTTTTATCTATCTCGGCTCCAATAACGGAGATAGAAAATGGTAATTTATATTTTTTTAGTATATCTTTATATATTATATATATTGAAAAAAGTTTTGGATTCCATTCAACCCTGTTCATGCTGCCATCCCCATCTTCATGTGAAAAATACAACCTATCTCCATTTTCTGTTGTCACATCAGGAATCAAAAGAGGTTTTAATCTAAGAGCTTGTGCAAAAAATTTAAATGGATTAACGATCCAAATATCTTGTAAATTAATGTCGGTAATAAAAGAATCCCCTATAGCGTATCCTCCCCAAGTAGTAATTGCTACTGGAGTTGTACTGAGGCTCTGTTTGTCCTTATATGTTAAGAGAGCTGTTGCATGGCTTGGTTGAAGATACAAACTGCTTGTATCTAGCGATGGAGGCATCTCAAATCCTACCATTTTACTTTGGTACGTTATTTTATATCTGTTTGTATAGCTTTGTGAGCCCTGCACGACTTTGATATTAAAAGGTTTTAAAAAGATATTAGTTGTGGCAAAACCGAAATTACTTGCAAAAACAATTTTAATACCCATCTTTTTTACGCGAAGCAGCCAGTGAATAAATTTTCTTGGATGTTTATAACTGTTTTTTAACCACACGATAACACCTGCATATTGGTTTAAAGTAGATAGTTTTGGTAACCCATGGTTAATATCGTGTAGTTTTTGAATGTAGCCTAGGTATTCTAGTGGCATAGCGCCATCTCTATGTGCCCCACTGTTAAATCTATATTCCATATTTTGATCAATTAACACTAAGATCTTACGCTTAATAGCATTTTCAGACGATATACCATAATTATCTAAATTACTATTTGTCACATAAGGTATCATGCCTTTTGTCTCAACCTTTTTAACAAGCTTTTTGGCTAAATTTATCTTATTTTGCGGTAGATATTCCACATCTATTATTGGTAGATGATAGGATTTTATTTTATTTATATATTCATCTAACCATAATCTATTTTTTTTTGAAACTATTGTATATTTTTTAGAATTAAAACCTCTGTAGTATGATTCAAAAAGTACGGCATTTATTGAGCTGTGAATCTTATCTATTATATTAAACCCACGATTTACTATTAGTTTTGACATAGGATAACGCTTATGAAATTTGTTAATAAAATTAGCTAAAGCATCTTGACTTTTTTTTTCGGCTTTTATTGTTTTATCTACAGATTGATAAGAATCAAGAGTATCAAAGAAGAAATTTTTAAACCCTCTTTTTATCTGTGGTTGTATTATTTTAGTAAAAAGAAATTTTTGATAATTTTTATTTGTAATATTTAAAATTTTACTGTGCCATGCTTTATCATCTCCTATAATCCATTTTTTGTTTATCATTTTATACTCAGATGAGCTTGTATCGACTTCGCCAATACTAACATAAGCATATATCTTATTTTTATACACGGAGAAACCGTGCTTATAAGTAACTATATTAGTTGGTTCAACGATTATATAATTATGGATGCCAACTAAAGTATAGGAGATATTTTTACCATAATAGATAATCGCACTTTTATCTCTTAAAGAACCATATAATGAACTTATTAAAATCAATATTAAAATAATTATTTTATTGCAACATAAATGTTTCATAATCTAACCCTTCTATTTGGTTTTTTAATACAATAAGACTTGCAATAAAAACAACTAACAATGAGATGGTATATCCATATCCATACATGGCTGGTCCCATATATATGGAGATATATGTAAAAATTCCATTAGTAACAAAAAAGGCGATACTAAGCCACATAGCGGGCATTTTTTTATCTAAATAATAAAGTATAGCCAAAACTGACATAAAACTAATTTGTAACATTGCCCCAATTGTCAGAATATATAATAATCCGAGGTATAGTTGTGAGATATTAAGTATCTCAAATAATTTTGGTGCTAATAAAAATAAAATGATGTCTAATATTGCTTGTATAACTAAAATTTCTTGTATTGCCTGACGTACAACCATGGCAATTTGATTTTTATACTCTTTAATGATATTAAGTGTGCCACCATTTCTAACAGCGTCATAAAACAGATCATATTTTTGCGCAAAATCAGATTCAAGGCGATAAAAAAATACCGCCATACCTGGTAAAATTGACAGATATGCTAAAAAGATAGGCATGTCATAAACAAGCGAAGCATGTAATCCTCCAAGAACGGCATGTCCAGTTAATGGGTTATACCAAAATATAAATTTATCTATCCAAGCACCAAGATTATAAGCAAGTCCAGCAATGGCAAGCGACCAGTAAAAATTTGGCGCAAAAAAGAAATCTAACTTTATAAATATATTTGAATCATATGATTTAATAATAAGAGAAGCTAAAATAATAAATAAAATAGCATTTCCTATAAAAAAAATAAAAATAAGCTCTGTAATTGTATCACCAAAAAAATATGAAAATATTATAATAAACAGGTATGAAAAGAAATATGACCATACAACACCGCGATAATATTTTAAACTTGATGCCAAAACACCTGATATCCAAATACCACAAAGTACTAAAAATGTGGCAACCACACCTACTAAAAAAAAGAAGCTTTGTGTTTTAAAAATATAATGTACAAGTAATATAATAAATGGCAAACCAAAAAGCCAAGAGATGAAAATAGCACCAAAATATGATGGCAATATCTCATCTTCTCTATCATTAAATATTAAATCAGCGACATATCTGGTAAACGGTAGTTGCAATATTCCTGTAATTATCAAGCTAGATGCTAGAGCTATGGCATAAGTTATAACTATTTGAAATCTTGCCACATCACTTCCCGCTCCTCTAGTTGCAAGCCCAATAAAACCAACAATGATAATAGCAATAATAGAAATAACCCATGGACCAGAGCTTAAAATAGCGGAGTAGCCATATACTTTTGTTAAAGAGATAAGGCTGTTGTTTTTTAAGATTTTTCTTAATTCAAAACCAATTCCAGCCATTATGTCTCCCTTTTCATAAAATCAAAATATATATCACGATATTTTTTTAAAAATAAATCTTCTCTATAATAACGTTCTACTCGCTCTAAAGCAATCTTTTGTGCTTTTTTCCAAGCTTGAAAATCTGAGAGAAAGTATATATATTGTTTAGCTAATTCGAGAGGAGACGCTATATTTGTAATTGCTCCAGCAGCTCCAAGCTCAATATCTGCATTATCTAGTGCGCCGTATATTAAATCTTCGCAACTTCCAACATTGGTTGCAACACAAGGAACACCAGCAGCAAAACCTTCTAAAATAACAAGCGGCATTCCTTCGCTAATCGATGTAAGTGTTTGTATAGCAGATTTTGGAAGTATCTCTTTTATATTTTGAAATCCTAAAAACTTGATAGTATTGTCTAATCCAAGCGACTCGGTCATCTGCTTGCATTCTTGAAAATACTCCTCATCTTCTTCTGTTGGACCAACTATCCAAGCTTCAAGATTTTGTATCTTTTCGTTTGTGATTTTAATAGCTCGTATAAAAGTTTTTATATCTTTAATGGGGACAACTCTACCAATTAACGTTATAACAGGTTGTGGTGGGTCTTGTCTTGTTGTTATTGTTTGTCTTAGGCTATCAACATCAACACCATTTGGAACAACTTGTGTTTTTTCTTTTTTTGCACCAAGTTGAATTTGTATTTTTTGAGCACCAGGGTATAAAGAGAGTATAAGCTCTGCACGATCATATGCAAACTCACCTATTTTTATAAAAAAATTTACCCACATTTGTTTTATGTAGTTAAGCTCTTCTGGCTGTTTTAATAGATTTGATTTTTGAAATTTAATCCAATCTGCTTTTAGCATATCGATTTTTCTCTCACGAGTATAGATACCGTGTTCAGTTAGTATAAAAGGGGTATCTGCATTGTATGAAGCTAGCATTCCTAAAAAACCAGCATATCCTGTTGATGGAGAGTGAAAAAGTTTAGTTTTTGGAAGTTTTTTTACAATTTTTGCTAAAGTCCAAATAGGTCTATGGATATTTCTAAGAGTCCAAAAATAATCTATAAATGGTAAATCTGGACAGTTTTCTTGATATTTTTTATTAATATATTCCCAAGATAATTTGGAATGCAAAAAATCTTTAAATGTGATATCTTTTATAAAAAAATCTATATTTTTAATTGCATTTGGTATATTTTGTTCTTTTAATTTAAAAGAATTGTGTAATTTGTAAATAGTTTCAAAAGCATATTTTTTTCCTCTAATGGCTTTAGAGCTATTTATGGTATCATCGTTAAAAATATAATTAATTTCAAGATGTACTAAATTATTTGGCAAATCATATCTAATCTCTCCGTACTCACTTTTTTTGGAACCAATAAAACAGATACCAAATTTTATATCACTTAATCCAATAATTAGTTGAGAAATCCAAGAAGAGACTCCACCTCTGACATAAGGATATGTCCCTTCAGCTAAAAGCATAACATCAACCTCTTTACTATAACGGATATATTCACTCATGTTTAAACACCACTCCATTGTTCAACAATTGGATAAAGTGTACTGTTGTTATTAAAACTTTTAATTTGTGTCATAATGGCTTTGGTTATGTGGTATGCGCCCAAATTAAACTCTATTTCCGCTAAATAGGGCATATTATAGTCATTTCCTTGTGGATTTACTTCATGAACGAATGCAAACTCTGTGGCAGCTCTATCAAATTTTTTTTGTATCATATAGACTCTTCCTAATAATACATGCAATTTAATATCATATTTATCATTTTGTAGTGCTATATTGATATATTTTTCAACTTGATTAAAAAGGTATGTTTGTAGTGATTTGTCTGATAGTTCATAATAAATCATATCCCAATACAGATATGCTAGTTGTGTTGCAATTTTTGTTTTAAGAGCTTTGTTTTTTGTTTTATGCAGGGCGTCCATATTGTGATGAATCTGCTTATTTAGATTTTTTTCAAGTTTATCAATAATAGCAAAGCTATACAATCTAATTTCATCATCACTATTTGATAAAGTTTGTTTTATGATGCTGATATTATTTTTTGAGATATTTTCTGACATTGCAACTAGGGCTTTAATTTTTAAAGATGTGGGAGCATAATCATTTTGCATAAGCTCTAGCATTGAGCCCTCTCCAAAAATACGCTGTATTTTAAGAAAATATCGTCCAAATTCTTCAAGATCGATAATATTAATATCTTTTATAGCTTTTTTATGTTTTACATGAATCATGTAATAAGAGATCCATACAGAAAAAAAATAACCTATAATTGGTATAGATATATTTAATAGTAGCATAAATATAAAGATTTTTTTTGCCGAATTTAGAAATTTTTTTTGTAGATATATGGTTAACAAAAGAGTAATAATTAAACTTATGCCAATATAGCCAAACAGATAATATAAAATAATTTTATCGCTCATGATCAATACTTATATATTGCTGTAAAAGGTCTACTTTTGAAAAATCAAATATCATGTATTCAAAATCATCTTCTTTAATATCTTTAAAATTTCCTATTAGTCTATTTATAAAACCTGTGCATACAGAATTATCTGCAAATGGGAAAAGTAAAATAATATAATTTAGTTTATTATACTTAATAAACGTAACCATATCAAGTGAGCGCAATATTTTCACTATTTTAGAATATAAGCGTTCCATTAAAAGCCTATCATCTATTTTAAGTACAAGTGTAGCAGAATTAACTTGATAAGCTTTGTAAATATTATTTAAACGATGATATTCAAATTTAAAATTATTATCATGTATAGCGGGTAATAAAGATTGTAAAAGTAAGACGCTATGCTTTACTGTTTCATTAAAAAAATATTCAAAAAGAATCGCTATTGATGTTAAATTTTCTTTATTAAATGACATAAATGGCATCTTTTGTATGAGCAAGAGTCCTATAATAGTATTTTTTTGCAGTGCCGGAAGTACGGCTATATATTTACTTTTTTTATCAGTATTGTCACTAATATAAACTGGTTTTTCTTTTTGTAAAACTTCTTGTATTAAAGGATCGTTTAAAATTGTATCTTCTTGATCGCTTTCACTACTTTGTGCCATGCTTATCATTTTAAATTGATCTTTTTTGTTTTGTTTATAAGCAATAGAGGCTACATTAACATTAAAACTTTTATCAAGTAGTCTTAAAAAGTTTATATAATAATTTTTATCTATCTTATTTGCTTCTTGTATAATTTTGATAGAGTTCCTTAAGCTCATGGGTTTAATAACATAATTTTTTTCTAGTTGGTCATGAGATATTTTAAGGGTATAAAAAGCTTTGGATAATTCATTTAATTTTATTTCACAATAATTAGAATTTGTTTCAGCCTCATATATCCTTCTTGTCCAATAATAATTAAATTGGCCAAAAATAAGCATCATTATAAGTGTAGTTAAAAAATCTTTATATTGAAATATTGGATAAAAATACCAAATAACTATAGCAATAATGCCAATAGCTAAAACTCCGCTTTCAAAGCCATGAAAAAGGGTTATTATAGACAATAGCATAATAAGAAAAGGTATCTTAGTATTTAAAATACAGATATCTTTAGGATTTATCGCATAGCCTATAATCAAGTAGATAGCCAGCAAGATTATAGTTTCATTATAAGCATAATCATGCATTTTTTTAGCAAAAGAAAATAATTTTAATTGTTCTTTTGTACGTGTATGCTCATCTCTCAAGATAAGCCATTTAGTTTTTTAACATAGACATTATCAATTTTTGAGCCGTTGTGCCTATTGATGCATTACCCCAACTATTATTTGACGCAGTTGCGCTCCAGATAATTTTTGATGTTTTAACATCAATCATACTGCATTGCAAACTAACAGCTGGTTCGCCATCTATACCAGTTTTATATCTCCATTCGCTCACCCCTCCATACATCAGATAATTAGCTTTATCATTTTTAGCAATTTTTATCGCATTTGATAGTTTAAAGCTTACGGAAGTAGTATGCAAAATAACATTATAGCCCTTAACTAGAAGTAATCCATAAATAAGATTTGAAGCACGAAGTCCAGCATCAGGCGTATCTGTGTAATTGTTTAATGCAAATAAAGAGATGGTTACACTCTTTTTTATATTATCTACATAAATATGTTTTGACGGTAAGGGATTACTAACCTTACTTAGTTTTGAGCATCCACTTGCAAGAAAAAGAGTTGAAATTAATAAAAACATCCCATACTTAAGCTTCATCTCATACTCCTTGTAATAGTTTTAATTAGCTATTATAGCAAAAGTAAATAAAATTATTGTTTGTTATAGGTTATAATTTTAAGCAAGGAGTTTGATATGTCTATAGCTATTATGTCTTCAGGGGGTGATTGTGCTGGTATGAATCCAGCCATTAAGCATTTTGTGGAACGTGCTACCTTTAGAGGTTTGGTGCCTTATTTTATATTTGATGGCCTAGAAGGCTTGATTGATAATAATATAAAAAAAGCTTGTTTTTTAGATGTAGCTGGGATTATTCATTTAGGGGGCACTATTATAGGTTCTTCTAGATCCAAGCGGTTTTTTGATAGTAAGTATAGAAAAAAAGCATACGATAACTTGGTAAAATTAGGAATTGATAAGATTATAGTTTTAGGAGGCGATGGTTCATTTAGAGCTATGGATATTTTTTGTAGTGAATTTGATTTAAAATTTGTCGGCATCCCTTCAACTATTGATAATGATATTTATGGTACAGATTATTGCTTAGGTGTTGATACGGCATTAAATATTATAAGAGCATCAATTGACAGCATAAGAGATACAGCAGCGTCTTTTAAGCGTGCTTTTGTGGTGGAGACTATGGGCAAAGAGTGTGGATACTTAGCTTTAGTTTCGGCTATTACTTCTGGTGCAGAGTTGTGCCTTATCCCAGAGATGCCATAT
Source organism: uncultured Campylobacterales bacterium (assembly GCA_964474335.1). Taxonomy (GTDB): domain Bacteria; phylum Campylobacterota; class Campylobacteria; order Campylobacterales; family Sulfurimonadaceae; genus Hydrocurvibacter. The sequence continues at coordinate 48,646 of CAYYRS010000010.1, forward strand.
GATTTAGAGTGCAAAAAAGAACAAATTTTAAAAGAGCTTAAGCAAGGTAGAAGATATGTTATTTGTGTTGTGGCTGAGGGTTTAAATTTAACACAAAAGATGATAAAATGGCTCGAAGATGAGATAGGTATGGAGACTAGAGCAACGATTTTGGGTCATATTCAAAGAGGTGGCAATCCAAGTGTTTTTGATAGGTTGATGGCAAGTCAATTTATAGAAAAATCAATGGATAGGATACTTAAAGACTTTACATGTAAAGAAGTTATTGTTTATAAAGATTCTAAGTTTGAATTTGTTGATATAAATTATATCGCATCTCATAAATATAAAATTGATAATAATTTAATACAAATGTATAAAAGAGATTATTAAGTAAGAGACCATTCAAGGAAACGACATGGAATTACATACATATAAAATTAATGAGGATTATTCAACAAAAGTTGCATACTTTTCAATGGAATTTGCTATTCATCAGGCATTAAAGATATACTCTGGTGGTCTTGGCTTTTTGTCAGGCTCACATATGAGAAGTGTTCATGATTTGGGTCAAAATGTTGTGGGCGTTGGAATGCTCTGGAGTTATGGATATTATGATCAATCACGCGATGAACATAGAGATTTAAAAATTGATTTTATAAGAAAGCATTATTATTTCTTAGAAAATTTAAATATTGAGGTACCAGTTACCATTAATTCACATACTGTTTGGGTAAAGGCGTATTATTTAAAACCAGATACTTTTGGAACAGCTCCCATTATACTGCTCTCAACAGATTATGATAAAAATGATTATTTAGCAAGAACAATCTCTTATAAACTATATGATGCATATGAAGATACAAGAATAGCCCAAGAGATAGTACTTGGTATTGGCGGTGTAAAAGTTTTAGATGCGTTAGAGCAAAATATTGAGATTTATCATCTAAATGAGGGTCATGCGATTCCTCTTGCTTTTGAACTTTATAAGCGATACAAAACACTTAATGAGCTTAAAAAACATATCGTTTTTACAACACATACTCCAGAGATGGCAGGTAATGAAACACACGATATCCATAAACTTTACAGTATGGGTTTTTTTAATGGCTTAACTTTAGAAGAGATGGTTGCCATGACTGGCATAACTGAAGATAATTTTTCACTCACCATTGCAGCACTTAGACTTTCAAAAAGAGCCAATGGCGTTTCAAAGTTACATGCAAAGGTTGCAAACAAGATGTGGGGTGGCTATGAAAATATATGTCAGATTATTTCTATCACAAATGCACAAAATAGGAGATATTGGACAGATAAAACGCTCTTAAAAGCCTTAGATGAACATGAAGATTATGAGCTGATGGCACGTAAAAAGCATCTAAAGAGAGTTTTATTTAATGTTGTAGCTGATCAAACAGGACAACTCTTTGATCCTGATATTTTAACAATAGTTTGGGCAAGACGTTTTGCAGAATATAAAAGAGCAGGACTTTTAACGCGCGATTTCGAAAGATTTCATAACTTAGTTACAAGAAAAGAAAAGAAAGTTCAAATTATTTGGGCAGGTAAACCATACCCATTTGATACAGACTCCATCCATGTCTTTAATGAGCTTGTTCACATTAGTATGAAATATAATAATGTAGCTGTTTTGATAGGTTATGAATTAAATCTTTCAATGTTACTTAAAAAAGGTGCTGATATTTGGTTAAATACCCCAAGATTAACACGTGAAGCTAGCGGAACGAGTGGAATGACGGCTGCCATGAATGGCGCTATAAATTTTTCAATAAATGATGGCTGGGTTCCTGAATTTGCACAAGATGGTATTAATTCATTTATTATACCCTCAGATCACAATAAACCAATTAATATCCAAGATAATGATGATAATAAAAACATGATGGATATTTTAGAGAAAAAAATTATTCCTATGTATTATGACAATACAAAAAAATGGCTAGAAATTATAAAAAATTCTATGCGAGATGTAAATCCATCTTTTGATTCTGGCAAGATGGCTCATGAGTATTATTATTACATGTATAATTATCCACATGAAAAAAAGATTAATGAGGAAAGATTTTTAGAAGAAGGTGAATTATTATGACTAGTAGTATAGAGTTTATGCAAAGTGTTAAGAGTTTAAAAGATATCAATATCAGCGGTAAAAGAGTTTTGATAAGAGTTGACTTTAATGTTCCACTTGACGGACATCACAACATTACAGATGATACTAGAATAATACAGGCGCTTAGAACTATTAATTATTGCATAGACCAAAAGGCTAAATATATAGTTTTAATATCACATCTAGGTCGCCCAAAACAAAGAGATGAAGATTTTTCATTAGCGCCAGTAGCGAAACGATTAGAACGACTTCTGAAAGAAAAAATTATTTTTATAGAAGATTTTACGAAAGATGCTTATGAAATTTTAAAAGCAGATAATTCTCAAGTATTTTTATTTGAAAATATAAGATTTTATCCAGGAGAGATAAAAAATTCAAATAAGCTAGCAAAAGAGCTTGCTAAATTTGCAGATATTTATGTAAACGATGCATTTGGAACAAGTCACAGAAAACATGCATCAACTTACGCAATAGCACAATTTGTAAAAATAAAAGTTGCTGGATTTTTACTAAAAAGAGAGATTGATGCTTTTGCAAACGCACTTTTAAATCCTAAAAAACCCATTTTGTTGATAATTGGAGGAGCTAAAGTATCTTCAAAAATTACGCTTCTTACTAATATTTTACCAAAAGTTGATAGAATTATCATAGGCGGTGCTATGAGTAATACCTTTTTAAAAGCGATAGATATAGATATGAAAGCATCTTTGGTTGAAAAGGATTATGTAGATAAAGCAAAAGAGATATTAGCTGATGCCAAAATAGCCGGTGTTAAAATTTATCTGCCTTTTGATGTAGTCACTACTGAGAATGTGAAAAGTCTAACAAATATACAAATATCTCCTATTTATGATATTAAAAATGATGCAATTGTCGTTGATATTGGTCCAGCTACTTTGCAAATATTTAAAGAGGTTGTTGATATGTCAAATACAATAATTTGGAACGGACCGATGGGAATTTTTGAAGTTAAACAATTTTCAAGAGGCACAACAGAACTAGCTCATAGTGTCGCTAATAGTTATGCTTATACTATTATAGGTGGTGGTGATACTGTAAATGCTATAAATCAAGCGGGTGAGCAAGAAAAGATGAGTTTTATTTCAACCGGGGGTGGAGCTTCGCTCGAATTGCTTGAAGGCTCAGTTTTGCCAGCTTTTGAGGTTTTGGATATTAAACACTAATAAGGGTTTGCCATGAGATCTATGTATATATACCCTCTTCAAAAAAGTTCAGGAGTTACGCTATTTAGTATATATTTTCTTGAAATGTTGAAAGCGAAGTATGAAAAAGTTGCATATTTTTGCCCAATAGTTGCGGATAAAAAAGAGTTAAATTTTATAAAAGATATGTTCCATCTTAAAATAAATATAGATGAGATGTGTTGCTGTACAAAAGAAAAAGCTATAGATTTAATCTCAACAGACGAGGTGTCATTTTTAGACAATATCATAGCTAAATACAACTTACTTTTAAAACAATATGATTTTATTTTAGTTTGTGGCATAAGCCAAGATGAATTAAATCTATTTTCAGAAGATATAAATCTAAAAATTGCCAAAAATCTTGCTTCGCCCATGGTATCTCTTATGAATTATATAAATAATGATGAAATCAATATTAATTATAACAATATTAAAAATTCCAACAACACTCATCTAGTCACTATCGTAAACCGTACAGATAAAATTAAACAAAAAAAATATCCTGTATTTTGTGTGCCACAAATTAAAGAACTAGAAGAATTAAATATCATACAAATACAAGAGTATCTTCAAGCAAAATCAGTTGTTAAAGCAAATGTCTTTAAAGGTATCAAAGATATCAAAATAGCTGCCATGGGAGTAGATAATTTTATTTTACATGTAACGGATGATGAGTTGATTGTAGTTGGAGGAGACAGAAGTGATATTATATTATCTGCACTTGCCATGTTTGCATCAAAAACTTCAGCTAGTATCTCAGCACTTATATTAACTGGTGGTATTGTCCTGAAAAATCTGGACACTTTAATTGATGGATTTACCTATAAAGTACCAATTTTAAGTGTAAAAACTGATACAATAGATACCATAAAGCAGTTACAACAAATATCGCCAAATATCTCTTATATGGATAAAAATAGATTGTCAAAAATTTTAGGTAAAGTAGAAAAATATATCGATAAAAAGTTTTTTTTAGAAAAATTTAGTAATTTTAATGATGTAACTATTACTCCACTTATGTTTAAATATAAACTTTTTGAAATAGCCAAAAAAGATAAAAAAAAGATTGTTTTAACAGAACTAGATGATAGAGTTTTAAAAGCTGCTGAGGTGGTACTAAGTAGAGAAATTGTTGATATTATTTTTATTGGGAATGAAAAAGAATTTAAGGCAAGAGCTACTTTGTTGGGTATAGATATTAGTAAAGCGATATTTATAAATTATAAAAAATCATTAAAAATGCAAAATAAATTTGCGCATAGATTTTATAAATTAAGACAAAATAAAGGCGTAACTCTTGAAGATGCTATAGAGCTTATGCAGATAAATCCAACTTATTTCGCAACAATGTATATAGAAGATGAACAAGCTGATGGTATGGTTTGTGGTGCAACTCACACAACTGCAGATACGGTAAGGCCGGCACTTCAAATTATAAAAACAGATAAGCAAACGCCTTTAGTTTCTAGCATATTTTTTATGTCCCTTGATACAAAAGTATTGGTTTTTGGAGATTGCGCAATAAATAAAGATCCAACAGCAGATGAGTTAGCCACCATAGCCATTTCATCAAATGATACTGCTAAAAAATTTGGAATTAAACCAATAATTGCCATGCTCTCATATTCTACTGGTAATTCAGGAAGTGGGGCGGATGTACAAAAGGTAAAAGATGCAACAAAGATAGTAAAACAAAGAAGAAAGGATATTATAATAGATGGTCCCATGCAGTATGATAGTGCAGTTGATAGCAAGGTTGCAAAACAAAAACTACCTGATTCTAAAGTGGCGGGTAAAGCTACAATATTTATATTTCCAGATTTAAATACAGGAAACAATACTTATAAAGCAGTGCAAAGAAGTGCAAATGCAGTTGCCATTGGCCCAGTTTTACAAGGACTCAAAAAACCTATAAACGATTTAAGTAGAGGCTGCTTGATTGATGATATCATAAATACCATAGCTATTACTGCAATTCAAGCTCAGGAGAGAGTATGAAAATTTTAGTATTAAACAGTGGAAGTTCATCTATAAAATATAAAATATTTAATTTCGATAATTTACAAGAGATATATGAAGGCTCAAAAGAGGAGATTAAAAACCATATAATTGCCGTACAAGAGGTAATTGATGAGCTGATTACTAAAAATATTATTAAAACTTTTGATGATATAAAGGTTGTGGGACATAGGGTAGTTCATGGTGGAGATTTTTTTAGAAATCCAATTATTATTGATGATAATGTTATGCAAAAAATTGATAAGCTTTCATCTTTAGCTCCACTTCACAATCCTTCAAATTTAGCAGGTATAAAAGCTATCAAAGAACATTCACCAAATACTCTTCAAGTTGCGGTTTTTGATACAGCTTTTCACCAAAGCATACCAGAGATTGCAAGCAGATACGCACTGCCATATAACTATTATGATGATTTTGGTATTAAAAGATATGGTTTTCATGGAACATCACATAGCTTTGTCGCAAAAAAAACAGCAAAACTGTTAAATAAAGAGCTAAATGAATTAAATCTTATCACTGCTCATTTAGGCAACGGTGCTAGCGTATGTGCTATAAAAAATGGTAAAAGTATAGATACTTCAATGGGTTTTACTCCACTTGAAGGACTTATAATGGGTACAAGATGTGGTGATATTGATGCCTCATTAATTTTTTATATAAAAGAGAAACTTGGACTAAAAGATAGTGAAATAGAATATATTTTAAATAAAAAAAGTGGATTAAAGGGAATTTGCAATATCAGCGATATGCGAGAAATTGAGAAATTGTATTATCAGGGCAACATAAAAGCAAAATTAGCATTTGAGATGTTTATTTACAAAATTATAAAATATATTGGTAGTTACATGATGGTGTTAGGGCATGTTGATAGAGTTATTTTAACTGGAGGTATCGGAGAACATAGTTTGTTAACTAAAGAACATATTAGTAAATCACTAAAGATGTATAATTTAAAAGTTATGACAGTTTCAACAAACGAGGAGCTAGAAATAGCAACATTATCTAAAAAATTATTATAATACATTTATATGGGGTAAGAGGGATGAAAAAAACATTTATAACGGTAGATGCAAATGAGGCAGTAGCAAGAGTAGCTCATAAAATAAACGAAGTTATAGCGATTTATCCCATAACGCCAGCTTCGCCTATGGGTGAATTAAGCGATGTTTATAGTGCTAGTGGTGAAAAAAATATCTTTGGTCAAGTACCAACGGTCTATGAGATGCAAAGTGAAGGAGGAGCGAGCGGTACAGTTCATGGATCACTTCAAGCGGGAGCACTTACTACAACTTTTACAGCATCACAAGGTCTGCTTTTGATGATTCCAAATATGTATAAAATTGCAGGCGAGCTAACTTCTACAGTTTTTCACGTGGCAGCAAGAAGTATAGCAAATCAAGCATTATCTATCTTTGGAGATCATCAAGATGTAATGGGTGTTAGACAAACTGGTTTTGCACTTTTGGCATCTGGTTGTGGGCAAGAAGCTCATGATTTTGCACTAATTGCCCAAGCTGCTACTCTTGAATCAAGAATTCCATTTTTACACTTTTTTGATGGTTTTAGAACATCTCATGAAATAACAAAGATAGAAGAGTTAAGTGAAGACATACTTAAAAAAATGATAAATACAGAGCTTGTAAATGCTCATAGAAGTAGAGCCTTAACACCGGATAGGCCTTTTATAAGAGGAACAAGTCAAAACCCTGATGTATATTTTCAAACCAGAGAATCAGTAAATAAATATTATCAAAAAATACCACAAATATTACAACAACAGATGGATAAATTTGCATTTTTAACAAATAGGTCGTATCATCTGTTTGATTATGTTGGAGCAAAAGATGCTACAAAAGTTATTATGTTAATGGGCTCAGGTGCACAGGCAGCTGATGAAACTGTACAATATTTGGTAAATCAGGGTAAAAAAGTTGGTGTTATTAAAGTTAGGCTCTCCTTGCCTTTTGCAGTTGAAGATTTTATAGCAACTCTACCAAAAACTGTTAGGGCTATTGCAGTGCTTGACAGAACAAAAGAATCAGGAAGCTTAGGCGAGCCTCTTTATCATGACGTAGTAACCGCATTATTTGAAAATCAAGATACTCTACCATTTGATATGCCAAAAATAGTGGGAGGAAGATTTGGTCTTTCATCAAAAGAGTTTACACCTAGCATGATAAAAGGTATCTACGATGAACTTGACAATTCATCACCTAAACAACATTTTACAGTTGGTATTGATGATGATGTTACACATACTTCCATTAGTTACGATAAAAATTTCTTTTTAAAAAATGATGATCAATATGAAGCTATGTTTTATGGCTTAGGTTCAGATGGAACGGTTGGTGCGAATAAAAATACTATAAAGATTATTGGAACAGATACAGACAAATATGCACAAGGTTATTTTGTATATGATTCTAAAAAATCGGGTTCCATGACAGTTTCACATGTAAGAATTTCGCCAAAAGAGATAAAATCAACTTATGCTATACAAAAAGCAAATTTCTTAGCAGTTCATCAGGCAGTATTTTTAGAAAAATTTGATATTTTGCCATATCTGCGAAAGGGTGGTACATTTTTATTAAATACACCATATCCAAAAGATGAAAGTTGGCATAAATTACCAAAAAAAGTACAAAAATATATAAAAGAAAACAATATAGTTTTTTATGCTATTGATGCTTATGAGATAGCTAAAAAACTTAAAATGGGCAGGCGTATTAACACTATAATGCAGACATGTTTTTTCGCAATTAGTGGTATTTTACCAATCGATGAAGCAATAAAAAGTATTAAAAAATCGATCCAAAAAACTTATGGTAAAAAAAGCGACTTGATTGTTTCAATGAATTATCAAGCAGTTGATGACACATTAAAAAATCTTTATAAGGTTGATGTTGCCTCAAAACAAATTGATAGTAATATCACTTTAAAACCAATTTTAAAAGGTAATATAACAAAATTTATAGATGAAATTACACGTAAACTTAGTGCATATCAAGGAGATAGCATTCCTGTTTCAAAGCTTCCAGCAGATGGGACTTGGCCTAGTGGAACAACGCAGTATGAAAAAAGAAATATTGGTCTAGAAGTCCCTGTATGGGATCCGAACGTCTGCATCCAGTGTAATGAATGTGTTTTAGTTTGTCCGCACTCTGTAATTCGTGCTAATATATTTGATAAATCTTTATTAGCTGATGCACCCAATGGTTTTTTACATGCAAAGGTAAAGGGTAAAGAGTTTAATGACAACGAAGTTTATAATATCTCAGTTTCAGTAGAAGATTGTACTGGATGCTCGTTATGCGTTGAGGTATGTCCAGCTAAAAATAAATCTCAAACGAACTTAAAAGCTATAAATATGAAACCACAGTTACCATTACGTGAAAGTGGAACAAAAATTTGGGACTTTTTTGTATCGCTTCCTACCATAGATAGAGATAGAGTAAAACATACAAGTACTAAAGAGGCTCAACTTTTAGAACCTCTTTTTGAGTTTAGCAGTGCATGCCCTGGATGTGGCGAGACACCTTACATTAAGCTTGCAACTCAGCTCTTTGGTGATAGAATGATAGTTGCAAATGCGACTGGATGTAGCTCGATTTATGGTGGAAATCTACCAACAACACCTTGGAAGAAAAATCAAAAAGGCAAAGGTCCTGCATGGTCAAACTCACTTTTTGAAGATAATGGTGAATTTGGTTTAGGTTTTAGGCTTGCAATAGATAATCACCAAAATAGAGCTAAAAATTTATTAAATAATTTAAAAGATAGGCTTGAAAATAGTTTAGTTAATGATATTTTAAATGCTACGCAAAAAACGGAACAAGATATAAATTTACAAAGACATAGAGTTACAAAATTAGAAAATGAATTAAAAAAAATGTCTTTGGATGAAGCAAAAGAACTTTTAGGTGTTAGTGAGTATCTTGTTAAAAAATCAGTTTGGATTATTGGTGGCGATGGCTGGGCTTATGATATAGGCTATGGCGGATTAGATCATGTATTAGCTAGTGGAAAAAATGTTAATATATTGGTACTTGATACTCAAGTTTATTCAAATACAGGTGGTCAACAATCAAAAGCTACTCCTACTGGCGCGGTTGCAAAATTTGCTTCTGGTGGAAAAAGTGCTGCCCCTAAAGATTTAGCAGCCATGGCAGTAGCTTATGAAAATGTATATGTTGCAAAAGTTGCAATGGGTGCAAATAGCACAGCAACAACTAAAGCATTTGTCGAAGCTGAAGCTTATGATGGAGTTTCAATTATTATAGCATACTCACAGTGCATTGCACATGGATATGATCTAAAGTATGGCATGCAACAACAAAAAAATGCGGTAGATAGTGGCTTGTGGCCTATTTTTAGATTTAATCCAGGGTTAATTGATAGCGATAAAAATCCTATGCATCTTGATTATAGAGGCCCAAAAATTGATGTAAAAGATTACATGTACAATGAGATAAGGTTTAAAATGGTTGAAAGGATGAATAAAGACTCAGCCAAGAAATTTTTACAAACCGCACGACATACAGCACAAACTCAATATCTAAGATATAAAACCTTAGAGCAAGAATACGAGGCTAAGTCATGAAAGTAGGTATTATAGGCGCTGGAAATGTAGGAATTGGTATTGCTGATGCGTTAGTTTTACTTGATATTGCCAAAGAACTTATTATTTATAACAGAACATTAGATAAAGCATTAGGCGAGGTTTATGATTTAGAGGATGCTGTACCATTTTTAAATGGTAGCACTACTATAGGGGCAACCAATAATCTTGAAGATTTAAAAGGATGTAAGGTCATCGTCATAACAATTGGTGCAAAACAAAAAGATGGTGAGACGAGATTAGACCTTTTGTCTAAAAATGTATCAATAATTAAAGAGATGATACTAAAATTAGACAAGATAGATTTAACTTCCAATATTTTAATAGTAACAAATCCTGTTGATGTTCTAACAAGAATAGCCTTGCAAACAACCAAAAGAGAAAGTCGTAAAGTCTTTGGTAGCGGAACGGTACTAGATACCATGAGATTAAAAGAGAGTCTTGGTTTAAAACTAGGGATTAATCGAAAAAATATCCATGCATTTGTTGTAGGTGAGCATGGAGATAGTGAATTTGTATTATGGTCAGTTGCAAATGTTGGTCCAATTAGATTAAAAAATATGCAAGAATTTAATGATATAAAAGATGACGTAATGACGCAAGTGCGTACTCGTGCTTATAAAATTATAAATAAAAAAGGTTACACAAAACAAGCTATCGGCGTTGCAGTTGCAAAAATTATAAAAGCTATACTTTATGATGAAAGAAAAATTTTTACACTCTCAACCAAGCTTATAAAAAATTGTGCTGATATATGTATGGATGTGGCAATTAGTCAGCCTTGTGTTGTTGGAAAAAATGGCATAGAAAAAAGATTGCTTTTAGAGTGCAGCGGTGATGAGATAGAGTTATTAAAAAAATCTATCAACAAGCTAAATGATGCTTATAATTCAATGAAATAGAGGAGTTATTATGATAGATTTAACAACAAAATATTTAGGGCTTATCCTTAAAAATCCACTTATTGCAAGTGCGTCTTTGCTAACAGGTAACCTTGACGATATAAAACGACTTGAAGATAATGGTATAGCCGCTGTTGTTTTGCAGTCAATTTTTGAAGAGCAGATAAATCATGAGATACATCAAATAGATCATTTTTTATTTAGAAAAACCAATTCATTCTTTGAAGCAACGGAGTTTTTTCCACAAGATAAAGATTTTGATCATATCAGATTAGATAAATACTTTGATGAAATCGCACGTATTAAAAAAAGTGTCAATATTCCTATAATTGGGAGCTTAAATGGAGTAAGTGATGGCGGTTGGATAAGTTATGCAAATAAGCTTCAAGATGTGGGTGTTGATGCAATTGAGCTCAACATCACATATGTTCCAACAGATATTAATCTAAGTCCAAGAGAAATTGAAGAGATGTATATTAAAACTATAAAAGATTTAAGAAAACATGTAAGAATCCCCCTTAGTTTAAAAATGAGTTCTGTGTTTACAAACCCAGCCTTCATGGCAAAACGATTTCAAGATGTAGGGATTGATGCAATAACTATTTTTGATAATCCTGCATTAGTTGATATAGACTTAGAAAATTTAACAACTTCTACAAAAGTACATTTAACATCTTCTTCAAATTTGAGTGAAACTTTAAGATGGTGTGCAATTTTATATAACCAGTTAGATATAGATTTATGTGCAAATACTGGTATTCATAGCGGCGAAGATGTGCTAAAAGCTCTTATGAGTGGGGCAAAAGCCACCTCTTTTGCATCAGTTTTATTTCAAAAAGGAGTTGGCGAAATAGGAAAAATACTTGAATTTATTCATACTTGGATGGTAGAAAAAGAGTATGAATCAATTTCTCAAATGATAGGAAGCATCTCTTTAAGACATACTGATAATCCAACAGTATTTGAGAGAAATTCTTATATGCATGCACTAACTACATACAGACACTAAAGGATAAACGATGAAAGAGTGCGATATTTTAATTATAGGCGGAGGACCAGCTGGCATGGTTTCTTCTATGTCGTGCAGAGCTTATTATCCTGATAAAAAAGTAATAGTTGTCAAAAGTACCGAGCAAAATGTTGTGCCTTGTGGGATTCCTTATGTATTTGGTAATAAATTAGACTCACTTGAAGATGATTTTGTTCCTTGTGGTGAAATGGCATTAAAAAATAAAATAGAACTTCTTATTGATGTAGCGGTAGGAATGAATTATGACACTAAAACCGTTATACTTGCATCTAGCGAAAAAATTAAATATGATAAATTGATTATCGCAACTGGCTCTACTCCAAGAAAAGTTGCACATGATAATATAAAAGGTGTACATTATATCTCTAAAGATCCAAAAGAGTTAAAAGCCACATACAAAGATCTAAAATCTGCACAAAATATTATAATTGTTGGAACTGGATTTATAGGACTGGAAGTAGCACTTGAGCTTTATGAAAAAACAAAAGCCATTTCACTTGTTGGCAAACAGCTTTTAGGTAAAGCATTTGATAGTGAATTTAAAGAATTAATAGAAAAAATAATTTTAAAAGATGATATCAATCATTACAAAACTCATCTAAAAGAGATAAAAGAGACAAACGGAAGGGTATCGTCAATTATAACAGATGATGGTGATGAAATTTCTTGCGATACACTAATTATAGCCGTTGGGTATGTACCAAATACGCTATTTGCAAAAAATGCAGGTATCTCTTTAAGAGATAATTTTATTTATGTTGATGAATATATGAGAACAACGAAAAAAGATATATTTGCTGTTGGAGATTGTGCTCAAAAACGAGATTTTGTAACAAAAAGAACAACTGGCATAATGTTAGCCTCTACCGCAGCAGCGGAAGCTAGAACTGCCATTAGTGCTTTATATGGCATTAAGTACTCTAAAACTTTTTCAGGAACTATTGCAATTTTCTCAACTGTTATGGGAAATACTTGTTTTGCATCGGCTGGAGTAACGCAAGAGATGGCACAAAAGGAGGAACTTGATATTGAAATGGCAACTGTCATAGTTGATGATAAACATCCAAGTAAACTCCCAAATTCAAGAAAACAAACGATTAAGCTTATATGCATGAAAAGAAGTGGGGTCGTCATAGGTGCACAGATAATTGGCGGTATGGATGTAGGCGAGATGATAAACGTTATAGGTGTTGTCATTGAAAATCATGTATCTATTTATTCGCTTATAAATTTGCAAGTAGCAACCCATCCACTTTTAACCTCAACACCAACATCTTATCCAATAGCTAAGGCTGCACAGATGCTTGATATTAAAATTAATAAGCAAAGGAGCTAATATGGCAATAAGTAAATTAGCTGGTAAATTAGCCCCAAAAGATATTTTAATTAATGTAGCTGATTTAATAAGTAACTATTATATTATAACGCCCGATATGGATAATATTGAAAATCATGTTTCTTTTGGGACATCAGGACACAGAGGAAGTGCAGACAATGGCAGTTTTAATGAAGAACATATTTTAGCAATTACTCAAGCAGTAGCAGAATATAGAAAAGAAAAGATACAAAGCATGCTTTTCATTGGCATGGACACACATGCACTCTCAACTCCTGCACACAAAACAGCTTTAGAAGTTTTGTGTGCAAATGAGATAACAGTTTATTATGCAAAAAATTTTGAATATACTCCAACACCTGTTATTTCGCATGCTATTTTAACACATCCAAATAGTGACGGAATTATAATCACTCCATCGCATAATCCACCAAGTGATGGAGGTTTTAAATATAATTCAACTAATGGCGGACCTGCAAGTGAACAAATTACAAAGCAGATACAAAATAGAGCAAACGAGATACTAAAAAACGGCTTAAAAGATGTAAAGAGAATTCCATTAAACAAAGCCTTAAAATCAAAATTTTTAGTTGCTTATGATTTTATAACTCCTTATGTTGAGGATTTGCAAAATATCATAGATATAGAGTTAATTCAAAAATCAAAAATCAAAATAGGTGCTGACGCTATGGGCGGGAGCGGAATGGCATATTATGATGCCATTAAAGAACGATACGACCTAAATATGGAAGTTTTTCACAATAGAGCTGATTTTACTTTTTCATTTATGCATCTAGATATTGATGGCAAAATAAGAATGGATTGCTCAAGTCCTTATGCGATGGCTGGACTAATTGAACATAAAGATAGCTTTGATATAGCTTTTGGAAATGATACTGATTTTGATAGACATGGGATAGTAACGAAATATGGTGGACTTTTAAATCCAAATCATTATCTTTGCGTTGCTATTGATTATTTGTGTAAAAATAGAGATTTTAAACCTTTAGGTGTTGGTAAAACCTTAGTGAGTAGCTCTATGATAGATAAAGTTTGCGAAGATAATGGGGTTAAAGTTTTACAAACACCAGTCGGCTTTAAATGGTTTGTTCGGCCTATGAGTAAAAAAGAGATATTTTTTGGTGGCGAAGAGAGCGCCGGAGCTAGCTATCTAAGAAAAAATAAAGAGCTTTGGAGTACAGATAAAGATGGGATAATTATGACTCTCTTAAGTGTCGAGATTTTAGCAAAAACAGGCTTAGATCCAGCGCTTTATTATGAAAATCTAACTAAAAAATTTGGTAATCCAATATATGCAAGAATTGATGCACCAGCCACACATAAACAAAAAGAGATTTTAAAAAACTTATCCGTTGATGATATTTATCAAACAACTCTAGCAGGTGAAGAGATACAAAAAATTATGACAACAGCTGACAATGATGCAAAAATAGGCGGCTTAAAAATAGTCACAAAAAATGGTTGGGTAGCACTTCGTCCATCTGGTACTGAGGAGATATATAAAATTTATGCTGAGAGTTTTATAGATAAAGAACATTTAACATTATTACAAAAAGAGACGCAAGAAATAGTTAGAATATTATTTAATAAATAAAAGGGGGTATATATGAAAGCAGTTATTATGGCAGGGGGATTTGGCACGAGGATTCAGCCACTTACTACGTCTTTACCAAAGCCTATGTTAAATGTTATAAATATTCCAATGGTAGAGCTTATTTTAAAAAAAGTGATAGATGTTGGTATAAAAGAGATAATTATTTTGCTATTTTTTAAACCTGAAATTGTTAAAGATTATTTTGAAGATGGAGCAAAATGGGGTGTGAAAATATCTTATATTTTACCTGATGCTGATTATGGAACCGCTGGTGCTGTTGGTCAAGCAAGAGAGATATTAAATGATGAATCTTTTATTATAATAAGCGGAGATTTAATTACAGATTTTAACTTAAATCATATAATTTCTTTTCATAAAGATAAAAAATCGTTATTAACCATCGCCTTAACGCCAGTTGAAAATCCATTACAATTTGGTGTGGTTATTACTAATAAAAATCACAAAATCACAAAATTTTTAGAAAAACCTAGTTGGGGAGAAGTATTTAGTGATACGATAAATACTGGTATTTATATAATTGAACCAGAAATATTGAAATTTATTCCAAAAACTGGTGATTATGATTTTTCAAAAGATCTGTTTCCTATTTTAATGCAAAATAAGATTGATTTATGGGGCTGCAAAGTTGAAGGTTATTGGAGAGATGTAGGAAATCCACAAAGTTATCGGGATGTCCATAGTGATATTTTAAATGGTAAGATTAATTTTGCATTTTTAGGCGAATTTATTAAATATAAAGATGGTAAATTGCACACTTTAACCAAAAAATTGCCAGATAGTTTAACAATTATTGGCAATGTTGTAATTGCAAAAAATATCAAAATTGGTAAAAATGTAACTATTATTAGAAGCTCTATAGCAGATAATGTAATTATTATGGATAATACAATTATAAGTGATTGTGTTATTTGGAGCAATGTGTCTATTGGAGGTGATTGCGAGATAAACAGATCAGTTATCTGTAATGATGTAAAAATAAAAAATAAAATTGAGATTAAAAAGGGTTCTATAATTGCCCAAGGCGTAGAGATAGCCCAAGGCGTAGAGATAAGCCATGATATAACAATTTGGCCAAATAAAAAAATAGAAAAGGGAGCAATTGTGAGTCGTAATGTTGTATGGGGAGATAGCTTTAAAGCAAATATTTTCAATCAAGGCAGGGTTATTGGTGTTGCTAATTTAGAGTTAACAGGCGAAATAGCAGATAAATTAGCTGAAGCTTTCGCATCTATTTTTGCAATAAGTAGCAGTATTTATATTTCACGTGATTATCATCAGGCATCTGGCATGATAAAAAGATTTGTAGTTGGTGGAGTTTTAGCAGTCGGAGTAAATGTACTCGATTTAAAAGCTGTTCCTGCCAATGTTATGCGTCATAAATTGCTTTCAGATAACGATGTAGTAGGTGGCATACATGTAAGGCAATCAGTAGAAGACCCATATAAAACGGAGATTAGTTTTTATACAAGCGAAGGTATGCATATAGATTCAAAAATATCAGATGCGGTTCAGCGAATCTATTTTAGAGAACAGTTTAGACGTGTAGAATCTACGCAAATTGGTTCTATTACAGATATAACGAAATCAAAACGTGAATATGTGCAGGATGTAGAAAGATTGATAGGAAATTTTGATGCCAATAATAAACCGCGTATTGTAGTTGATTTAATGTATGGTATGACCTCAGATATTTATCCTCAGATATTAAATAATTTTGGTATTGATGCAATAATGCTAAATGCCTATGCTTCTCAAGAAAAATTAGTTCAACTCTCAGATAAGATAAAAGACTCTAGGAACAAACTCTCTAAAATAGTAACTTCACTTAAGCTAGACCTCGGTATTTTTATGTATCCAAATGGACAAAAAGCAGAATATGTTTGTAGAGATGGCTTTGTATTAGAAGATCATTGTTTACTCCTTACCGTGCTTAGACTGCTAAATAAAGAGGAAAAAAATTATAAAGTTTATCTACCAGCTTGGGCACCAGATTTTCTTGATCATGAATTAATTAACCTTAAAATAACAAAAGGCAAGCTTATGGGTAAAAAATTAAGCTTTATCAATAAATTTGATCTTTTAGCAGATGTTAATGGTATGTTCTCTTTCACTGAGTTTGGCTTACAGACTGATGCTATTTATTGCTCCTTAAAAATAATGCAACTTCTTTGTGATCACAATGTCACATTAAAGCTTATGCGCGAAGAGATTCCTAGTTTTTATTATCATCATTTTCGTTTGGATGTTAAGGCAGATAAAAAAGGCACAATTATGAGAAAATTTTTAGAAGATTCTAAAAATGAAAAAATAACTCATGATGATGGGATTAAAATTTATTTTAATAAAACAGATTGGCTACTTATGATTCCAGATGATTATTACGATACGATTCATCTATATGTCCAAGCCGCTGAAACAGAGGTTGGAGAAAAAATTATAGCTAAGTTTAAACAAAAAATAGGTAAATGGATTAATTAAAGATGAAATTACATTTTTTTTGGCATATGCATCAACCATCCTATCTAAGAGACGATGAGATATCTATGCCATGGGTTTTTTTACATGCAATAAAAGATTATTTCGATATGCCTTATCTTGTTGAAAAAAGTAACGTGAAGGCAACTTTTAATATGACAGCTACTTTAATTGAGCAGCTAAAAATATATGAAAACTCTCCATATAAGGATAAGTTTTTATCACTTTGGTATATGGAGCCTTCAAAATTAACCCAAGACGATAAACAATATCTCTTAAAAATAATAAAATCAATCAATTCAAATTTAATTATAAATAATAGTTTTGCAGAACTTCTAAGGTTTGATATACTTGATGATAGACAGTTTATTAATCTTGAGGTGCTATTTATGCTCTCGTGGTGTGGAAAATATTTAAGAAATGAACTCGCAACATTTATACAAAAAAAAGAGTTTTTTCAAAGTGATAAAGAATTTTTATTTTCCAAATTAACAGATTTTATTAAAACTATTTTGCCATATTATGAAAAATTAGCAAAAGATGGAACAATATCCCTTTTTACAACTCCTTACGCCCATCCAATTTTACCACTTTTATTAGATATAAATAATGCTAAAGAGGCAAACCCCACAACTATTTTACCAAATAATCAAATAAGTTTAAAAGAAGATGCAATTAAGCAGATAATAAAAGCAAAACAGATTTATAAAGATACTTTCAATATGCAAACTGATGGTTTTTGGCCAGCTGAAGGTGCAGTTGATGAACAAAGCATAAAGTTATATGCACAAGAGGGGATAAAATATATAGCAACTGATGAAGAGGTTCTTCATAAAAGTGGAGAGATAAATCATTTTTTACCATATAAAAAGGATAAGATCATCATTTTTTTTAGAGATCATTCCTTAAGCGATTTGATAGGCTTTAAATATAAAACTTATGATATCAAAGATGCGGTTGAAAATTTTATAGCATCTTTGCCAAATATACAAGAAAATGAGATAATTTCTGTTATTTTAGATGGTGAAAATGCTTGGGAATTTTATCCAGATGGAGGATATGATTTTTTAGATAGTTTATATAGTACGCTAAAGCTAAAGACAAAATTAATAAAAGCACAAGATATATCAATTAATGAGTGCAAAGAGTTGCATCATATAAAAGCTGGAAGTTGGATAGATGCAAACTTTAATACTTGGATAGGCGATGATGAAAAAAATAGAGCTTGGGAGTATCTTTTTAAAACAAAAAAAACCTACATGCAAAGTGGTATTAAAAATAAGCAGATAGAAGATAAGTTTTTATTAGCGGAGTGTAGTGATTGGTTTTGGTGGTATGGCGAGGGACATTATACAGATTTTGCATTAGAATTTGATGAGCTGTTTAGAAAACATTTGATAGATATTTATACTTTGATGCAAAAAGAACCTCCAGCAGAATTTTTGTTACCCATAACACAAGATACAAGTCGTAAAAATATCATACAACCAAGAAACTATATTACGCCAATTTTAGATGGAAGATTTTCATCAATTTTTGAGTGGCATGGTGCTGGCATTATTTATGAAGATAAGCTTTATTCAACAATGAACATGAAAATAGTTGTGAAAAAGGTGTATTTTGCCATGGATGAGGAGTTTGTTTATTTTGCTATTATTGCTGATATGAAAAGTGTGGAAAATTTTACTATTATACTTGATAAACATAGATTTGAAGTGGATAAAAATTTTCAAAATAAAGATATCAAGATAGTCAGTGATAAAATCATTGAGATTAAAATTAATAAAAATATAACACACTCAAGCAGTTTTGATATAAGATTTGATTTTGATGGGCAAATTGTCCCATTAGCTGGTCCAATTTTAATCGATAAAGATATCGATTTTTCAGATAATTGGTTTATTTAAATTGAGGTTTGTTAGAGATACTCATAAGGATATAAGATGAATACAAAACTTCTATTTGGTGTTCATATGCATCAGCCAGTTGATAATTTATCACAATCAGTAGAAAAAGCAGTAAAGGATTGTTATGCTCCTTTTTTTAAGATATTAAGCAAGTACCCTCAGTTTAAATTTGCGCTCCACAGCAGTGGTTGGATACTAGAACATATAAAAAATAATTATCCAGATACTTTTAAGGATATAAAAAAATGTAATATTGAATTTTTTACAGGTGGGTTTTATGAACCAATTTTAACTTCAATTGATAAAGATTCACAAATCGCCCAGATAAAAAAATTAAATGAGTTTATATATAAACATTTTAATCAACATCCACGCGGATTATGGCTTACTGAGAGAGTCTGGGATAATAGCATTATCTCTTCACTTACAAAATCAGATTTGTTATATACCATTGTTGATGATTATCATCTGTACAGTTGTGGGATACATGATACTGAAGGGTTTTACACAACTGAAGAGGGCGGCAATGTTTTGTCACTTTTTGCAATAAATAAAGACTTAAGATATAAAATTCCTTTTTCTAAAAGTCATGAAGCTGTTGATGAAATTAAGAAATTAAAATGTGCAATCATTTTTGATGATTTAGAAAAATTTGGATTATGGCCTAAAACTTATGAATGGGTTTATGAGCAAAAATGGCTAGAGGAATTTATTCAAAAGATTTTAGCTAAAGATGAGATAGAAACTATATATTTTAGTGAATTTTATGAACAAAACAGCTCCAAAGGATTGATATATCCACAAAATGTTTCATACCTTGAGATGAATGAGTGGAGTTTAAAAAAAGATAATATAAAAAAATATAAGTATTATGATAATTTAATGAAAAATGATAGCGTCCAATTTCTAAGAGGAGGTATTTGGAAGAATTTTTTTATTAAATATAGCGAATCAAATCGAATCCATAAAAGAATGTTAGAGT
This sequence comes from uncultured Campylobacterales bacterium, assembly GCA_964474335.1. GTDB lineage: Bacteria > Campylobacterota > Campylobacteria > Campylobacterales > Sulfurimonadaceae > Hydrocurvibacter. The sequence continues at coordinate 68,866 of CAYYRS010000010.1, forward strand.
TTACATCTCTTCAAAATGATTTATTGTACAAACTCCAAACAAATGATGTTTTATGGCACGGTGCTTTTGGCGGAATCTATCTACCAAATTTAAGAGATAACGCTTATAGATATTTAATACAATGCGATAAAAATCAAAAGATACAGATAAAAGATGTGGAATTACAAGGATATAAACAGATAAAAGTTCCAACAAAAAGTATGATTTTTAGATTTTGTGCAAAGGGTGGTTCGCTAATTGAGTTTGATGATAGACAAAATTTTCTAAATTATCAAAATACTTTAACAAGAAGAGAGGAGTTTTATCATGAAGATATGCTTACATGTAAAGAAGATACGCAATCAACTAAAGACATACAGACAATACACAATATAAAACATAACATAGATGATAATATCAAAAATCAGCTTTTTTTTGATAGGTATGAAAAAATCTCTTTTATAGATTTTATAAGTGATGATTTTACACTAGATAGATTTATGGCAAATAATTTTAATATCATAAAGAATTTTTCGCAAGAGATATTTAAACAAAAGGTTGACAATAAAACTATTATGTTCTCGCAAACACAGTTAATTAAACAGTATTATATATTACAAAACGGCTTTCTTTTTAATATTAAATTAAACTTTAAAGGGAGTTTTACATATATCTTGGAACTAAATTTGCACTTTGCCCATTATGACGATTTAAGTATAAATGATATGATTGTCCAAGACAAAGGAGTACTCCAAACAGGTCAATTTATATTTAGAGACAATTTTGGCAAAAGGGATATCGTTATAACATTTGATAAAGAGATAAAACTAAACTATTTTTTGATAAAAACATTTTCTCAAAATGAGAGTGGAATTGATAGTATCATTCAAGGAATTTCGCTAGCTTTTGAAATAGATTTTTGTGATAATGCAGATATAAAAGGGAAGATTGTATGTCAGAGATAAGATATTCAAAACTAGATAATAGGTATGTCATCATAGCACCGGAGCGTTTTCACAAACCAAATAAATCTTTAAATTTAACCTTACAAGATGAGAACTGTCCTTTTTGTAAACATAATAAACATCTCTTGGCAAAAGAGATTTTTTCTCTAAAAGATAGTAATGGAAATATCACAACGCGCGTAATTCCGAACCTTTATACTGCTGTTAATTTAGATACAAAAATAGAGATACGAAGAGAGGGGTTTTTTGAACAAATTGGCGGATTTGGTGTACATGAAATTATAATAGATACACCAAAACATACAAAAATGGTAAAATTTACTTCGCAGGAGTATTTTTATCTTTTAAAAACGATTAAATTAAGAGTGGCTGACCTTAAAAAAGATTTTAGGATAAAATACCTTTCAGTTTTTAAAAATAGTGGAGTAAAAGCGGGAGCTAGTCAATCACACCCTCACACTCAAATCATAGGCCTGCCTATACTTCCAAATATTAAGCAAGAATTTTTTAACAGACTTTATAAATATTATAAAAAACATGGAAAGATGCTTTTGCGTGATATTACAAATGAAGAGTTAACACAAAATAAAAGAATATTACTTAAAAATCAATATTTTATATCTTACATGCCTTACGCTAGTTTATACTCATTTGAGATTATGATAGTGCCAAATCATGATTTTTCATCTATTACTTGTATTGATGATGATAGACTTGAATCCTTATCGATAATATTACAAAAAAGCATTGAACTCCTTTCATTTGAACTTGGAAATTTTGATTTTAATTTAGAGTTTGTAGAACCACCAATAAATAAAAATTTTGATTCAGAAGATTTTTTTAATAATATAGAAAATATACATCTTTTTGCTGTGCGAGTATATCCAAGAATATTTCATTTAGCTGGTTTTGAAATATCACAAGATATGCATATAAACTCAGTAGAGCCAGAATTTGCTGTAAAGGTTTTAAATGAATCTGTATATTGATATAGGAGCTACATATTCAAGATATCAGTTAGATTCTTCAAATATTAAAAAAATTCCGACAAAACATCCTGTGCAGTTAATAGAAAAATTAATAGATAAATATCCTTTAGTTTCAAAAATTTTTATCTCTTTTGCTGGACAAGTAAGTGATGGAATAATAAAATCTGCTCCAAATATTGATATTAAAGATTTTGATATAAAAAACTATTTTAAAGATAAAAAAATTTATATACAAAATGATGTAAAATGTGCAGTTTTAGCACAAAGTCATTATTTTAATGAGCAAAATATTATAGCTTTGTACATCGGAACTGGAATGGGAAGTGGGATTATTTCAGGTGGTAAAATTATAAAAGGAGTAGATAATATAGCAGGAGAAATAGGACATATTGCGTATAAAAAGGCGCCTTTTCGATGTGGATGTTTAAAAGATAACTGTGTTGAGCTTTTTAGCTCTGGAAGTGGAATAAAAAAATGGGCAAATTATTATAAAAAGGAGTTCTCAACTTTACTTGAATTACCATCTGGGTTATATGAAGATTTTTTAGAAGGGGTGATGATAGCTATCTCAACATTAGTAACTATTTTTAATCCAAAAATAGTTGTTTTAGGTGGTGGGGTCATTGAAAACAATCTATTTATTATTGAATATATTAAAGAAAATATCTCAAAATATGCTTTTAATCAGTCATTAAAAAATTTAGAAATAACATTATCAAAAATTGATAACGCACCGCTTGTCGGATGTAAATTATTGGAGGAGATATGAACATATTATATGTAGCTAGTGAAGTAGCAGGATTTGCAAAAAGTGGTGGCTTAGCGGACGTCGCTTCAGCTCTACCGCAAGCATTAAAAAAAAGAAAACATGATGTTAAAGTTGTAATGCCAAGATATTACGAAATAGACAAATCAAAACTTACATCTCTTGGAATGATGAGTGTAAAAATGGGTATATGGGGAGAGTTTTTATCCGAAGTGCTTACATGTAAAATGGGTAAAGTTGATATCTATTTTATAGAGTATGAAAGATATTTTGGTCGTGGGGGACTTTATGCAGATGAACATGGATATTCATACAAAGATAATGATGAAAGATTTATTTTTTTAAGCAAAGCGGCATTTGAAGTTGCAAAAAAGATAAATTTTAAAGTAGATATTATTCATGCAAATGATTGGCATACGGCGATTATGCCGTTAATGCTAGAGTCTGTCTATAAATATGAACCTCTTTTAAATACTGCTGCAAGCGTACTAACTATTCATAATATGCAACATCATGGTAATTTTTCAAAAAATATAATTGATGTTGCTGAAGTTGGCTGGGAGAGCTATACTAGTAATAATCTTGAAGAGTTTGGCGGAGTAAACCTCCTAAAATCAGGCATCATGAGAAGCGATGCCTTAAATACTGTTAGTCCAAAATATGCAAAAGAGATATGTACAGCAGAGTTTGGCTGGGGGCTTGACGGATATCTAAGAGGTAGAGAGCTTTTGTTTGGCATTTTAAACGGAGTTGATTATAACGAATGGAGTCCACAAAAAGATAAATTTTTAATTAAAAAATATAGCGATAAAGATATGACTGGTAAAAAAGAGTGTAAAAAAGATCTACAACATCTTTTTAGTCTACCAGAAGATGAAAATGTTGCACTTATCGGCTTTGTGGGAAGATTTGCCAAACAAAAAGGTTTAGAGCTTTTAGCTGGCGCTATTTGGGATATTTTACATCTACATGTACAGTTTGTGATACTAGGAAGTGGTGAGAGATGGGCTGAGGGCTTTTTTAATGATGTGGCAAATAAATATCCACAAAAAGTATCAACTTACATAGGATACAATAATGAACTAGCCCATAAAATAGAAGCAGGATGCGATATGTTTTTGATGCCCTCGATATTTGAACCATGTGGACTTAACCAAATATATTCATTAAAATATGGAACTTTGCCAATTGTTAGAGCTGTTGGGGGACTTGACGATACGATTGTAAATTTAGATAAAGATGTACAAAAACCAAATGGATTTAAGTTTTATGAATCATCAAGCTTAGCTTTAAGCAATACAATCAAATGGGCAATTGATATTTTTTATAATCAAAAAGAGGTTTTTTATCAAATGCAACAAAATGCGATGAGCCAACTATTTAGCTGGGACAAAAGTGCAAAAGAGTATGAAATTCTTTATAAAATAGCAAAACTAAAAAAGGAATTAAAAAATGATAAATAGTAAACTTTATGAACAATACGGTTCTTTTGTAAAAAAAGATAGGGTTAATTTTTGTGTATATGCTCCAGATGCAAGATATGTAAGTGTTATCGGAGATTTTAACTCTTATAATAAAGATATAAATCCCATGCAAAAAGATGAAAATGGTAATTGGAATACAACCATAAAAAAAGCCCTTGAGGGACAAACTTATAAATATTTTATCGTAGCACAAGACGGTAGGGAGTTTTTAAAAGCTGACCCTTATGCAAGATATAGCGAAGTAAAACCAAATTCAGCATCTGTTATTTTTAAAAGTAGATATATATTTAAAGACAAAGCATGGTCAAAACAAAAACTAAAAACTAAAAAAGAAGAGTTACCCATCTCCATCTATGAGGTTCATTTGGTATCTTGGCAAAGAGATGAAAATGGTGGCTATCTAAGCTATAAAGAGATAGCTAAAAGATTATCAAAATATATAAAAAAGATGAATTTTACGCATATAGAACTTCTACCAATAACAGAATATCCATTTGATGGTTCTTGGGGATATCAAACAACTGGTTATTTTGCTCCAACATCTAGATTTGGCTCACCTGATGAATTTAAAGAGTTTGTTGATATTTTTCATAAAGCTGGTATTGGGATTATATTAGACTGGGTGCCTTCACATTTTGCAACTGATGGGCATGGACTTATCGCATTTGATGGCACAGCTTTATATGAACACGCGGATCCAAAACGAGGTTATCATCCACAATGGAAAAGCAATATTTTTGATTATGGAAACCCTTATGTTAAATCGTTTTTAATTAGTAGTGCTTTATGGTGGATAAGGGAGTATCATATAGACGGTATCAGAGTTGATGGCGTGGCTTCGATGCTTTATCTTGATTATGCAAGAGAAGATGGGCAGTGGGAGGAAAATATTTATGGCAATAATCTAAATATAGAAGCAATACAATTTTTAAAAGATTTAAACAAAGAAGTTGATAGCTCTTTTAACAATATTTTAATGATAGCCGAAGAATCAACAGCATTTTTAGGTGTAACAGATAAAACAGAAGGCTTAGGCTTTGATTTTAAATGGAATATGGGTTGGATGCATGACAGTCTTAGATATTTTAAATTAGATCCGATAAACAGGCAACATCACCATCATGAGCTCACCTTTATGTTTTGGTACTCTTTTGAAGAAAATTATATCTTACCACTAAGTCATGATGAGGTTGTTCATATGAAAGGCTCACTTATTAATAAAATGAGTGGACTTTATGATTGGAAGTTTGCTAATTTACGAGCGATGTATAGCTTCATGTACGCATTTGTTGGCAAGAAGCTCCTATTTATGGGAGATGAGATAGGGCAGTTTAATGAGTGGCATTATGAAGGTGAACTTGATTGGTCAGTTTTAGATTTTGCTGCTCACGTTGGACTTGCAAATTTAGTTGCTAAGTTAAATAAGATTTATAAAAACGAAAAAGCTCTATGGTGTGATAAACAAGAAAATTTCACGTGGTGTAATAAAGATGATTATCAAAATAATGCAATTGTATTTGAAAGAATATACAAAAATGAGCGAATTGTGATAGTATGTAACTTTTCAGGTAAAGAACTCCTTAATTATTATGCACCAGTATCGAAAGAGGGCAAATATAAGTTAATATTTAATTCACAAAGTAGTAAATTTAATGGAGAAGATAACAGTACAAAAAGAATTTTCAAATCCGAAAAATTTCCAATCGCAGACAAAAAAGATATGATAAAGGTTGATTTAAAGCCATTAGATGTAAAATTCTTTAAATTAAACAGGTAAACAAAATGATGAAGATAGTACTTCTTTTAGTCACGTTTGTTTTAGTTGGGTGTAGTGGACTTACCCCAACTAACAACAAGACTTCTGCGCCCACAGTATATGGGGTAGCTGTGACTGGAAATAATCAAACCAATATGAAACTATTATACAATAGCGTGATTAATACAGCAAATAAATTGTGTAAAAACAAAAAACAAAAATATATACAAATTATAAGCTTAACTGATGAATCTGGTGCTGGCTATGATCCTTTACGTTTAAGTGTTGTGCACTTTAAACGCCCCTCTTTGCATTTATCTTTTTCATGTATAGATATAAAAAAAGCAAGAGTTGTATTGGTGAAGTAATAAAATTTCAGCTTCATGTCTGTATATCTGCTATAATACTGACAATAAAAAAGCAAGAAATTAAAGGATAGCCATGAGAGACTTAATCGGAAAATACGACAATAGTATTGATAAATTACGTTTGGATGAAAGGTCGCTACTTTTAAATACTTTAATTTTAGGCGAAGATGGCTCAGGTAAAACAAATTTGGCATGTAAAATAAGAAATTTTGTAATCGACCATGATGTGCCGACTATCTATCTTGATTTTGCTAACTCCAATGAAGATGAGATAGAGTTAAGATATAAAGATAAATATTTTAATTATATACAATTTAATGATAGCGATCTGTTTTTAGAAGAGCTAAATGAGTTCATCGCTGTAAAAAAACATATCTATATGGCAGTCAATCCAAACTATTTTTCAATGAGCAAAAATATTACAAGCAGATTATCAAAAACATTACAATTGCCCCAACTACTAGAAAATTATTACTATTTTTTCCATGATATTGCTAATTTTAATGGTTTTTATACAAGATTTGAAGATTTTCTTTTTTATATGCTGGGGCTTTTAAATCTTAAAAAATATGGTTTAACATTTTTAACACAGCCAAATGAAATTTTTGAAAATGCTAGATTAAAATTACTTTTTACTTTTTTGTATGTTGGTAAATGTTCTAATGTTGATTATTTTAATACTTCAATTTTAAAAACTCTACCAAAAAATAAATTTCTCTATCAAAACAGACCCGGAATTCGTACTTTAATACTAAATGATATTAAAACAAATATGGTAGAGATTGATGAATATTTATATGAAGAAGAGTGATGCAAAATATTTTTGATGAGGTAGCTTCACTAGATAAACGATGCTATCATGAGTTTTATCTCAGTGAAGATATCCTTATGGAACATGCTGCTAACGGTATTGCGGAGTTCATAAGACAAAATTTTTCAATAAATAGCACGATTTTTATAAGTTGTGGTGGCTCAAATAATGGAGCTGACGGCATGGCTGTAGCTCGTCTTTTGCATAAGGATTTTAAAGTTATGGTCTATCTTTGCAAAAAACCACGCTCTAACATGGCAAAGTTACAGTTTAAAAGGATTGAAAGTTTAGGTGTTGATATAGTTCAAGAGATTTATGAGGCCGATATTATTATAGACGCTATCGTAGGAACAGGATTAAGCAAGGAGTTAAGTAGCGAAATAGCCTTACATGTAAGGCTATTAAATAAAAAAAATGCGATTAAGATAGCTTGTGATATTCCAACAGGTTTATCTCATACATGTGATAAAAACAGTTTTGTAGCTAATTACACACTTACTATGGGTGCTTTAAAAGAGTCCATGTTTAGTGATGATGCAAAAGATGTGGTTGGAGAGATTAAAGTTATTGATTTGGGTATCTCAAGAAAGATATACGAAATATCTTCAAAAACAAAACTCTTAGATGAGAGCGATTTAAAACTACCTATAAGAAAAATACAAAATTCTCATAAAGGAACTTTCGGGCATTTAGCTGTTATAAGTGGTGATAAAAAAGGTGCGAGTATGTTTAGTGCATTAGCAGCATTTCGTTTTGGAGCTGCTTTGGTTAGTCTTATAACAGATGAAAATCTACAAGCTCCACTTGAACTTATGCTCTCACGCAATATTCCAAAAAACGCCACAGCAATAACGCTAGGCATGGGATTGGATATTAAATTTAATGCTAAGACATTAAAACTTTTTTTAAATAACACCTTACCTCTATTGCTTGACGCTGATATTTTTTATCATTCTTTAATGAAATCTTTATTATTAAGAAAAAATATTGTTTTAACTCCTCATCCAAAAGAGTTTACTCAACTTTTACGCGTGAGTGATATTGCAGATATTACAGTGAATAAATTACAAAATAATCGCTTTTTTTACGCCAGAATATTTGCTAAAAAATATAATAATACTGTTTTAGTATTAAAAGGTGCAAATATAATAATCGCACAAAATGAAAATATTTATGTAAATCCGCATGGTACAAATGTATTAGCAAAGGGTGGAAGCGGTGATGTGTTAAGTGGATTAATTGCCTCGCTTCTAGCACAAGATTACACACCACTTGATGCAGCAATAAATGGCTCGCTTGCACACACGAAACTAGCAAAAAATTATAATGGCTCAAATTTTTCGCTCTCACCAAATGATTTAATAGATGGAATAAAAAATCTTTGAAAAAAATTGTTATTTTATTTAGTGAAAAAGGAAGCAATCTTCACAATATCATAAGCAATCTTCACAATAAAAAATGTGAAGTTGTATGTGCAATAACCAATAATCCAAATGCACAAGGACTAAATAACTTACATGTAAGGAGTGAGATTTTAGAACATACAAATTTTGATTCACGTGAAAAATATGATGAAGAATTGGTAAAGCTAATTAATCTTTATAAACCAGATTTGGTAGTTTTAGCAGGTTTTATGAGGATTTTGACATCTATTTTTACGCAAAATATAAAAGCTATAAATCTACACCCATCGCTTTTACCAAAGCATAAAGGTATAAATGCTATAAAAGAAGCATTTTATAGTGGCGATAAAGAAGCTGGAGTTACTATTCATTGGGTAGAAAATGAACTTGATGGTGGAGTCATAATAGCCCAAAAAAGCTTTATACGAAGCGATAATGAAACACTTAAGAGCTTTACATGTAAGATTAAAGAACTTGAATATGAGTTATTGCCACAAATTATAGTAAATATTTTAATGATGCCCTTATATAAATTATAAGAATGATTATGATATAAATATCAAAAGGAAAAAAATGCATAAATTAAAAATTGGAAAATATGAATTAAATAGTCGACTTATTGTAGGCAGTGGAAAATATAAAGATTTTCAAACAACAAAAATCGCAACCTTATCTTCTGGTAGCGAACTTATCACAGTTGCAGTACGTAGGTTAAATATAACTGACCCAGCACGAGAAAATCTTCGTGATACATTTAAAGGTACAAATGTAAATTTTCTACCAAATTCAGCTGGATGCACAACCGCCGAAGATGCAATCACTACTTTTAGATTAACAAGAGAAGCAACAGGCATAGATCTTATAAAATTAGAAGTGATAGGCGATACCAATAAAACACTTTATCCTGATGTTTTAGAAACTATTAAAGCATGTGAAATATTAGCAAAAGATGGTTTTACTATTATGGCTTATACTTCTGATGACCCAATTATAGCAAAAAGACTTCAAGACGTAGGAGCCGCAGCTGTTATGCCATTAGCAGCACCGATAGGAAGTGGTTTAGGTATTCAAAATCCATATAATGTTGTTTTTATAAAAGATGCTGTGAGTGTCCCAGTAATCGTAGATGCAGGCATTGGATGTGCTAGTGATGCTTCTTATGCTATGGAGCTTGGAGCTGATGGAGTTTTAACAAATACAGCCATAGCACAAGCAAAAGACCCAATAATGATGGCAGAGGCTATGAAGTACGCGGTAATAGCAGGACGCATTAGTTATGTTAGTGGACGTATCGCAAAACGCCCATACGCAACAGCATCTTCACCAACTGATGGACTAATTCAATTTTAATTAAGGACACCTTTATTTAGCACCAATTAAACTAAGTATTACAATAATTAGTGAGACAGGAACTATATATCTGATACTAAAATACCATGCCCCAAAAGTAAATCCAAGTTGAGGACGGAGAACTTTTTCAACTTGCGATTTTGGCATGACAAAGCCCACAAAAATCGCCATGACAAGTCCACCAAGTGGTAACAATAGTGCTGCTGTTAAAAAATCCAACCAACTAAATAAACTACGTCCTCCCCATGTTAAATAAGAGGAAAAATTGATAGTTTGTGAAAGTATAACTATGATGCCAAAAAGATAATAAAAAAGCCCAACCATGATGGTGGATTTAATTCTACTCCACTTATATCTATCTATATAATACTGAACTGTAGGCTCAACTAATGAAACTGCCGAAGTGATAGCAGCAAAAGCTAAAGAGATAAAAAAGATAATTGCCAAAAAGTTACCAAGTTCACCCATTTTATAAAAAGTAGCAGGTAAAGAGATAAAAACTAAGCCGGGACCAGATGATGGCTTGCCTCCATATTGATATAAAAATGTAAATAGCATAAGCCCTGCTAGTATCGCAATAAGTGTGTCTAAAAAGATAATTATTAGTGAGCTTTTAACAAGGCTTTGACCCTTTTGCAATGATGCAGAATAGGTCATAATAGCGCCCATTCCAAGTGAGAGCGTAAAAAATGAATGACCAACTGCTGTTACAAATGCTGTCATTGTAAGTTTTGAAAAGTCTGGTTTAAACATAAATTCAACTGCTTGATGAAATGCACTAAGAGTAGTCGCATATAAAAACATTCCACCAATAATTAAAAATAAAAGTGGCATTAAAACAAGATTTAATTTTTCTATACCGCCTTTTATTCCACGTGCTACAACTACTGTGACTAGAATAAATGTGATTGTAAGATAAAAAAATTGTACAAAAAAACCAGATTGCAACATGATAGTAAAAATACTTTTTGCTTGAGCAACCGAAGAGGGTAAAGTTGCGAATGAAGTAACGATATAATTTAACACCCAAGCTATAACAACAGCATAAAAAGCCATAATTAAGATAGAAGAAAATGCTTGAAAACCAGCATAACGCCATCTTTTTTTATTGTTTGGTGCTAATTTTTCAAAATTTGAAAAGGTATTACTACGACCAAGATATCCAATTAGCATTTCAGCTAACATAATAGAAAAGCCGATGACAATAACAGTAATTAGATAAACAAGTACAAATGCGCCACCACCATATTTTCCAGCTTGATAGGGAAATTTCCATATATTCCCAAGACCAACAGCACTGCCAGTTGCTGCTAAAATAAAACCCATTTTACTAAAACGTACTATTTTCATGTCAATCTTTCTCTTAAATATTGGCAAAATTATACCTGTTTTGGATAAAAATTCAAAAAATGTATTGACAAATCGTGTAAAATCCAATATAATTTCGCCTCACTAATTGATGTAGCAATTACTTTAATTAGGCGAAAGTCGGGGTGTAGCTCAGTATGGTTAGAGTACTTGGTTTGGGACCAAGGGGCCGAAGGTTCGAGTCCTTTCACCCCGACCATTTTATTAAATATTTTTTTATGGTGAGATTAGCTCAGTTGGTTAGAGCACTGGTTTGTGGTGCCGGGGGTCACGGGTTCGAGACCCGTATCTCACCCCATTTTAACTATATTAATAAAAAAGATAATAAAAAACTTAAACACAGTGCGCCCGTGGCTCAACTGGATAGAGTATCGGACTTCGGATCCGACGGTTATAGGTTCGAATCCTATCGGGCGCACCACAAGCGTAGATGCGCTCTTAGCTCAGCTGGATAGAGCAATGCCCTTCTAAGGCATAGGCCAAAGGTTCAAATCCTTTAGGGCGTACCATTTATTTATATAATACCACGCGGATGTGGTGAAATTGGCAGACACGCCAGACTTAGGATCTGGTGCCGCAAGGCGTGAAGGTTCAAGTCCTTTCATCCGCACCATTTGATATAAATAATCTCTCAAAACTACTTAATTAACGAGCTTTACCAATAAATTTAAGTTTTCTATTAAATCTATTTGCTACCATATTGCTACCCATTAATGAAACTATGCAGTGAAATTTATCTTTTTTATAAGCTTTTGATTTTTTTAGATTGATTATATCCATCATAAATATTATGTGCATCATACTTCATTGATAATAAGCCTAAAACATAATAAATAAAGTTTTTATCTGTATCATTTTCACTTATTAATTCGGTGTTACAAATTAAAATAGCTGCTTAAAATTATTAAAAAAAGTGTATGAATTTAAGTTACCACTCCAATTATGCCAAGTTAGGCAAAGGGCAGCATAATCAAGAGCTTTATAGACTTGAAAACAAACCAAAAAGTGAATTACTATTTTTAATTGTATTTATGAACTCTAAATTGGTAAGAAAATTATGTTCAAATATCTCTATGAGTTCAAAAATAAAAGAGATAAAAAGTCTTGATTTTGAAAAACTTCCTATTCCTAAAATTTCAAGAGATAAGCAAAAAAGTATTTCAATATTATATTACAATCCAAGCAATACTTACTTGAAACACATTAATGGTTTTGATATAAACAAATACAATTATATTGATTTAAAAGTAACTAAGAAGAGTGGTATTTTAGATTTTAATGAGCAAATAAAACTCATTAAATCTATTGTAAATAATGAAATAAAAAAAATACTTTTATAAATGAAAGAAAGTAATCGACTAAAACTAACCTACAACAAAGCGAGCGGTAAGACATGCTTAGAAACTTATGATGAAGGCTTTTTAATCAAAGTATAGATATTAAGAAAATGCCCACCTAATGGTGGAGTGATAGAACTTACACTAAAAAAGGAGGTTCGAGACGATTTAGTTAAGGTTATAGGAGAAATTAAAGAAAATTAAGAGGTATAATTTTACTTCGTTTTTCTTTTTCAAGTTGACTTGGATTATTTTGCTACATAAGAGCGAATAAGTCCAAGCTC